>DAIPZN010000032.1:0-38652 GCA_036782195.1 Cyclobacteriaceae bacterium | reverse complement strand
CACCCGTTGGAACGGTCATCTTTTTGACCTATATTCACCATTCAAGGCACACACAGCACCTACCCAAAAGTGGCGGTTCAGTGGTTAAATCAAGCTTTGTACTTCTATCAAAGTTTGTGCTTGGTTGACAGTGAAGTGCTTCGAAATCGCCACCTTCGGGTAGCTGCCAAACGTTAGCACTAATTTTAAACGACATACAGAAAACAAATGTTGACAGATAAAAATATATCAAAAGCGATTTCAAGTATTTCTCAGCGTGCAGAAAGAATACTTGATGACAACAAAGTAGTTAAAACCTATGTTGAAGTTGGCATTTTGCCACAAATTTCAAATAATAATAACCAAATAATATACGGCAGACGGGGAACTGGTAAAACGCATTTGTTTAGATACTTGGAAAATGAAACAAAGAATGGCAATAAGGCGATAGTAATTTATTTAGATTGCCGGACATTAGGAAGTGCTGCAGATTACAACAATCCAAGTATTGCATTAAATAAACGATGTATTTCTCTTTTCAAAGACATTGTCGATGAATTGTATGACAAAGCTTTACACTTCATTGCCTATGAGGCCCCCAAAGACGCAAATAAAGCAATTGAAGCACTCGATAATATTTCGTTAGCTACAAGGTTTAAGAATAACGAAGTTACTTCAAAAGAAATTACTGAACGTTCACTTGAGAAATCTTCAAACGAAGCGGGGGTTTCACTTTCAATAAATCCTAAAGATTTAATCAATTTAACACTAGGTGACAAAGATACAACAGGCACAGACGTTGAAAAAACCACAAAATATAATATAATCAGTGGTGAAAAAATTCTTTTCCCTGATTTACATCATTGGTTAAAGAAATTGTGTGAATATACTGGTGCACAGATATATTTTCTAATTGACGAGTGGTCTTCATTACCGTTTGAACTACAACCCTTACTTGCTGAATTTTTCAAAAGAAGTTTTCTTCCTATACCACAAATTTCAATAAAGATTGCAGCACTTGAATACAGGTCTAACTTTACTATTCAACAAGAAAAAAACAACCACTTGGGCTTTGAGCTTGGAAGTGATATATCGACCAATTTAGACTTGGATGATTATTATGTTTACGATAGAAATCCAGAAACAATAACGACCAATTTTTCCGAAATTCTTTACAGACATATTAATAATGAATTGGAGGACAATTATCTCTTAAAGACTTTTGGAATAAAAAACGGTAATGACTTTATCCGAACAATATTAACAGACTCAAATAATTTTCAAGAACTCGTTCGAGCCTCTGAAGGAGTAATTAGAGATATGATTAACATTTTCACTCTTTCTTTCTTTGAGTCTCAGAGACAAGGGAAAAATAAAATAGATAAAAAAGCAATTATCGAATCTTCTCGACAATGGTTTGAAAGAGACAAATCCCAAAATTTGGATGAAACACTTTCACAAATATTAAGGCGAATTGTTGACGAAGTAATTGGAAAAAGAAGAGCACGTTCTTTTCTTATCCCAAGAGAATTAGAAAAACACGAAAACATTCAAAAATTATTTGACGCACGAGTAATTCACTTCATAAAAAGAGGTTACGCTGACAAAGATAACCCTGGTGTGAGATACAATGTATTTGGACTAGACTATGGAACTTATGTTGACTTGTTGACAACAAATAAAAAACCAGAACTCGATTTTCTTGACACAGAAGAAAGAGTAGAAGGTGATGATTTTATAGTTCCTTTTGACGACAAAAGAAGTATTAGACGAATTGTATTGACAGAAGATATACTTAATTAAAAACGAGTGTTAACAACTAGGTTTTTGTGCGGCTTGCAAAGCCAAGCATGAAACCGCTGTTGCACGAAACCGGTGAAGTTCTTATGGGGTTTGAGTCCGTATTTTTGGTGGCAAACGAGGTGTCCACTAAGATTGAAAAGTAAACCCTGCCATCAGATTCAGTATCGAATCAATAAAATCAGATCATTTTGAGCCTTTCCAGACCCGTTTTGGAAGGGCTTTTTTGTGGCATGGGCATAGCTCTTCCAGCCTGATCAATTTCAGGCGTTAAAATTGGGTTGATATAGTAGAAAAGACCGCCTTTGGAGGACCCCAACTGGGTGTAGTTTGCAACTACACCCCAATATCCCCTATCTTATAATGAAGATCCATCTACTAAAAGCAATTTGAAATTGCACCCTCTCCTATCTGAAGTTTCGAAATAACTTTTTCATCCTTTGCGGTCTTTGCGCATTCCTTAGCGGTCTTTGCGAGAAAAATAACGTCTTTCGGTAGAAGATTTTCCTACTTAAATTGGGATACGAAGGCGTAATTGCAAACTACGCCTAGGAAGAGTTCTAATGATACTGGGTGTAGTTTGCAACTACACCCCAATATCTGAATCTCACAACATAAAAAAATTTACTAAAAGCAATTTGCAATTGCTCCCACTCCTAACTCTAGTTTGGAAATCATCCATTGCGGTCTTTGCGTATTCCTTTGCGTCTTTGCGAGAAAAATACTGCCGTTCGGTAGAAGATTTTCTTACAGGAATTGTAAATTCCATGTTTACGAAGTTTCAAACAAGCGGAGTAACTTAAGCTACTCTATGACAGCAATATGGTTCATCCAATTGCGGGACTCTGTTACTTTTAAATTAATTTGCGCCTGATGCGAGCAAATGATCTCCTTTTGGTTGTGATAAGTGGACTTGGGGTGGTCCATGGCTTATTTTTGGCCTTCTTTCTTTGGGGCTACAGGAAAGGGAATCCTGTTTCCAACAAATTACTAGGTTCACTACTGATTGTGCTTTCCCTAAGGGTGGGAAAATCAGTGTTTCTGGAATTCACCGACAGGATTGACATCAAAATTATTTTTGTAGGCCTCAGCCTGATCATGGCTATTGGGCCGCTATATTATCTATTCGCACACTCTTGCATCCACAAATCATTTCGGTTGAGGCGGAAGCATTTTCTCCATTTTATTCCATTGGCCATCGGCTTGGTCATTGGGATACTGTTGGAGGAGCACCATGTCACCACTTTGCCGACGGCATTCTTCGCGGCAGTTTTCATTTGCTACTACCTCCATTTTCTGATTTATCTGTTGTACGGTTATCGGTATGTCCTTCGACAGAAAGATGCGGGTCTCAGCTTCAACAACTTTGTTTTATTGCGCTTGTTCTTTTATGGGCTTCTTGTCATTTGGGTGGCTTATGTATTGAACCTGTTTGACGATTTTGTCCCTTATGTCATTGGGCCTATTCTTTATTCTATTGTAGCTTATTTGATAAGTTTTGTGGTCATCAGTAAAGGCTACATTTCCAGGATTGACCACGTCAAATACAAAACAACGCCTGTTTCAGAGGAGCAAAGCGACCGGATTTATGCCAAGGTGTTAAAGCTCGTTGTTGATGACAGGCAATTCCAAAACACCGGCCTTACGCTAAAATCCTTGAGTGAATCACTCAACGTAAGCCCGCAGGTACTTTCCCTGGTCATCAATCAAAAAAGCGGCAAGAACTTCAACGGTTTTGTGAATGCTTTCAGGATTGAGGAATCAAAACGCTTGCTCCACTCGGCAGATTTCCAAAACCAAACCATCGCTGCTATTGCCTATGCCGTAGGCTTTAACAGTATTTCCAGCTTCAACACGGCTTTTAAAAAGGAAACAGGCGAAACACCCATGGGGTACCGTCAGCAACTGTTAAAATGATCTTTTTCTCTTACGGTATGATCATTTGATAAACTTTTACCATCAGATAAGCCCACTTTTGCCACATAAACAATAAAAATTATGTCAGGTAAAAGAAAAATGATCAAGTGGTCACTTATTGTATTTGCTGGATTGGTTTTATCCATAGTCAGCTTTGGGGTATGGTTCATGAGCCTGATTCCAGCGATACCCGAATCGGCAAAGGAAATTTCCCCGTCAGCACTCCCCTATCTTACAGAAAACAGAATTCCACATCGGGGTAAAATATTGGCTGTAGTCACCAGCACCGGCCAGATAGGAAGCAGTGGAAAGCCCACGGGGTTTGAGTTGACAGAGCTGTCCCGCGCCTATTATGTTTTTCAGGCAAATGGGTTTGAGGTGGATGTGGCCAGTCCGCTGGGTGGCACACCCCCTGTGGTCATCGATGGCGACGATATGAATGCATATGATTATGCATTTTTAAATGATGCTCCCGCCCAGGCCAAAATAAAGTCAAGCATGGCCATCAAAGATGTGGATCCGAAGGCTTATCAGGCGGTGTATTTTGTAGGTGGCAAAGGCACCATGTTTGACTTTCCGGACAATAAATACATCCAGGCACTCGTCCGGGAATTCTATGAGGAGGGAAAAATAGTGAGCGCAGTATGCCATGGTCCTGCTGCACTTGTCAACGTGAGACTCAGCCACGGAGAATTGTTGCTGGCGAACCGTCAAATCAGCAGTTTCACAAACCAAGAAGAGCTGTTGCTTATTCCGGATGCTGCCGACATATTTCCGTTTCTGTTGCAGGACAGACTCATTGAAAACGGTGCAAGGTTTAATGAGGGTTTTGTATACCTGAATAAAGTGAGCAGGGACGGGAATCTGATAACAGGGCAGAATCCATGGTCAACATGGGAGGTGGCAGAGGCGGTAATCGAACAACTGGGTTATGTGCCAAAACAGCGGATGGCGACCACTGAGGAAAATTCAATCTCTGTCTTGAAAATATATGCATCAGAGGGCTACAGGCAAGCGAAAATTGCCATTGATGAGTTTTGTGCCCGAGATGCAAATTCCATTGACCGGAGGCTGCTTGCCATGCATACCCTTGTGGCAGTTATGCAGACCGACGTGAAAAAGGCAATCAACCTCATCCGATTGTTGGCACATAGCAATAGCTACCTTTAATTACTCTCTTCTTAAAATTGTTTTCAAAACATGATCTTCATGGTGTAGTTTGGGGTACTTCCCTGTTCCAAGTGTAGTTAGAAAAAATTCTGATACTACTCTAAAATTCTTTGCGGTAATTGGGAGAAAAACCAGGTCGTAAATTACCCTTCTGGAATTGCAAATTCCCTGGTGTAGATGCAAACCGCCTAGAGGAGCCTAGCGGAGGTACTGGGTGTAGTTTGCAACTACCTGGGTATAGTTTGCAACTACACCTAAATATCCCGATCTCATGATGAGGATTCATCTACTAAGTGCAATTTGCAATTGCACCCTCTTCCAATTGTAGCTAGGAATAAAAACCTGACACTACCCTAAAAACCTTTGCGGTCTTAGCGCATCTCTTTGCGCCCTTTGCGAGAAATATTAGGTCTTTGTAGAAAATGTCTCGCTTGAAGTTGTTGGCAAAATCCCCCCTTCTATAGTTGGCTATACTTTAAAAGTATTTATGAATGGCCTTTTTTTCACCCATTGGAAGGTTCATGCAAATGAATTATATTCACTACATAGGCAACCCACATCACCCGGTATACAGCAGGAGGTGCAGAAAACCTAGGTAGCGTAAGTTAAAGTCTCTGAAAGCCTAAAGATACCAAGCTAGATCCCTATGGCAGGTATATTAAAATTTAATTCGATTTATGCAATTAGACTGTACAGAACTAGGAATGGTAATGACCATTGTCAAAACCTCAAAGGATACTAATGGCAAATCTTTGGAAATGGAATGGGTACTTTCACCGAATTCGGGTGGAACTCCAATCCATATTCATCCAGTCGCCATAGAAACCTATGAAATCATAAGTGGAGAATTGGAAGTTTATAAAAAAGACAAATGGATAACGGCTAGAGCTGGGGAAAAAATAACAATTGAAAAGGGAGAACCCCATACTTTTAAAAATACTACCGATGAATTTGTCCGGGTTTACAATACCCATCAACCAGCATTGGAATTTGAGAATTTTTTTAAAGGCCTTCAAAAATTTTCCAAAAGCGGGCTAGTTAAAGACGGCAAGATGAGTTTCAAATCAATAGTTGGAATATCCACACTTTGGACCAACTATTCAAAAGAAATAGTTTCAGTAAATCCTCCTTCATTTATGATGCGCCTCCTTGGGGCTTTGGGAAGGTTGACAGGCATAAATTTTAAATAATCCAATTAATACATGCTATTAGCACATCCAAAGAACTCCCTCTTTTAATCATCAGCGCATCAAATGTATAGACTTCTTCCATTGGCAGTTTTGCTTTTCCTGTTCCTGGGAAGCTGCCAATCCCCCACCGACAGGACCGACTTGCTTAAAAACCAGATTGAGCAAATCCTAGCCGACAAAAAAGCAGTAGTAGGCGTTTCCCTAATCGGGAACGATGGGAAGGACACACTTTCGATCCATGGAGACAGGCGGTTTCCGATGCAGAGTGTTTTCAAATTCCATATTGCCTTGGCTGTTTTGGCGGAAGTTGACAAGGGGAAGCTTTCACTGGACCAAGAAATCCCAATTGCTAAGGAAGACCTTTTACCGGCCGATTTTTGGAGTCCGCTGAGGGATGAAAACCCCGATGGCGGAACCTTTACGGTTGCGCAACTGATCCAATATTCCGTCTCCCACAGCGACAATACAGCCTGCGACGTCCTGATCCGCCTGATCGGCACACCCAAAACGGTTGAGGAATACATCAAGAAAAGCGGCATCAGGGACATTCAGATCACCTACAACGAACAAGACATGCAGGCGAAGTGGGAAAACATGTTCGAGAATTGGACCACCCCTAAAGCAGCAAGTGAAACGCTCAGGTTGTTTTACGAGAATCAGAACAACCTGCTTTCCCAAAGCAGTCATGACTTTTTTTGGCAGACCAACAAGGAAACAACAACTGGCAAAAACAGGATCCGGGGACAATTGCCGGAAACAACCGTTGTTGCCCATAAGACCGGTTGGTCAGGGACCAACAAAGAGACCGGGATCACCGCCGCAGTCAACAATATCGGCATTGTTTTTCTTCCTGACGGTTCCTACTTTATCCTCAGTGTCTTTGTAAGTGAATCAGCAGAGGATTTTGACACCAATGAAAAGATCATCGCGGACATCGCAAAAGTTACTTATGATTTCTATACAGCTATGAGCCATTAGAAAGACAACAAATTATCCATGTTTTGCATCAGATACAGTGATTTTAAATTCAAGGTGCAATCTTTTTAAACCATACGGTGTTTGTACCCAATACATAAAGTTCATACCCCACATGAACAGCGTCAAGAAATCTTTTAAAATGTCTATGATCGTGTTTCTGAGTATTGTGCTATTCTTGGCAATAGCGGCTTTTGGCTACCTGCAACATCCAAAATTCGGGAAATCTCCAGCTGGGAAGCGGCTTGAACTGATAGAGCAATCGCCCAATTTCAAAAACGGGATTTTCCAAAATTTAAACTTCACTCCATATGTCACCGAAGGGCATTCCATGTCAAGAATTGTCTATGAGTTTACTTTCAAAAAGTTTGAGAGAACAAATCCAACTGACATCATCCCTTCTGTAAAGACAAATTTGAAGACTTTGCCGCTTACTGAGAATATTTTGGTCTGGTTTGGGCATTCCTCCTATTTTATACAGCTGAATGGAATCCGGTTTTTGATAGATCCGGTTTTTAGTGGAAATGCTTCTCCAGTTCCATATTCAAATAGGTCATTTAAAGGAACCGATGTCTATTCGGCTGATGACCTACCCAATATTGATTATTTATTGATTAGCCATGACCATTACGATCATTTGGATTATGAAACGATCATGGGGTTGAAGTCAAAGATCAATAAGGTTGTTTGTGGTCTGGGTGTAGGTTCGCATTTTGAACATTGGAAATTTGACACCTCAAGAATCATTGAAAAAGACTGGAATGAAAAAGTAGCAATTGATCACAATATGACACTGCATACAGCTCCTGCCCGGCATTTTTCGGGTCGTGGATTGACGAGGAACAATACCCTTTGGCTTTCTTATGTTGTAGAAACCCCGGATTTCAAATTGTATTTTGGAGGTGACAGTGGATACGATACACACTTTGCAGAAATAGGTGAGCAATTCGGAGGCTTTGACCTGGCAATACTTGATAATGGACAATACAACAAAGCCTGGCAGGAAATACACATGGCACCTGAAGAAGTCTTGAAAGCAACGGAAGACCTCAAAGCCAAACGCTTATTCCCCGTTCATTCGGCTAAGTTTAAATTGGCTTTTCATCCTTGGGACGAACCTCTGACGCACTTGTCAGAACTTAACAATAACAAATTCCAATTACCTTTGGTAACGCCTAAAATCGGGGAAATTGTTTACCTGAAGGATACTTCACAAGTGTTTGAACCATGGTGGAAAGGTTTGAATTGATACATCAATCCATTCCATAAATGTGAAGAAATTTAAAAGATTGATGGAGCTAATCGGTCATAATGTACAAACACGTTTACCTATCCCACTAGCTTACATATTCCAGATTGAAGTTTTCCTTCTGCAAATAACCAAACGCTGACTTTTCAAACAGGCTTTAAGTGGGTGAATGAAAAGAAAAACGATCTTCAGATATGGGCTATTCCATTGGGCACAAAATCACCCAGGCATATTACATTAAACCCAATCCTGAATATGGAATCTTGAACTGAAAACATTTACTAAAGTTGATCGGTTATGATCCATGCTAAGCTTTCATAATTGAACTATCAAGACGCTTTTGATCCAATAGCTACAGTAGACGGTAATGGTAAATCCCCTCTCAAACCGCACTTTTAAAAACTCACAGCACAATTTTAAATTTGAATTTATTCATGAAAAGAATTTCACTTATAATTTTAGCCACACTTTTGTTTTTTAAAAGTTATTGTACTACGGCACAAAATATTCCCTGGACAATAACCATATCAGATTCCATTTCCGAAAATACCAGAAACTTGATCTTTGAAATAACATCAGAAGCTCAAAAGGAATTGCAGGAAATATTCCCTGATGTCCATCGACCTATGCAGGTCATCATCTCCTTAGATTCGGCCGGAACTATTGCAGAAACCGGTAATGCAGGGTTTCCCTTATCTTTATCTGCAATCAGTTTTAAAATACATCCAAATCACCCGATTGATATGGATTCTATCATTTCAAGGTATTATAAAGCAACATTATACCATGAGTATAATCATATAGTAAGAGGATGGACAGCTGAATCAAGCTGGCAAAGTAATGATTTCATGGATGCTGTTGTTGCAGAAGGTTTGGCCACAATTTTTGAAGTACAATTTACACACAGCAAGCCGCTTTGGTCCGCATATCCCCAGTATGTAGAAAATTGGGTAATTGAATTAATAAAGCTGCCCCCTTCAGCATATAGAGAATACGGAAAATGGATGTTTGAGCACCCTGATGGAAGAAAGTGGATTGGTTACAAAGCTGGAACTTATATCGTAGAAAAAGCACTCAAAAAATCGGGAATACCTTTAGAGTAGTTATCCCTTGTTTCAACCAAAGAAATACTTTCGCTAGCAGGATACTAAAAGGGGATTTTGGTAAACTTTTTCCTATTTTAACCAAACAAATGCTACTTGAGAGGAAATCCTTTAACTTAAACAATAAGTGTGTAGTTGAGAAACTACTGATAAAGACACCATTTAGATTTGGGGCGGTTTTTGAAAATGAAGCCTGCTTCTTATTTATCAAGGAAGGAGAAACTACCATAAATTCTGCTACAGAACACTTAGCTATTCACGTTTCAGAGAGTGTTTTGCTGAAATGTGGGAGTTATTTTGCGGATTTGATTCAAAAGTCCCAACATCAAAATTGTCAGGTTTTCGCGATCCATCTTCATCGTGACCTATTGGTGGAATTATACAAGGATGAAGTCCCGAGTTTTATTCAGGACTATGCCCAAATACCTTATGCGCAAAAAATCGTCAAACATGACATTATCATCCATTTCATTGAAAGTTTGGAATTCTATTTCCAGAATCCCACATTAGTCAACGATGAATTACTGAAACTTAAAATAAAGGAATTGATCCTATTGCTGCTTCAGACCAAGAATGCTGAAAACATCATGGGTTTGTTTGCTTACCTTTTTACACCCAGACAGGCAAATCTAAAGGAAGTCATTCAGACACACCTTTTTTCAAATATGACAATACCTGAATTGGCAGTGCTTTCAGGTCGAAGTTTGTCTGCATTCAAAAGAGATTTTGAAACATACTTCAATGACACCCCCGCCAATTACATCAAGGAACAAAAACTGATTAAGGCCAAGCAACTGCTACTCTCAACAGATTTTTCTATTAGTGAAATAGGCTATAAAGTAGGATTTACAGACACTTCCCACTTTGCCAGATTATTCAAAACAAAATACCAATTGACTCCAAGTGCATACAGGATAGCAAGTAAACACTTGGGCTGATTTTCCCGTTTTTTGGACTTTTTAGGCTAATAACTTTTAGGATTTCCATGGAGCTTTGCTACCAAGAAATCTTAATCTCTGATAAAATGAAATACACAAAATTCACAACCGGGTTTTTATCCGTGACTTTGTTTCTGTTCGGAATTCTCAAATTTGTAGATCCTTTCAAAGGTTGGTATACCGAGCAAATAACAGCGAGTGGACTTGCGCAAATATCCTATCCTTTAGGTATTATGGGTGAAATCGCAGTGGGACTGACACTGTTTTTGTGTCTAATCTATAGGAATCAAATATCACCCAGATCCTATAAACTGTTGACAGGATTTTCCTATTTGGGTATCATTGCCATGATGTTGATTGCAGTGTACGTTCACCTACATCCAAATGTACCTGCAGATGTATTACCGCTGAACATCAAACCTCCTTACATTCCAGTTTTCTTCATGCTGATTGCATGTTCAAACCTTTATCTGACTATAAAACAAGACAGCGCCAAATTCCCTGATCATGTTTAGACAGCATATCCACTGGGGATTTTTCGATCAGCCGGCAAGTCCTGCTCAGGATCTGCTACTTGCACGGATGGGGTACAGGAATGCTATCTTTCCAACTGGCCATTTAGGAAGCCTAAAAGAATCCAGGCATCGGGAAAGGACGCAACATACAGACAAAAGAAAAAGTAGGAAACCAATCCACTTAGATATTCGGTATATAAGATAAAAATTTTTTATGTTTTATATATTAAATATAAATAAAAACTTATGTTACTGATTGTTCACTTTTGTATTGTAAACCTAAACCCCAACGATATGACTAGAATAACAGTAGCAAAAGGAGACGGCATCGGCCCGGAAATCATGGATGCCACTTTGGAAATTATCCTGGCAGCGGGAGCCCAATTGGAAATTGATGAAATTGAAGTTGGCGAAAAAGTATACCTGGCAGGCAACACCTCCGGGATTGCACCTGAATCATGGGATACGATCAGGAGAAACAAAATATTTTTAAAGGCCCCCATTACCACACCCCAGGGCGGCGGATACAAAAGTCTGAATGTCACCACCCGAAAATTCCTTGGCCTGTATGCCAACGTCAGGCCCTGCATGAGTCTTCACCCTTTTGTCAGTACCAAGCATCCTGTAATGGATATTGTGATTGTCAGGGAAAATGAGGAAGATCTGTACGCTGGGATCGAGCATCAGCAGACAGACGAAGTGGTGCAATGCCTGAAACTGATCAGCAGGCCGGGCTGCGAAAAAATAGTCCGGTATGCATTTGAATACGCAAAGCAGCAGAACAGGAAGAAAGTGACCTGTTTTACCAAAGACAATATCATGAAGCAGACCGATGGGTTGTTCCACAAGGTGTTTGATGAAATCGCCAAAGAATATCCGGAAATAGAAAACGAACATTGGATCATCGACATCGGTGCAGCAAAGATGGCAGACACACCCGAGTATTTTGATGTCATCGTCATGCCGAATCTCTATGGGGATGTACTCAGTGACGTGGCTGCCCAGATCACAGGATCCGTAGGTTTGGCAGGCTCGGCAAACATAGGGGAAGAGTGCGCGATGTTTGAAGCCATCCACGGTTCAGCACCAAGAAGGGCAGGTCAGAACGTCGCCAATCCCTCCGGGTTGTTGCAAGGCGCCATCATGATGCTCAACCATATCGGTCAGACCGAAACCGCCGAAAAAGTCCAAAATGCCTGGCTCAAAACACTTGAGGACGGTATCCATACCTATGATATTTATAAGGAAGGCATCAGCAAACAGAAAGTAGGAACCAAGGAATTTGCGCAAGCTGTGATTGCGAATCTGGGCTCAAAACCATCCATCCTGAAGCCTGTCTCCTACTCCAAGAATACGGCGCTACACCTACCCAGGTACCAGCGGAAGCCTGTAGCCAATAAAAAACTGGTCGGGGTGGATGTATTTGTGCACTGGAACGGGACCAATCCAGATGAGCTTGCTGAAACAGTCAAAAAGATGGAACGCAAAGGGATCCAATTGACCATGATTACCAATAGGGGTATCAAAGTCTGGCCCGAGGGCTTTGAGGAAACATTTTGCACCGACCATTGGAGATGCCGCTTCAAACCAGTGGACAATCATGAGATGAAGAAACAAACCGTTGTTGACCTGCTCCAGGACGCCATAAAAGAAAATATAGAAACCATAAAAACCGAAAACCTTTACTCCTTTGACGGCAAAGACGGCTATTCCATGGGGCAAGGGCAATGATATTGAACCGATACAACAGGGTGTAGTTGGCAACTACACCCTGATTTCCAATCCCATACTGGAAACATATTAGCAATTGCCACTTCCAATTAGGTAATCCGTTGTGCCCTTTGCTTAACCCGATGTGCCCATTGCGAAAAAAATTCATTGACCGGGTGTTTGCAACTACATCATTTACCCCATAATTTCCCCTTACTTTAAATTTTGTTACCTACTGAAGTCAAAAAAGACATACGCAATGACTGAAGCAACAGAGATTTGGATCGTCAAGGGTTATGAAATTTTTGCATTGCATGGTGAAAAAGCGATAAAAATAGAACGGCTCGCAAAAGAAGTCGGAAAAAGCAAATCATCATTCTATCACCACTTTGCAGATTTGGACTATTTTACTGAAAAATTACTCCAGCACCATTTGACTCAGTCCTGGATAATCGGAGAAAAGGAAAGAAATGCCGGGAAAATAAACCCGGACCTGATCGATATCCTGATCGACCATAAAACCGATTTGCTCTTCAACAGACAGCTCAGAATAAACTCAAACAGATCCCACTTCAAGGACGCTCTTGTCAAATCAAGCAGAATAATCGGCACTGACCTGATCCAACTCTGGCTGAAAGACACAAAACTGAACCTAACACCCAAACAGGCCGAGGCGGTTTTTGAGTTAGCCATGGAGAATTTTTTCCTTCAAATCCATCAGGACAACATAAACAAAGATTGGCTATTGGATTATTTTGACAATTTGAAGAGGATTACACGAAACTTTGAAACAGCCATTGTACGGTAGCGACTAAAGCCATAAACGGACAAGGACTAATTTTGCCAAAATTTCAAACAAGAATATCATGAGCAAAAACAGTCTTTTCAAAACCCTTTTAATCCTACAGTCAATCGGACTGTTGACATACACGTTCTTTGCATTCCGAACAGCAGGTCCTGACTTGTTCAGTGTGTTTGCCCATAATGTGCTATCCTTGAATTGGTCGGGTCAATTCAATCTTGACTTTCTTTGTTATTTATCCCTTTCAGGAATATGGATCATGTGGAGAAACAAGTTTACGTTTAATTCAATTGTTTTGGGTTTATTTGCAATGGTACTTGGCATCGTGATGTTTGCACCATACTTACTTTGGTTGACAAACAAGGAAAACGGAGACCTCAAACGGGTTTTAATTGGTGACAATTAAAGAAAAAACACAGCTCAAAACTGGTTTTTGAGTCATCGCAATTCCAATTTTTCGGCTTTGCGAATATGGAACTTTTCCGATAGAGCGGAACAAGCAGTGCGGCTGTCTAAGTTCAGTACTGACAATTTTACCGTTAAACCTGGATAGGTTGGGCTCCGGAAGTTTACTCAGTAGGTCAGACCATTTGACACCAAATCTGTGAAGACACCAACATGGAAGAACTTTATCATTACTTAAATCACCTTACACCTATTTCGGACAAAACTTGGGCTTTAATCAAGGGGATCTTTATTCGGAAGGAACTTAAAAAACACGACTTTTTTTGCAAAGTTGATCAAGTAGCCACGAAAATCGCATTTCTACAAATAGGGATTGTCCGTTCATTTTTCACTAATAAAGAAGGACAGGAGTTTAACAAGAATTTTTTCGTTGCACCCGCATTAATTGGTGCTTACTCTTCTCTGATCACCCAATCCCCAAATAAACTGGCTCAACAAGCATTGACTAACTGTACAATCTGGGAAACAGATTATGCCAAGATCAAACAACTTTTTGACAGCTGTCCCGACCTTGAAAGACTAGGCAGGATCATGGCTGAGTATTATTTTGTAGAAAAAGAAATGCGGGAGGTCCATTTGCTAACCTTAGAAGCAAAGGAATATTACAAAATATTTCGACAACAATACCCAACCCTAGAACAACATATCCCTCAATATCATATTGCCTCATTTTTGGGAATTACACCTACCCAACTGTCCCGAATTAGGGCAGAAAATCTCTGATTTTGAAATTCCTTTACATATGTAAACAGATATGAAATCCCACCACTCATACCTTTGCCGAATATGGAAAAAGGAATATGCTCAACTTAAAATCAATTATCCCAATAACCAGTTTTGCGGTTTTAGCCCTGACTCTTATATCCTGTACCATTGAACCTTTGGTATGGAATCCCAAATCCAAACCTTTATTTGAAGGTACAACGAAGCTCAACAATGAATTAACCGACATTGATAAAATAGAGCTGAATGGATGGGTTGGCGCAGAAGACATTGTTTTTGATAGTATCGGTAACCTTTATTGCGGGGTTCATAAGGCAGTAAATGATTTTTCCGATGGAAAAATCCTAAAAATCACTCCAGAAGGAAAAATTGAAATTTTCTATGATGCAGGCTCTTGGGTGGCAGGTCTGCATTTTGACAACCATCATAACTTAATTGCCTTAAGCCACAGACAAGGCCTGATCAGCATTAATCCCCAAAAAGAGGTTACTGTCTTAATCAATAAAGACAATAAAGGCAGAAGCTTCCTGATCCCTAATGGCTTGGACATGGACAGCGAGCAAAACATCTATTTTACAAATACATCTTCCCAAAATCCCTATTCCATCAAACATGGAAGAAAGCTTATTCTAGAAATGAAACCCGACGGAGGGTTGTACCGATACAACCTTAAAACCAAAGAACTCAATTCGCTTATTGAGGGAACATACTTTGGCAACGGTGTTGTGGTCTCCAAAGATGAAACCTATTTGCTGATGGTAGAAACTACAAAATACCGAATTGTCAAGTATTGGATAAAAGGAGAAAATGCAGGTAAAACAGAAATCTTCATTGACAATTTACACGGGTTTCCCAATGGAATATCTATCCGTCATGATGGCACATTTTGGCTTGGATTTACAACCAAAAGAAACGACGCACTAGATAAAATCCACCCAAAGCCAGGAATGAAAAAACTTGTTTATAGTTTGCCAAATTGGTTACAACCGCAGCAGGACAAATTCGGTATGGTGATGCATATTTCAGAGAGTGGCGAAATCCTCAACTCCTTTTTTGACCCTACAGGAAATGAATTGCCTGAAGCGGGTTCTGTAAAAGAGCAGAATGGATTTTTGTATGTTGGTGGCGATAATTTGCCCTATATCGGGAAATATAAAATCAAAAAGTAATTTACTCGGTAACACTTTGTTTCAAATTGCCTGCTACGAGAATTAAAAGGTTCTAAGTCCTGCACGATTAACTGGTTTTTTTGGATTGAGCACTTGAATTAAGATTAAAACCTGAAAAGTGAAATTGGAAATACTCCATCAATTTTAAATGAAAATGTAGCGTGGAAGCACATTCCTTTCTGTAACAGCATGGCAATGAGGGGTGTGTGTGATATGTTGTGATAAAGCTCATTTTTTGTAAATTCGATACTGTCACAAATTCGCCTCAAAATCCCGACTTCATAAAAGGAAACATCATTTGTCACTTTTGGTCTCAGATCCACAAAACATGGAATCAATATGAAACAAATACTATTCTTTGCTATGCTGCTGCTAGCGCTGGTTTCCTGCAAGCAGAAGGCAAATCAACAAGAACCTTTGGGTGGAAAAGGGATGGTTTTTTGCAAGCCTCAAACATCCGACAAAGACTGGTATGCTGCAGGAACAAAAGCACCTAGAATCCAAGGTCTGGAAGGCCTCCACTTTCCCATCACTACCAATAGCAAGGAGGCACAGGATTACTTCAGTCAGGGGTTGATGCTATCCTATGGATTCAATCACGCAGAGGCAGCCCGTTCTTTTTATGAAGCCATTCGAATTGATTCCACCTGTGCCATGTGTTATTGGGGTTACGCTTATGTGCTGGGTCCTAATTACAACGGAGGGATGGAGCAAGACAATTTTGAAAGGGCCTACATTGCTGCACAAAGGGCAATGAGGCTAGCGGACAACAGCACCAAACTTGAAAAAGAGCTGATTCAGGCCTTAGGGTATCGCTATGTCAAATCGCCTCCTGAAGATAGAAGTGATTTGGACAAGGCTTATGCACAGGCGATGAAAAAAGTATATGAGAATAACGCTTCCAATCCTGATGTCGGAGCCTTGTATGCAGAATCTTTGATGAATTTGCACCCATGGGATTTGTACGATAAAAACAAAGAACCGCAACCCTGGACTCCAGAGCTAGTTTCCATATTGGAACAATTGATCAAAGCAAATCCCCGACATCCGGGAGCCCACCATTTTTACATCCACGCCGTTGAAGCATCCGCCTCTCCGGAAAGAGGGCTGGAAAGTGCCCGGATTCTGGAAACTCTTGTTCCCGGAGCTGGTCATTTGGTTCATATGCCCTCACATATTTATATCAATACGGGTGACTATCATTTAGGCTCTCTTGCCAATATTGCGGCAGTGAAAGCCGACAGCACCTATATCACTTCCTGCCATGCACAAGGGGTTTATCCACTGGCATATTACCCCCACAATTACCATTTTTTGGCCGCTACGGCAACATTGGAAGGCAATTCGCAACTCGCGTGGATGGCGGCAAAAAAAGTACAAGCGCTTACTGCCAAAGACATCATGCGTCAACCTGGATGGGGAACGCTCCAACATTATTACACCATTCCCTATTACGTAGCTGTGAAGTTCGGCATGTGGGACACCATCCTTGAGTTGCCAGCGCCTGACTTGGATTTGAGCTACCCTCAAGCAGTGCTTCATTATGCGCGCGGCATGGCTTTTCTCGGCAAAAAAGACATATCCCAAGCAGAAAAAGAACTGGACAAACTCAACAGCATCGCACAAGACACCTCTCTGAAATCGCTCACTATCTGGGACATCAACAGCTCATATGATTTGCTCCAAATAGCAAGCAACCTGTTATCTGCCGAGATTGCCGCGCATCAAAAGCAGCACCAAAGGGCAATCTCCTTGATGCAAAAAGCTGTAGCCATTGAAGACCAATTGAATTACAACGAGCCCCCGGACTGGTTCTTTTCGGTCAGGCATCATCTGGGATCTGTTTACCTGAAAGCAGGCATGTTTTCAGAAGCGGAGAAAGTTTATCAGGACGACTTGAGAAAATGGCCCAAAAACGGATGGGCATTGGTGGGACTTTATAATGCTTTAAATGCCCAGAAAAAGGAAAAAGAAGCAACATCGGCAAAAGAAGCCTTTGACAGTGCATGGCAATATGCCGACAAATCGATCACTTCCTCATCACCTCTTTAATCTGTTTAGCAGAAAATAACAAGATAGGCATTGAGGTTCTGAACGGCTTCATTGGACCTTTCCATAAGTTTTGGCTTTTATTCTTCAATTGAACTAACTTCTTCAAATTTGACCCTACTGGATGTAGTTTGCAACTACACCTAAATATCCCAATCCCAAAATGTCAAAGTCGCTACTAAGTGCAATTTGCAATTGCACCTCCCATAGTTTCACTTCAACAAATGCTTAGTCAGACAGCAGTTTTGTCGAATGGAATTGCAAATTCCAAGGATAGGAAGGCGTAGTTGCAAGCTACGTCTAAGGAAAGATTGGAAATATATGGATGTTTAGTTTCAAATCTAGAGGAGCAGGGTGTAGGTTCATTTACACTTAGGGGAGCATTTTTACCAATAATCCACTTCAATCGATCCTGTCAGTCCACAATAATTCCTTGCACTGGAGTATAGGTAATCTTCGGGTTTTTCTACGATTCCTGCCCTTACAGGATTTTGATGGACATATTCCATTCTACTTTCTAATATCTCTTTTCGATGAAGTTCAATTGCATGATTTTCATGAGTCCAAAACTGTTTATCGCTAGACCTTCTGTTAAATTTTGCATGGTATTCAAATACCATTTTCAGCCATTCCCTTCTGCTTTCTTCTGGATTTTCTAGTATCATTTTTAACAGTTTTTTGCTGGTAAACTTCTTAAAATCACGAACCCAATCTGACAGTTTCCCATCTTTCTGTTGGACAACCAAATGGATATGATTGGTCATAATGACATAACCATAGAGGTAAAGTCCTTTTTCTTTCCTGCTGTAATTGAAGTTTTCCAAAATAAAATCCCTGTATTCTTTTCTAGAAAACACATCCGCCCAACCTACAACCTGAAATGTTAAAAAATAAGGCATTTCCTGATCATTAATTTGATAAGCTTCTCCCATAGGTTGTTTCCTTAAAATTGAAGATATTTTAAAACAGCAAAAACATAAAATTGAAAATCTATATGAAACTATTTAAGCTGCAAAGCACCATTACTAGCACTTTAATTTAAAAAAAATTGATATTAGTAGAAGATTCCACTAATGGAATTGCAAATTCCATGGATAGGCAAACGTAGTTGCAAACTACGCTTAGAGGAAACTGCAATTACAAAAATATGGAATTATAAACTACGCCTTGCAGAGGTACTGGGTGTAGTTTGCAACTACACCCTAATATCCCAACCGTATAATGTCATAGACGTTACTAAGTGCAATTTGCAATTGCACCTCCCATAAATTCTCTTCAAAATAGGCTATTTCAACGAGCTCTTTGAAGCCGATACCTCCAAGCACCGGCACAACAACCTCCGCAGTCTGGAGGAGCTGAAGGCCATGGGGCGTCCATGCTAGATTTTGAACCTTGCGTTTTGAGCGTCTTTGCGAGAAATCTCCCATCATCACAATTCTTTTGCTCATCCTGCTGCTACACCTTATCTTGTTTGCTTTGCTAAATCCCTGCCGATGAAAAAGAGAAACCTTTGGATGCTCCTTGTTCCACTACTAGCCATTGCCTTTGTCATGGCGGACCCGTCCGAAAAAATCAGCAAGGCAGATGTCAAAGCCGCACAGAAACTCTTTCATCTCGATTTTGAGGAAGCCCATCTCGATACACTGCTGGCATACCTTGAGAGCAACCGGAGCGGCTATGACAGCATGCGCAGTTACCAGTTGGATGACCATACCGCCCCGGCCATGACCTTTGACCCCTTTCCGCTCGACTTTACCTTCCCGGCACCCAATGTGGTACACGACTGGCAGCCTGAACCTGTGGACATGCCGCTTACCCCTGAAGCCATCGCTTTTCTTGACATCCGGCAACAGGCCTACCTCATCAAAACCAGGCAGCTCTCCTCTATGCAGCTGACCCAGATCTACCTGGACAGGATCAGGCAGCACGATCCGCAGCTCCTGGCTTTTGTCACCGTAACCGAGGATCTGGCACTTCAGCAGGCCCAAAAGGCAGACACGGAAATCCAATCAGGAAAGTATAGAGGCATCCTCCACGGCATCCCATACGGCATCAAAGATCTGGCTGCTGTCCCCGGCTATCCCACTACCTGGGGTGCTGCGCCATACAAAGATCAATATCTTGATTACACCGCCACTGTTGTGGAGCGGCTGGAGACCGCAGGGGCAGTTTTGCTGGGCAAACTGGTCTCCGGCAGCCTGGCAAGAGGGGATGTGTGGTTTGGGGGAAAAACCAAAAACCCCTGGGATCTGGGCCAGGGAGCAACAGGCTCCTCGGCAGGTTCGGGTTCGGCCACCGCAGCCGGACTTGTTTCCTTCTCCATCGGCACGGAGACATTGGGCTCCATCATCTCCCCCTCTACCCGCTGCGGTGCATCAGGGCTCCGTCCGACCTTTGGGGCCGTCAGCCGGTCGGGCTTCATGACGCTGTCCTGGAGCATGGACAAGGTTGGGCCCATCTGCAGGAGCGCCCTGGACTGTGCCATCGTGTATGATTACATCCGGGGTGCGGACGGCAAAGACCGCTCCGCCAGGGATGTCGGCTTTACCTCGCCCATGGCTGTACCTGTGACCGACCTGAAAATAGGCTATTTCAACGAGCTCTTTGAAGCCGATACCTCCAAGCACCGGCACAACAACCTCCGCAGTCTGGAGGAGCTGAAGGCCATGGGTATTGCACTTGAACCAATTGCCCTTCCAGGGGACTTTCCATTTTCAGTTTTTGACATCATTCTCAGGGCTGAATCCGGTGCCTTTTTCGATGAACTCCTGCTGAGCAAAAGGGACGGTATCCTTGAAGAACAGGATAAGGGTTCCAGGGCCAACTCCCTCCGGCAATCCCGTTTTATCCCTGCGGTAGAATACCTTCAAGCCAATAGACACAGGGCCAGGTTGATCGAAAAAATGCATGAATTGCTGAAAGGATATGATGTGGTGGTCTCTCCTACCTTTGCTGGAAGGCAGCTGCTCATCACCAACCTGACCGGACATCCCGCCCTGAGTCTTCCCAACGGCTGGGACACCAAAGGCCGTCCGACAAGCATCACGCTGGTGGGCAACTACTTTGGGGAAGGCAAAATTCTGGCTTTAGCCTCGGCCTATCAGCAGGCTTATACCTATCACGGGCAGGTCCCAATTCCTTTGCAGGTGCTGGAAACCCACTGAGCAAACGGACCATTAAGATTTCCTTAACAGCTTCTTTTTTTGATTCTTCTGCTAATTCCCTAGATTGGGTACAAAAATTTTATTGTCATGCGGAAGATCCTGGTGCTTTTGGCACACCCCAAATACGAACACTCGGTTGTCAGTCAGACGCTGATCAGGCACATCCAAGACCTGGAAAACCTGACCATAAACGACCTATATGAAGCCTATCCGGACTTTAATATCGATGTGCAGCGGGAACAGGAGCTGCTGTTTGTACAGGATGTGGTGGTGTTCCAGCATCCCATATATTGGTATTCGGCCCCTCCGCTCCTGAAACAGTGGCAGGACCTGGTGCTGGAGTATGGCTGGGCCTATGGCCCCGGCGGTGTCTACCTCAGAAACAAATGGCTGCTGAATACGGTCAGTTCGGGCGGTACGGCGGAAGCCTATTCGGCCAAGGGTAGACATGGGCACACACTCCGTGAGTTCCTCCTCCCTTTTGAGCAGACAGCCAAACTGTGCAACATGGTCTACCTGCCGCCGTTCTGCGTGGGCGGCACCCACAAAATCCGGCCGGAGGAGCTGGAAGCCGCGGCACAACAGTACCGCAAGCTGTTGCTGATGCTAAGGGATACCCCTACCCTGCCGGAAGGTTTTTCGGCATTGGACGAAGCCAACCATTATTTTGACTGATATGGAAGACAATTTTCTTTTTCAGGCCATCATCTACCTGACTGCGGCGGTGGTCTGCGTGCCGGTGGCCAAAAAACTCGGCCTGGGTTCTGTTCTGGGCTACCTCATAGCAGGAATGGCCATTGGGCCATACCTGCTGGGCTTTATCGGGGAAGAGGGGGAAGACATCATGCACTTTGCCGAATTCGGGGTGGTGATGATGCTTTTTCTGGTAGGGCTGGAACTGGAACCTGCCAAGCTCTGGAAAATGCGCAAACTCATTACCCAGGTGGGCTTGTCACAGGTGCTCGGCACTTCAGCCTTGTTTTTGCTGCTGATGTTGGCCTTTGGCTTTGACATCCGTGTTTCCATTGCCGTATCCACTTCTTTGGCGCTCTCCTCCACGGCCATTGTCCTGCAGTCGCTCAAAGAAAAGGGGCAGCTGAACACTGCTGCAGGAACCAACAGCTTTGCCGTATTGCTGATGCAGGATCTGGCAGTCATTCCCATATTGGCTTTGTTGCCTTTGTTGGCGGTGGCTAAAGCATCTTCAGAAGCCGTACACAGCGGATTTATCACCGACTTCCCGGGCTGGCTGCAGACGCTGTTTGTGATCGGCGCTGTGGGCGTGGTGGTACTGATGGGCAGGTATGCCATCGTGCCGCTGTTGCGGGTTGTGGCACGCACCCGGCTGAGGGAACTCTTTGTGGCTTCGGCTCTGCTGATCGTGGTGGGCATTGCCTTTTTAATGGAAGCCGTCGGCCTCAGCCCCGCATTGGGCACCTTCCTGGCCGGTGTGATCCTGGCCAATTCGGCCTTCAAACATGAACTGGAATCCGATCTTGAACCTTTTAAAGGCCTGCTTCTGGGGCTTTTCTTTATAGCTGTTGGCGCCTCCATCAATTTTGCCTTGATCCAAGAGGAAGCATTGCTCATCCTTTCCCTGACTTTCGGGATCCTGTTGGTGAAAATCCTGGTCCTCCTGCTCTTGGGCAGACTGGGAAAGCTGGGGACGGATCAGAACCTGATCTTTGCCTTGGGGCTGAGTCAGGTCGGTGAATTTTCCTTTGTGACCTATTCCTTTGCCGGTCAGCTGCAGATTCTGGATCAGGGGCTGATGGACATGCTGATGGCCGTCACCGCGTTGAGCATGACCTTCACGCCCCTACTGATGCTGGTCCTGGACAGGTGGATACTGCCCAGGGTAGGTACGCTCAGGCATCCTGAGAAGCCTGCGGACCGGGTGGAAGATAAACACGAGGTGATCATCGCGGGATTTTCCCACTTCGGAAGTACACTGGGCAGGTTTCTGCGCGCCAACGGCATTGAGGCCACGATCCTGGACCATGACTCGGACCGGGTAGACCTGCTCCGCAAAATGAGTTTTAAGGTTTATTACGGTGATGTGACCAGGGCGGACCTTTTGGAAGCTGCTGGTGCCGAGCATGCGAAAATCCTGATTTCGGCGATTGACGATCCCGAGACCAACCTCCTGCTCGTCCAATCGGCCCAGAAACATTTCCCGCATCTGCAACTGATGATCCGCGCCAAAAACAGGTACGATGCCTTTGAACTGATGGAAATGGATGTACCCCACATTTACCGGGAGCATCTGGACTGCAGCATCAGGATGGGGAAGGATGTGCTCGTCAAACTGGGTTTCCGTGCCCATACCGTCAGCAGGCTGGGACATCAGTTTATGCAGTACGATGAGGCAGGACTACACGAGCTCGTCAAAGTAAAGCATGACCAACAAACCTACATTTCCACGGTCAGGCAGCACATCCAGATGCAGGAAGAACTGCTGCTTGCGGAATTGAACCGCAAGTTTACGCTGAATGACCATGCCTGGGATTCTGAAGTGATGAAAGAAAAATAGGCATGGAGCAGGACAGACCACACAAGCCCACTTTTGCTGAACAGATCATTGATTTCAATGCGGGGATTGAATACCGTGGATCCCTTCCTGAAGGCATCCACATCATGAATCCCTTTCGGGACAATCCCTATGCCTTTCCCACTTCTTCGGATTTTTACCGCAAGTACTACAATGACCGCAACAGGAGGCGGCTGATCCTGGGCATCAACCCGGGCAGACACGGTGCCGGGCTGACGGGTGTGCCCTTTACGGATGCCAAGCGGCTTGAAGCCTTCTGCGGGATACCCTTTGCTGGTCCGGTCACCCATGAACCTTCTTCGGTCTTTGTCTATGAAGTCATCAAAGCTTTCGGTGGGCCCGAAAGGTTTTACAGGCATTACTACATCCACTCGGTCTGCCCGTTGGGGTTTACCGCAGACAGCGCCTCCGGCAAGGTGGTGAACTACAACTATTACGACAGTCAGGCACTGCTTGCCTCTGTTGGGGATTTCATCAGGGAAAACCTGCATAAGCAGGTCAGCATGCCGGTCTACACCGATGTGTGCATCTGCTTTGGTACCGGAAAAAATGAAAAGTACCTGAGTGCTCTCAACAGCAAGCTGGGCCTGTTTGGCAGGATCATCCCGCTTGAGCACCCTAGATACATCATGCAGTACAAGTCCAAAGACATGCAGCATTACATCCAGAAGTATCTGGACACTTTTGAAGCTTTGGTTGAAGCCGGAAGGAAATGAAAAATCAGAAGGCCATCAGCGTCATCTGTGTGCCTATAGCTTACTGATGATACGGATTCAGGGATTTTCATGGATTCAATGCCCATCAACCACGGATTTAAAAAGAATATATTCCCGGAACCATCAGACCCATCAGTGTTCTGGGATTTTTTAGCAAATTGCCGATCCAAGTCAAGCTATTGCATGCGCCGTATTCTACCTCTTATTGTTTTGGCCCAGTTTCTCTGTACCTCTGTATGGTTTGCAGGCAATGCTGTGTTGCCTCAATTGATCCTTGAACTGGGACTTCAGGATACCATGCTGGGGCACCTGACAAGTGCAGTGCAGCTCGGCTTTATCAGTGGCACGCTGCTGTTTGCCATTTTCTCGGTAGCGGACAGGGTCTCCCCTACCCTGGTTTTTCTGATCTGCGGACTGCTTGCCGCAACAAGCAATTTCCTCCCCCTACTGCTCTTGCCTGGCGGAGATTTGCTTTTGGTTTCCAGGTTTGCCACAGGCTTTTTCTTGGCAGGGATCTATCCTGTCGGTATGAAAGTCGCCGCTGACCATTTCCGTGAAGGTCTTGGAAGATCTCTGGGATTTTTGGTGGGTGCATTGGTAATGGGTACAGCGCTTCCGCACCTGATCCGCAGCCTTGGAGCAGGTTTGGATTGGCAAATGGTCATCGGCAGCACTTCATTTCTAGCGGTGGCAGGCGGGTTGATCCTTTTTATAGGTGTCCCAAACGGACCCTTTAGAAAAGTATCGACTGGATTTGATGCTACAGCCTTGCTGAAAATTTTTAAAAACAAGCCTTTTCGAAAAGCGGCTTTTGGTTACTTCGGACACATGTGGGAACTTTATGCTTTTTGGGCTTTTCTTCCTTGGATCCTATACCAATATGATGCACTAAATCATTTAAATCTCCCTGTCTCCTTTTGGTCTTTTGTCTTAATCGGTTCAGGAAGTCTGGCTTGCATTGCAAGTGGATGGTATAGCTTACGCTTTGGTACCAAACCCCTAGCGATGGCATGCCTGACCGCATCAGGTATTTGTTGTCTGATCTCGCCAGTTGTTTTCGCACAAGAAAGCAAAACCCTTTTTTTGCTATTTTTATGGATCTGGAGCTTAGTGGTGATTGCAGATTCACCGCTCTTTTCCACTCTTGTTGCCCATCATGCCTCAACTAATGTTAAAGGAACGGCACTTACCATTGTAAACTGCATCGGATTTGCCATTACGGTAGTGTCTATCCAACTGGTCCAGCATCTTACCGTAATACTTCCAAGTCACTATGTCTTTGTGGTACTGGGCATTGGGCCAGTGGTTGGTGTCCTGCAAATGTTTCCTTTTAGGCAAAAAAATACAGTGAGGGATAAATCCCCCACTGCAGGTTAAAAAAAAAACATTTATCTCCTTTAATACCTGTACACTGCCGCTATTCCGGTATCTGTAGGCATATATTCCGCGGGGATTACTTTTACCCTTCCTCCCATTTTAGTCACTAGTTCACCAATATCATCGAGTAGATCATCAACTTCAGGGTTTTCTAGCTGCCCCTTCTCTATTTCACCGGATTCAGGATTGATTTTTCCACCAATGATTCGGTCTGCTTCTAGAAGGATACTTGCCACTCTTCCTTCAAATGCCGCTTTGGCAATTTCTTTAGGATTGTCACTTCCTTTTTCATGTGCATTTTCCTGCCCATAAGTCTCCACCATTTCTTGGATTCGGGCTTTATAGGCAGGTTCCATGACCTCCCAAGCCATTTCCTTGAGTTTGTCAATAGGCAACTCCATGGGATTGATCTGAATACCTTTTTCCATCAAGTGCTCATTTTTACTTACCTCGTGAAAAAGATTGTGGTGCTCAGGAAGGGCTGCCAAAATCAAAGGTAAACCTGAGGGCTTGGAGTAATGTTCATATACTTTGTCTGAAATCACCCTGAAAAAACGTTCAGCATCTAGGTCCACTTCGTCCTTTTTACTACCATGGCCATGATACATATGAGTTGCATTTAAGCCTGTACCGCCATAGTTGCCTGCTGTCAGATGTGGATCTGTAAGCTCATCTCCTAACGCTTCTTCTATAGTCTGGGGAACTTCACTTCTGATTTTCATTTCCTGAAGGGAATTCCTGTTTCCGATAAACATCTTGATGTGGTGGAGTGAAACACCCAGCACATGATAGAATTCTACAGACTGCAAAAATTTACGCAGTGGTTTGGTATGAAAAGAATCCGCTACAACGACAATTTCCTTTACCGTAATAGGGAGGTCGATGATCTCAAAATAACCCTCAGCAGAAAGAATAGCTAACCCATCCATGGTGGTATTCCAGAATTTCTGATCCTCCTGTAGGTTTTCAAAAGGCTGCATATGGCGCTTCACTTCCTCCTCGTCAAATTTCTGTTCAAGAGAAGATTGAAGTTCTTTCAATAGGTTTTTAAACCGTATGGGATCTTGGGCATTATCCGGATGGTGCCTATGGGTCGGCATGTAAACCGAAATAAAAGGACCTGCTGTGACAGCATTGATTTCTTCTAAAAGTTTATTGGTTATCGTTTTCATCTTTTTGCTAGTTATTGTACCTAAAATATATTCTGTCTTTTAATTTGACGAAATGAGCCTCTTGGGGTTTCTTTTCTCTTGATGCAAAAAACCTCCTCGAGCATCAACTATTTGGCTGTCAAACCAATTGAAAACAAAAAAGTGGGGAAAAAATAACCCCCACTCATTAGCTACATTGTCCGAGCAAAACCCAGATAATTACAAAAACCAAAATTGTTCCTAGACAACCGCCTCCTAACTTTTTTGCTCCATATCCAGCTATACAACCTTTCAGTAAATTATTCATAGTCTAAAGTTTATATTAAAAATGATCCCGTAGGAAATAGATAAAGTAAATCTACTCAGGAACTGCATAGGGGCCTTTACAAAACTGTTTAGATTGTTTATATGATTTTCAGAGACAGCCACTTACCTGCGATTAAAACAAGTATTCCGTATCAATCTTCTTTTAAAAAGTTATTTTTACCTTTAATAGGCACAGAAATCCACATTGATTAAATATGGAAAATAAACAAAAAACACTACCCACCTCAACAGCTGTTCTGGACTATATTCTAAAACAAGTTACTGAGACTTTGCAACCGGATCTTCTTCAACTTCTTGATACATTTGAACAAGCCACAGGCTTTCCTGCTGTAATGTGGGGCAGTTCCATCGTCGGCTTCGGCAGGTACAGCTACCGCTATGCTTCCGGTCATTCAGGGGAATCCATGTTGGTGGGATTCTCCCCAAGGGCCAAAGCGATCTCACTGTATCTGAACTGCAACTTAGAGGATAACAAAGAACTTTTGGATCAGTTGGGCAAATACACTTCTGCCAAATCCTGCCTGTATATCAAGAAAATAGCAGATATCGATCGGGAGGTGTTGAAAAAGCTGATCAAAACTTCTATGGCCGCTACACTAAAAGCTTATCCTCAGGAGCAATGAAGGAAAGATTTACCGCAGCTCATGCCGGAAAACTCGTGCTGATCATCCTTTTGGGTAGCCTGGTCTACCACTTCTTGGTTATTTCTGGAGTCGTAGGCTATGCGGCGGCTTGGGGTGGCAGATTGAAGTCCCATGAGGAAATGCTATGGTTTGAGTCGGTTTCGATCGCCGTTACCCTTTTGGTCATCGCGGCCACAGCCATCAGGATCGGACTGTTAAGAGTAACTTTCCCCCCTGCACTCCTGAGTGCTTTGTTCTATTTCCTGACACTGCTATTCACCCTCAATACTCTGGGCAATCTGGCTGCTATAGACAACCTTGAAAAGTACATTGCCACACCTCTGACAGCCATACTGGCTGTATGCTGTCTGAGATTGGCAGTGGAAAAAATACCTCCTACATCCTGATCATGTGCATGAAGTTAGCATAGGAACTACCAATTTAGAAATTAGAGGCAAGAAACAAGAAACAAGATTTTCTTAGTCTTGTCTCTTGCCTCTTGTGTCTTAAGTCTTAAGTCTTACGTCTTATGTCTTACGTCTTACGTCTTACGTCTCACCTACGTCCCTCTCTCAAACCAACTTCAAAGGCACCTTCTGACCTGTTTTTACAGCCTTGAAAATGGCATCGATGATCTTCATGTCCTTGAGGCCTTCTTCCCCGTCCACGGGCACTTCAGGCTTTTTGCCATCTAGTATTATTGCAGCCATCTCATCCATCTGCTTGGTCTGGTGGGTGACATGAAGCTTGTTCAGTTCGCCTTTGTGGGTCCTGCCTTTGATCGGACCGTAACCTGTGGAAGGTTGCATCTCCACAAAACCCTGGTCCC
This sequence comes from Cyclobacteriaceae bacterium, assembly GCA_036782195.1. Classification (GTDB taxonomy): domain Bacteria; phylum Bacteroidota; class Bacteroidia; order Cytophagales; family Cyclobacteriaceae; genus DAIPZN01. Next base: position 10,160 of record DAIPZN010000032.1, on the reverse strand, counting down.
CGTTGAGGAAGAATTTGTCCAGGTTGTTCATGGAGTAGGTCGAAAGGCAGGATGCCACGGCACCGCTGGGAAATCCCATCTGGAACATGATGGTCTCGTCTACGCCTTCCTTAAATTTGACGGGATCGGTCTTGGTCTCCTGTGCTGTCACCCAGATCGGCTCCTCCCCGACCATATATCTAGCGCCATTGATGGAGTAGATGCCGATATCCATCATCGCACCGCCACCGGCCAATTTGCGGTTTAGCCTCCATTGGCTGGGGTCTCCGATTTTGAACCCGCTCAAGCCCTGGAAAAACAGCGTTTTGCCCAGTTCCCCGTCCTTACGCATCCGGATGGCTTCTAGTGTATTTGCCTCAAAGTGCATCCTGTATCCGATAAGTAACTTGACATTGGCCTTTTTGCAGGCATCCACCATTTCCTGCCCTTCTTTGGCATTGATGGCCATGGGCTTTTCACAGATCACATGCTTCCCGGCTGCAGCTACACGCAACGTCTGTCCATGGTGCTGGGCGTTGGGGGTGATGATATACACCGCGTCTATATCCGGGTTGTTTTTGATGGCGTCAAAATTATCATAGTTGTAACGGTTCTTTTCTGGAACATTGTATTTTTCTCCCCAGCTTTTCAGCTTGTCAGGGGTACCGCTGATCAGCCCGGTTACTTTAGCCCGCTTGCTGTCCAACATAGCCTTAGCTACCCGGTCGGCATAGCTCCCTAAGCCCATCAATGCCACATTCAGTACTTTACCGGTTTGTGGTAAATCAGCCATCAGCGGTTCGGCATCAGGCCTAGCTTGCAAACTGTTTGCAGAAAATCCAAATACCAACGGCAATGTACCGGCTGTAAGGGTAAGTTTCTGTAGAAAATCTCTTCTTGAATTCATGGTTATGTAGGTTTAAGTGGGTTCTTCAACTTTTGGTGTGCTTAAAATACATGATTAAACCCAGAATACATCCTTAATCCATATTAGGAATTAAAAAAAATCTGGATGGCGGCGGCAGATATCCACAAGCGGCCTTAACATGAGTCCAAATTTAATTTTTCCGACATCCAGAACAATAAAAGTTTTTGGTGTATTTTATACACTTATTCTTCACTTCTATTGGCCGAATAGCTCACCAATTTTCCTTTGATGTAGTTTCCAGCGTTTTATCATAACCAAAAAGGTCTTTGACAGCTGGATTATAACTAAATTGTAGAGCAGGTGATTATTTTGTTTAATTCATTTGCATTTTACAAAGCACTTCAAACCTAAACCCAATACCATGAAAACCAGCATCTTTTTCACACTGATGTTCCTCTCCATCCAAGCATTTGCACAAAGTGGTGAAATCAAAGAGGATTTTAAGCCATCCACCCTCAACCAACCTGGCAAAGAATACCCTATGGTCAATTCCCAGGGCTATGCCCGATTCAAAGTAGAAGCCCCTGAAGCCCAAAATGTCAAAGTCAGCTTAGGACTTGGCGGAAGAGGGGGAACTGTCCTCACCAAAGCCGAGGACGGCACCTGGATGGGCACTACCGAAGGGCCCCTCGATGAAGGTTTTCACTACTACCGCCTGACCGTAGACGGTGGCTCCTTCAATGACCCGGGCACACTGAACTTCTTTGGCTCCACCCGCTGGGAAAGCGGCATCGAAATCCCCGCACATGACAAGGAATTTTACGCACTAAAAGATGTGCCACATGGCCATGTGCATCAGGTACTGTTCCCTTCCAAAAGCACAGGGACCTCTAGAAGGGCATTTGTCTATACCCCTCCCGGATATCAAAAAGACCTGAACACCAAATACCCTGTCCTCTACCTGCAGCACGGCTGGGGGGAAGATGAGACCGCATGGAGCAATCAGGGACATGCCAACCTGATCATGGACAACCTGATCGCCGAGGGCAAAATCAAGCCATTCATCATCGTGATGACCTATGGGATGACCAATGACACCAAGTTCGGCGGCATCAGAGATTTCAAAATCGACCCGTTCCAGACCGTGCTGACCGAAGAGCTGATCCCCTACGTGGATGCGAATTTCAGGACTTTGGCCAATCAGGCCAACAGGGCAATGGCTGGCTTGTCCATGGGGGGAATGGAGACCCGCATGATCACCATGAACAAACCTGAGCTGTTCTCCCATTTTGCCCTCTTCAGCGGTGGCATCTATTCACCAGAGGACCTCAAAGACCACAAAAACCTCAAGCTGGTCTTTATCAGCTGTGGAAGCGCCGAAAATCCGGACCGGGTCAAAGGAGCGGTTACCGAACTCAAAAACGCTGGCATCAATGCTGTTTCTTATGTTTCGGACAAAACCGCCCATGAGTTCCTTACCTGGCGCAGGAGCCTTTACCAATTGGCACCCTTGCTTTTTCAACAATAACAACCATGCAAAAGATGTTTTTAGGCTGGGTCGCCACGATGTTGGTGGCCACCCTGTCATTTGCCCAATCAGGTCCCAAAGAGGATTTTCAGCCCTCATCCGTCAACCAGCCCGGGAAGTCTTATCCTCAGGTCAATTCCGAAGGACGGGTAAGGGTGCAGCTGTCGGCTCCTGAAGCCAATCTGGTCCAGCTTGACATCGGTGGGGTCAAATACCCCCTGACGAAAGATGAAAAAGGCATTTGGACCGGTGAATCGGCACCACAGGATGAAGGTTTCCACTACTACCAGCTCAATGTGGACGGTGCCTCTGTGCCGGACCCGGGCACGAGGTATTTCTACGGGGCCGGAAGGTGGGGCAGTGCCATTGAAATCCCAGCCCATGACCGGGAGTTTTACGCGCTGAAGGACGTTCCTCAGGGCATGCTCTCAGAGCTGAACTACCTTTCCCGGCTTACAGGTGCATGGAGGCGGTGCTTTGTCTATACCCCTCCGGGATATGCGCAGGAATCCGCCAAAAGGTACCCGGTACTTTACCTGCAGCACGGCAGTTTTGAAGATGAGACAGGCTGGGCAAGACAGGGTGAGACCAAAGCCATTCTGGACAACCTGATAGCCGGACAAAAAGCCGTACCCATGATCATCGTGATGGACAACGGCTATGCCTTTAAGCCCGACAGCCAGTCCAATACCGCCGGACCCAGACCTTCAGTATTCGAGGAGGTGGTGATACAGGAGCTGATCCCATTGATAGACGGTAGGTTCAGGACACTGGCCGACAGGGAGCACCGGGCCATAGCCGGACTGTCCATGGGGGCCAATCAGACCATGAGGATCGCCATAAACAACCCTACGGTATTCAGTGCCTATGGCGGCTTCAGCGGTACCGCCAACTATCCCAGTGCAGAACCCATCGATGCGGCTAAGTTCCTGGATGGCAGATTCAGTGACGGGCAAGCGATAAACCGGCAGTTCAAGGTGTTTTTCCTGAGCCTGGGTACCAAAGAACCCGATCCTTTTCCCGGTTCGGTAGGAGCATTCAGGAACATGTTGGACAGGCAGGGCATCAGGCATGTGTATTACGAATCCCCTGCTACCGCCCATGAATGGCAGACCTGGAGAAGGTCCCTGCACCAGTTTGCACAGTTGATTTTCAAAAAATAGCCAAGTTTAATCCAATCCCCATATCAGATGAGAAACATACTGGTCACCATGATCACACTGCTCACATTTGGCGCATACGGCCAGCAAGCCAACGTCAACCTGGAGCATGACCCCCAAAAAAACAAGGAGGGCCTCAATCCTTTCAGTGCACCGCTCAATTCCCCAGAGGTTCATGACGACCGTAGGGTCACCTTCAGACTCAAAGCCCCTGAAGCCAAGGAAGTCAAACTTGCAGGCGTTGCCTTATTGACAGGACTGGGAAGAGGCAATGAACAGATGCCATTTACAAAGGGACAGGACGGCATCTGGACCCTTACCGTTGGCCCACTGAGACCCGACATGTATGCCTACCACTTCAATGTAGACGGAATGCAGATCACCGACCCCAGCAATACCTATGCGGCCTTTACGGCCATGCCCCCATACAGTCAGCTGATCGTCCACGGAGACGCACCGGCTTATTACGACGCCCGGAATGTGCCCCACGGTGCCGTGACCAGACATGTGTACCATTCGGAAGTGACCCAGGGGGAAAGGGAAATGTACGTCTACACCCCACCCGGCTACGATCCGGCCAAAAAGTATCCCGTACTCTACCTGGTAGGTGGAAGCGGTGAGCTGCCGTCCAACTGGATCTATGACGGCAGGGTCAACTTCATCATGGACAACCTCCTGCATGAAGGCAAGGCAGTGCCCATGATCATTGCAATTCCCAACAACCAGGTGATCCACCGCAACCATCCCAAGCACACGGAACTGACCTTTGACATCTTTGAAAAAGAACTTAAAAATCACGTGATTCCGCTGGTGGACAAGCATTACAGCACCATTCAGACGCCCAAAGGCAGGGCGCTTTCCGGGCTGTCCATGGGTGGCAGACACAGCATGTTTGTCGGCTTCCGCTCCCTTGACCTGATCGCCAACTTCGGGATCCTCTCTGCAGGGGATACCGAACCGGAGACATCCCTTTCGGCATTTCTCAATGACCCGAAGACCAACGAAAAAGTGGAATACCTCTTTATCGGGCAGGGAACCGAAGAAGCCAAAGGCTTTTTCAACCAGCGTGTGGAATCCCTGAGGCAGGCGCTCACCAAGCACAACATCAGACATGAATATTATGTTGGCGGACACGGAGGCCATGACTGGTCCACCTGGAGGCACCTGCTCCATGAGCGCTTCCTGCCGAATCTTTGGAAGGGAAAAGGACTTCAGCAAAACAACGCAGATGAATAAGATCAACCTGTTTTTCGCGACCTTATTGGCTTTTGCATGTGGACTTGGCTTGGCTTCGGCCCAGGTCCGTGTCACAGGTGGACTGGTAGCAGGCACTGATGCACCAGGCCTGAAGGTCTATAAAGGAATCCCCTTTGCCGCACCCCCTGTGGGGGAACTGCGGTGGAAAGCCCCTCAGCCTGTGCAGCAGTGGGAAGGCGTTCGGCAGGCCAAGGAATATGCACCCGCACCCATGCAGGGAGGAAACCCGCCATCCGGGAAAAGCGAGGACTGCCTGTACCTCAACATCTGGACTCCTGCCGCTTCGGCTGATGAGAAACTTCCGGTCTTGGTCTGGATTTATGGCGGAGGCTTCAGCTTTGGTTCTACCTCTGATCCCGTCCACAACGGGGAGCATCTGGCCAGAAAAGGCGTGGTGTTGGTCAGCATCGCGTATCGGGTCGGGCAACTGGGTTTTCTGGCCCACCCCGAGTTGAGTGCGGAGAGCGAAGCGGGTGTTTCCGGCAACTATGGGCTGCTTGACCAGATCGCCGGTTTGAAGTGGATCAAGGAAAACATCGCTGCTTTTGGGGGTGATCCGGAGAAGGTCACCATCTTCGGGGAGTCGGCAGGAGGCATTGCTGTCAGCATGCTCTGTGCCTCTCCCCTGGCCAAAGGGCTCTTCAGGGGGGCGATTTCCCAGAGCGGCGGCTCTTTCGGCCCTACCCGACCCACGACTTATCCTGGTGAAAACATGAAAACCCTTGCCCAGGCTGAGCAGGAAGGATTGGCCTATGCCCAGAAAGCTTCAGCAAATTCCATTGCTGAGCTGCGTAAGATTCCGGCAGACCGATTGCCCATGGGCATGGGCATGCCGGGTGGCTGGCCGATTGTAGATGGCCATGTGGTCCCTGACGACCAGCACAAACTGTATAGCGCAGGCAAATTTGCGGACATCCCGGTGTTGATCGGCTACAATTCGGATGAAGGACTCAGTTTCCCGGCAGGGAAAACACCAGAGGAATATGAAGCAAACGTAAAGCAGCGCTTTGGACCCCATGCAGACGCACTGTTAAAAGCCTACCCGGTTTCCGGCACCGTCTCCAGAAGTGCCCGGAACCTGATGCGTGACGCGGCCTTCGGCTGGCATACCTGGAGCTGGGCCAATCTGCAATCCGAAAAAGGCAAGTCAAAGGTGTTTTTCTACCTTTTCGACGTGCATCAGGAGCATCCCGAAGGATCCCCACAGGCAGATCATGGCACCCCCCATGGTGTGGATGTCCCTTATGTATTTGGGCATGTGGACCTGGAAAAGCCCGGTGCCAATCAAAAAACGATGGAAGCCATGGGGACCTACTGGACAAATTTTGCCAAAAACCTGGACCCCAACGGCAACAGACTTACCGCCTGGCCGGCATATACCCAGCAAAACCCGGCTGTGATGTACCTGGGAAAAACCACCTACACTGGCAAGGTACCCGATGAAGAAGCCATGCTCGTGCTGGACCGGTATTTTGCCTGGAGAAGGACACAGGAAGGAGCTGCCTGGGCGAAATGATATCCCAATGACCGCTAAACATACGGGGCTCCCAATGATGAGAGCCCCGTTTGCAGTTTATCGGCTTTTCCATTTACCGGATCTTTTGATGATCCTGTAGGTTTGGTTTTCATATGTAATCCTATGTTCCGAAAGAAGAAGGGAAATCAATGCCCTTGTCTCTGCTTCATTCAGCCCGCATTGTATGCCAAGCTCGATTTCATCAATCCCACTTTTAGCAGTTTTGATCAGGTACATGTATTTTCGTTTCGATTCCATCAAATTCCGGTTTTTTGGCAGACAATCATCATGTGTGGGCTAAAAGGCAGCAGATAAGGATCGTTTTCAGTGAGCTGTACCAGGTCCAATAAAGTAGCCCTGCGTTTTTCATCCGCCATATTTTTAAAGAAATCCTTGTCCAGCCAAGCCATACCTTCCACGGCATAGGTATTGAAGAATTTCAGGTCATGAGAGGCAAAATCCTCTTTCAATCGGGCAGGACTATGATAGAAAGCTTCAGCCAATAACCAGGGTAAGTCATCGGGCGGATTATGGATTCCCGTAGTCAGCTCTTCCCTACACATTTTGTAGAAATTTTTGTTGTGGATCATTCCATTCAATAGCCCTACTAGCGTTGAGGCTGTGTAGTTGATGGCAAATGCAAGGATCAATCCTCCCTTTTTCAATACCCGCTTGGCTTCCCGGATCGTCAAATCCCTATCTTCTTTTTTCTGAAGATGGTAAAGAGGTCCATGTAGGATAACTACATCGGCAAAACCATTCCGAAATGGCAGCTCCCGGGATTCGCCATTGTAAACTCTAAAGCTGTTTTTCAATTTAGCAGCTCTTTGCCTGGCGAGCTGGAGATGCTTGGGCACTGGTTCTACCATATGGACATGATGGCCTTTTTTGGCTAGCCACGCTGCATATTTTCCTGTGCCTCCTCCCACATCAATGATATTTGAGGTTGAGGGGGAAATGTATTTATTCATGAGAAATTTAACCCTTTCAAACTCGAACTTCCCCATTCCGCTTTCCAGTCTGCTTTCCTCGGATGCTTTTGTATAAAATAAAGCTATATTACTGCTGATCAATTGCTTGCTACGCATATGTTCCATGATTTGAAGAAACACCTGCCCCCTCCAAAATGTCGATAGCCATTTGGAGGGGGTTCAGATGTCTTTGTGAAATTGAATGATGTTAAAGGAATCAATTACCTGCATTTGTTGACTATAGGTCACAATGCGGTTCTCCCGTTTGCTTCGGGATGATCCTTAAAAAAGGATGCAGATAATATGTCAGGAGTAGTATAGCAGACTGCTAAAGTAATAATTAAGATTTGATTAATGTTAAAAATCAAGAAGGAAACACCGGCAGCAACCGGATGATTTTAAAAGCCGAACGGATTTCATCAGCTACTTCATCATTAAATATCCTAAAAACTTTTTCCAAAGCTGATAGAGCCAAATCTGTACTCGAATACAGAATTTTCTCTTCCACCTAAAGGAAGAATAAGGAAGGGTGTATATCCGACTCTGTAGAAAAATCCCCCTTCGTGTTTCTGGTATCTATACCCGATTCTGAAGGGAACGAAAGCAGCAAAACCGACTTTTTCCCTTACTTCATATGAGTCCGGGGAAAACTGAAACCTTGACGCCAAATATGAAGTAAAACCTGACCCTATTTCCAGATGATGTTTTGACCTTCCGAAAAATGCCGATATCTCCAAGGGGATTACAGGAAGCCATATGGATGATCTTGATGAGAAAAACAACAAATCCTTCCACATTGAAAAACCTGCACTTGCATTTAGCTTCATTTTGTCTTTCTGGTAAATTATCCTGCTGTAGTTGACCGCATAGCGTCCCGAACCTCCCCCCAGCTCAGCATACACTGTATTTCGCGCAGCAAAGTTTGCTGTTTCCTTTTGGCCAAATGAAGCAAATGGAGAGGCCAAGAATACCACTAAAAAAATGACCTGTAATTTCTTGTGAAGTAGCTGCATAAATGATCGGATTGATTTTTACTGATTCTATATCATAAATCTTCATATGTATTCAGGATACTTTTTATCCAAATAAGGATGAAGGTCAAACAACCCTAGCGTCAACAGCTTGGATAAACACATCCCTAAGTTTTAAAGTCCATTCAATTACTTAAAAATAAAAAAATAGTTCATGGATTAAGTTAAGGAAAAAAAATTAGTTATACCTCTAAATACGACCTTTAAAATCAATGAAGCAGCTACCCGTTCAAAAAAATTTCAAAAAAAATTAAAAATAAATTTTGCATTAAACAGTGTTCAATTATATTTGCATGTATACTTCGGAAAAATGGGCGTAGCGGAAAGAAAAATACGGGAAAAAGAAGAACTCAAGGAAGCCATTCTCAAGGCAGCCAAGAAGCTTTTTCTTACCAAAGGCTACGACAAAACTTCCATTCGCAACATAGCCGATGAAATCGAATACAGCCCGGGCATCATCTACCATTACTTCAAGGATAAAGATGAAGTTTTTCACGCCTTGCATACTGAAGGTTTCGGGGAACTGAGAAAAAGGATGCAGATCCTTTCAGTAGTAGCGGATCCAATGGAAAGGCTCAAAGCCATGGGTAAAATCTACATTCAGTTTGGACTAGAAAATCCTGATATGTATGATTTGATGTTCATCATCGAGGCCCCTATTGACCATGTAGAAAAATCAGTGGACACCTGCTGGGTGGAAGGTGATGCCACTTTTGATGTGCTAAGAAAAACAATTGGCCAATGTATGGAAAAAGGACATTTTGAAGGTCATGCTGTTGAGGCGCTGTCTTTCCTGATATGGTCCACGGTCCACGGAATGGTCTCGTTGTCTATCAGAAAACGGGTGCAGGTTCTCGATCAAAATGAAGCAGAAAATATTGTTGAAAACAGCTTCAATTCATTTTTGAAGATCTTGGATAAGTTATAAAAAAATTTTACCCTATTATTAAACACTGTTCATTTTAAACACAATGTTACATTTAAAACAACTGTTTCCTGTAAAAATCCTGTTTGGCCTATTATGGCTGATCAGTGTAGAAATCAAAGCCCAATCAGGTGGAGTGTTGGATAATTACATTCAGGAGGGAATTTCCAACAACCTCATGCTCAAAAACAAACATATCTCACTGGAGCAAAGCTTATTGACACTTAAAGATGCAAAAAGCCTTTTCTTACCTGCTGCTGACTTCGGTGCCAATTATACCCTGGCCAATGGAGGTAGGCAGATCCTGTTGCCCATCGGTGATTTATTGAATGGTGTTTACTCCTCACTCAACACCCTGCTGGACAGGCAGGCCTTTCCCCAGGTGGAGAATGTGGCGGAGCAATTCCTGCCCAACAACTTCTATGACGCTAGGGTGAGGATCAGCTATCCGGTCTACAACCCGGACCTGCATTACAACAAGGTGATCAAAGCCCATCAGGTGGAACTGCAGCAGTATGAACTTGACGTTTTTAGGGCCGAACTGACCAAAAACATCAAGCAGGCCTACTTCCAATACTGCATGGCCTACACTGCCAGACAGATTCTGGAAGACAGCCGCAAGCTTGTAGCCCAGAGCCTCAGGGACAATCAAGCACTCTTGGCCAACGGAAGCGGACTACCCGCGCAGGTCCTCAGGGCAGAAAGTGAAGTGGAGAATGTGCAGGCCATGCTGATAGAAGCCGAAAACAAACTGACCAATGCCGGCTACTATGTCAATTTCCTGGTCAACAGGCCGCTAAACACACCGGTTCCTTTTGAGGCCCAATCAATTGACACAAATGAAATAGCCGAACTCCTGGAGAATAGGGATTACAGTCAGCGGGCTGAACTCATGCAGTTGGCCACAGCGCTGGATATACAGCAC
>DAIPZN010000031.1:0-38739 GCA_036782195.1 Cyclobacteriaceae bacterium | reverse complement strand
TTACTATAGTATTGTACAGCTGGGAGATCCCCAAGGCAATATTGACCATGCAGGTTTCTTTGGGTCTTGGATAGGTCTATTTTTCATGGGGGCAGTCTTTGCATCTATTGGTTTGTTCTCTAGTGCCCTGACTTCCCATCAAATAGTCGCCTTTATTGCCGGTGTTTTTATTTCCTTCTTGCTTTACTTTGGTCTGACAGCTTTGGTCCAACTTCAAATAATGAGCCCATTGGCCCTACTGCTCGAAGAATTGAGTTTGAGCTTCCACTACCAAAGCATGAGTAGGGGAGTCATTGACGGGCGAAATTTTGCCTATTTTATCAGTGTCATCGGCATAATGCTTACCCTCACTTGGATCCTGATCAGAAAGCGATGAAATCTACCCTTAGAAATATCGGAATGTGGAAGACTCTGGGTGCGATCTTTGGGTTGCTGGTCCTGCTTTGGGTGCTGGTGCTTTATCTTCCTTTTAGGGTAGATCTGACTGAGGAAAAGCGGTATTCTCTCCACCCTGCCAGCCTTGAAGTGCTTGAAAACCTACCAGAAGCAATAGAAATTGATATTTTGCTGACGGGAAAGCTTCCGGGTGGTATGAGAAGGTTGCAAAGGAGTATTGAAGAGACTGTAAGGACTTTTAATGCATATAGCAAATATAAGATTACATACAGTTATCTGGATCCGTTGACGACCCCAGCAGAGTCTAGGGAAGATTTTATCGTGGAATTGTCTGAATATGGAATTAATCCTACCAACCTATTTGTGACAGAAGACGGTGGCCAAAAGAGCCAAATGATTTTTCCCGGCGTATTGGTCAGGAGTGAGGAATATGAGACTGGGGTACTTTTGCTGAAAGGGGAAAAGGGAATGTCTCCAGATCAGATTCTGAACCAGTCTGTAGAAAATCTTGAATTTGAGTTGATCTCTGCTATCCGAAAGCTGGTTAGAAAGCAGCAAAATGCCATCGGTATCCTGATGGGTAACGGAGAGCTTGACGAAGATGATGGGTTTGGAATTGTGGAGGCACTTATTGATGACTATGAGGTGTACAAAGTGCCCTTGGATCAAGCAAAAAAGATCCAGGATCTTGATCCTTTCCAGGTTTTAATTGTGGCTGGCCCTAGGGATGCCTACGATGAAAGGGAGATTTATCTTCTGGATCAATACCTGATGAAGGGAGGCAAATTGATTTTTCTGATTGATGCAGTAGCCTATGACCTTCAAGAAGCTGGAGGAAATGGAACAGTAGCCATGCCATTTGAAAGTGGCTTGGACCAATTGCTCTTCAGATATGGGATAAGGGTCAACAAAGACCTCATCCAGGATTTGAACTTTGGATATCACCCGGTGATGGCAGGGAATTTTGGAGATCAGGAGCAGATGGTTCCACTCCCTTGGCCTTTTTATGTTGCTGCTGGGAGAATGGCTAGTCATCCCATCACAAAAGGGCTTGATCAAGTGATGTTCAGATTTGTGAGCAGTATGGATACCGTAAAGGCCACAGGAGTGACAAAGACTCCTCTGATTTTCGGGTCAGAATTTGGGAAGAAGTTGAATGCTCCGGTACGGATGGCATTTGAAGATATGGCTGAGGGGCCGGACGTTGAAAGTTTCAAGGAAAAGCAATTGCCACTTTTATACCTTTTGGAAGGAGAATTCACCTCGCTATTCAAAAACCGCTTTCTTCCCGAAGGAATGGATAAAGCATCGTTTTTGGAATCGGGTACAGATGGAGCTGTCCTGGTGGCGGGCTCAGGCAATCTTTTCAAAAGCAATAAAAATGTACTTTCAGGTGATCCACTTCCACTTGGTCTTGACCCTGTCCAAGGGGTACAATATGCCAACAGGTTGCTACTGCAAAACAGCATTGCTTATTTACTTGAACCGGAAGGCATCATTGCATCTAGAACCAAACAGTTTCAAATCAGGCCTTTGAACAAAGTCAGCGTCAGAGATGAAAAAGTAAAATGGCAAATGATCAATATTCTTGCACCAGTATTGCTGTTTTGCCTGATCGGAATCGTCTGGATCAGACTGAGAAAAAGCAAGTTCGCAAAGCCAGTCAATAATTAGACATCAGAGATGGCTAAGGCTTTTTATAGTTTATTTTAATGAAAAGCAAAGTCCTAAGCTGCTTTTAGAATTTTATTTATAAATTTACCCTGTTCAAAACATACGCATAAACGAAAGCCATTTTGATATGAAATTTATTGTTTCTTCTTCTGCTTTACTAAAGCAGCTTTCTGCTATCAACGGTGTGGTTACAACCAACCCAGTGGTTCCGATTTTGGAAAACTTCCTTTTCGAAATCAAAGAGAGTAGGTTGACCATTACTGCTTCTGACCTGCAGACTTCCATGATTACTGAAATAGATGTGGAAGCAAAAGAAGACGGAAATATCGCTGTACCGGCCAAAATACTCATCGAAACGCTCAAGAATCTTCCAGAGCAGCCGGTAACCTTCAGTATTGACCATGATACCTACAGCATAGAAATCAGTTCAGACAACGGCCGATACAAACTTGCCGGTGAAAATGCGACTGATTTTCCTAAAATTGCTACTGTCAACAACGCAACAGTAGTGGATATGTCCACAGAAGTGTTGAGCAGTGCGGTCAGCAATACCATCTTTGCAACAAGCAATGATGAGCTTAGACCAGCTATGACCGGTGTCTATATCAACCTTAGCCCCACCAACGCTACCTTTGTGGCTACTGATGGACATAGGCTTGTCAGATACAGAAGAGTAGATGTAGCTTCTCAGGAGGCTTCTAGCATCATTATCCCTAGAAAAGCATTAAATCTTTTGAAGTCAACATTGCCATCTGAAAATGTACCGGTAACTGTGGAGTTCAACTCTTCAAACGCTTACTTCAAATTCAACAGCATCAAAATGATCTGTAGACTGATTGATGAGCGTTTCCCCGATTATGAAAATGTAATACCGGTAGATAATCCAAACCACATGACTATTGATAGACAAGAGTTTTTGGGTTCTCTTAAACGTATTGCTATCTATGCCAACAAAACCACACATCAGGTGAGGCTAAAACTTACTGGTAGTGAGTTGCAGATATCTGCTGAGGATCTTGATTTCTCTAATGAAGCCAATGAAAGACTTTCCTGTGATCATGACGGAGAGGATATCGAAATTGGTTTCAATGCTCGTTTCTTAGTGGAAATGTTGAATAATCTTTCTTCGAAGGAAGTTACCTTACAGTTTTCTGCTCCAAATCGCGCAGGATTGATCGTTCCTTCAGACAAATCAGACAACGAAGACATCCTGATGCTTGTCATGCCTGTGATGCTCAACAACTACGTATAATATTCGTTCTTTACAATATCAACTAAATGGCCTCTTCAGTATCTGGAGAGGCCATTTAGTTTTAGTCAAGTTGCAAGATCCAGGACTCAAGTGGCGCCAGATCCACCCTTACCTGGGCTTTACCATCATGGACCAATAGCTTGGGATTGTTTTTGCCATAAAGTTTTTCTTTCAGCTGATGCTCACCTGAACTTAATCCCCAAAGTTGGACCAAATCTTCCGGTATAGCGAGTTCAAAACCATAAGATTGTGAATCGGAAAAGTTGGTAACTACAATGTAATGCTGTCCCTGATTCCAACGGACAAAAGAAAATACCCTGTCATTGTACCATTCGGTATGCTGTCTATTGTAGCTATGGATTTCCCTGTATGCTCCTGCTAAGGCTGGACTATTTAGGGTAAGGTTGAGAAGACGCTTATAAAAATCCCGTAGCTCCCGCTCTTGGCCTGTAGAAGGACCACCATCAAATTTCCCCTTATTCATCCAGCGTTGATGGTGTGGGACACCTACATAATCAAAGATTGACGTTCTACTGGCGCTGCCAAACCCTGCATTTTCTTGTCCGGGCTCACCCACCTCTTGACCAAAATACACCATAGTTGGGGAAGTACTAATCAAAGCAGAGACAACCATGCCGGGTTTTGCCCTTCTACCATCACCCAAAAATTCAGGACTAGCAATCCGCTGCTCATCATGGTTTTCCAGAAAGTGTAGCATGTGGTGTTCAATGTCAGCAAGTCCTTCTTGAATGCGTACAATATGATCGGTAGACCCTTTGCCTTGCATGATGTTTTTTAATGTATCGTATAATTCAACTTTGTCATACAGGTAATCCATTTTTCCCAACTCGATGTAGTTTCTGTATTCTTGTGGATTGTAGATTTCAGCTAACAGAAAAGCATCAGCATTCCTTACTTTGATAGCAGAATTCATATAGCTCCAGAATTCTACCGGAACCATTTCTGCCATATCATACCGAAAGCCATCTACCCCCTTATCCAGCCAATACAACGCTATGTCCTTGAATTTTTTCCAGGAATCAGGCACATCCTTATCCTGCCAAAAATCAAAATGGGCATTTGCATCCAGATTCCTGTAGTTTTGAGGAAGTTCCGGGAAATCTTTGCTACCATCGGGACGAATACCATAATTGATCTTGACCGTTTCATACCAATCGTAGAAATGAGGCCTTGCTTCACGTGAACCATTGCCGGTCCATTTGGCGGGAAACTCCTCAAATTTCCCATCGGATAAAGGATGAGATTCCCCTCCCAAAGGCCTATAATCACCTAGTGGTTCGGGAACCAAAAATTGCTCTCCAGGTATGTAATAAAAGTTGTTGTCTCTATGGTAAGCAACACTTGTGTCGTCATCGGCTCCAAAATCCTTCACGCCAGCGGGGTTGTTTTTTCCTTCATAGCGGCGTGCTACGTGATTTGGGACAATGTCGATGATTACTTTCATCCCATGTTTATGGGTACGGGCAATCAGCTCTTCAAATTCTTCCAGTCTTTTTTCAGGATTCTCGGCCAAATCCGGATTGACATTGTAGTAATCTTTTACTGCATAGGGAGAACCTGCTCTGCCTTTGACCACATCCGGATCATCATTGCTAATCCCATAAGCGGTGTAGTCTCGGATCAGGGCGTGGTGAGGTACCCCTGTATACCAAATATGGGTTACTCCAAGGGCTTTGATCTGATCCAAGGCCCTGTCAGTAAAACCGTTGAATTTTCCCACACCGTTTTCCTCTATAGTCCCCCAAGGCTTGTTGGTTGTTTTTTCATTCCCAAAAAGCCTGGTGAAAACCTGGTAGACAACTATTTTATGTGGATTATCCATAGCGATTGATTCAGATGTTTTTGGTGAACTGTTGCAGCCAAAGCTACCTACAACAGCCAGAAGGATCACCATAAGAATAATTTTGGTCTTGCTCATAAGGACAAAAGTATAGTAAATCTCCAGAGGGCTGACCAATACGGTAAGTTTCCCCTAGCTCAGTTACATCTGAAGTAATCTATACACAAAGAGTGTACTCCTTTTGATCAAATGAGGATATTCTTTCATGTTGATCGTTTCAGAAGGGGAGTGGGCACCAGTACCCGATGCTCCTAAGCCATCAATACAAGCGATGAAATCAGCTACATACGAAATGTCCCCAGCACCTCTTGATCCAGGATCTCCTGCCTGTACAGCTCCGTAGCCCATGTCTTTGCTGACTTGGTCCAATATGTTGACCAAGGCCTTATTTGCCTCAGTAGGAGGCATAGAAGGAATCCCATCTTCAAAAGAAATAGATGCTGAAGTGCCGTTGAGGTGCTGTGCCACGATTTGTTTCATTTTTTCTCTGGCAGCTTCTTTTTGCGCTTCACCCAAAAATCTTAAATCACCTTTCACCAATGTCTGCCGGGCTACAATATTTGTTTTTCCAAGTGCTTCCCCGGCCCCGGATTCCGGATCATAGTTGATATCAGAACCACCAATAATTTGTCCTGGATTGAAGGTCAAGTATTGTTCTGAAGAAAGGGCTTCCCTGAAGTTGTCCAATATTCTTGCTGCCTCATAAATAGCGCCATAGCCTACGCTTTCTCTGAAGACGCCTGAAGAGTGGACTTGCTTTCCTGAAGTAGTCAAGGTCCATGTAGAAGCTCCTCTACGAGCGATGGTAGCAATGCTAAATCCCTGAGCAGTTTCATATCCAAGTGCATAATCGTGCTGTTTGGCCCTCTCTACAAAGTCCAATCTACTGACCCAAGATGGGCTGCCAGCATTTTCTTCATCTCCGGTGAAATAGACAGTGACAGTTCGGTCCTTAAGATGCCCCAGTTCATGAAGGGCTTTCAGCGTGGCAAAAATCATGATATTCCCACCTTTCATATCATTTACTCCTTGTCCTTTGGCTGTAGAGTCGTTCAACATTGTAAATGGATAAAAGGGCATATCCTTTTCAAAAACCGTATCCAAATGACCTATAAAAAATAGTTTTTTACCTTTTGTTCCTTTTCTGGTGGCCACGAAATGACCGGCACGCTTGAGTGAATCCGGTAGAGTGACCCATGTGGTTTCGAACCCTATTTTTGCAAATTCCTCTTCAAATACCTTTCCTACCTCCCGGACACCCTGAAGGTTAAATGTTCCGGAATTGATATTGACAGTTTTTTCCAGGAGCTCGAGGGTTTCCTTGTAGTTTCTGTCGATCTGTTGAACCAGTTGTTGTTCTGATTTACTTAATTTTTGTGCGTAAACGGGTAGGCCACAAAAGATGGACAGTATGATATAGAGGTATTTCATCGGTAATTTTTTAAATCTGATTTATTGGAATTTTAGCTCAATCTACACTGATGTCACTGAACCAGATAAACATGTTTCCAGAGTCATTTCTGTGTTCTGTGGCAAAGGTAAGGCCTTTGAAATCTTTTTCACCTTCCCAAGTAATGGCACGTCCTTCCAATCCATTGCCCCTTCGAAATACCCACTCTTTGATTTTGTAGTTGCTGTCTAAATATAGGTCATACGCATCCCCAGGAGTATATCCGTCTTCTTGATTGTAGATAATGGTTAAAAGGGTGTTCTTTTGACCGGAGATTGGAGCGATAGCTTCTTCCACTACTTCATAACTATAGCCGGTGTCCCATGCGAGTTGGAAGGGAAACATCAGCCAATACTTGTCGTTGATGAACCCTCCATCTGCTGCTGGCATTTGGTCCTTTGGCAGGTCTAGACTGTATGTATAGCTGGTATCGGCATCAGTATATTTCACCATTCTGTCTTTCACGAGCCATTCCCAATGTCTTGTTCTGAGTGTTTCAGGATTGACCTGCACATTCCAGGTATATGCGATCCGCTCTACTTTGTCAAAATTGTCATATCCGTAGGCCTTTGCCACTTTCAATGGTATGGAGTCGTCATTCTGAGCCTGATTGCAGGAAACCAATGCTGCGGTGAGCAGGATAAGGAGGGGGAGGATTGTCTTTTTCATCTGGATAGAGTTATGTTCGGTGTAGGAAAGTGCATGGTAAAAGGTGCTACTCTAAAAGCAAAAAGTGGTTTTTGTTTACTGATGTCGGGGAAGTGGATAGGATTCACTTTTATGCTTTCGAGCTTTGCTGATTTTGCCCAACCATTACCTGCTGGGTCAGTCAAGAAGATTTTATCTTCTAGTTGCTGTATGAGTTTGATTGGGAGAATTTTTGTGGTAACAGGGAAAGATATTCCCCTGTGGCTGATTTTACAGAACAAAACCGGATCTGCCTCTTCCCCAACGCCTATAGAAGTTGTTTTTCCTCTGCTTTGCCAGATAAAAGGCTGAGTTTCCTTGGGTATTCCCCAGTTGGATCTGCCATTGATTTTACTGGATTTCGTGTCTACATAGATTTTGGTGATGCTGTATCTATTCGATCCTTCAAATTTTCCCGGTATAAACAACAATTCATAATAGGGGCCAATAGGGCTACTTCTGTAATCCACCAGCATGACGAAACCAAAACCACCTTTAAAATTCCTCTTTTGCTCTTCAGTCAGGAAGCCATGTTCCATTACCCAATCTTTGTCGAAATTATACACCAATATAAAGCCTTCTCCTTTTAGCTTCCAAGGTGCATCTTGATGGTTTATGGGTATATGCATTATCTTTTGTAGAATATGAAATCTGTGGAAACGGCAGTCCCACCGACTTGCCTGATATGGTCCATCACCTGCCCTCTGTGGTAGGAGGAGTGGTTGACAATGTGGAAAAGGATATCTTTGACACTGCTTGTATACTGTATGCCTTTGCTTGTTTTGTATGTAATCATATCCTCTAAGCCTTTGTTTTCCAGGATGTACAAGGACAATTCAAATTCTGCTTGGTTGATTTTTTCCAATTCTTCAGGAGAATGGATGTCCCATACACCATAAATCTCATCCATTTCTAAAATTCTTCTGTTCCACACATGCTGGGCATTGAGCATATGTGAATACAACCCATAAGTATTTTCAGGTAAGATGTCCAGGTATTTAAGGATTAAGGTCGCTGTTATACTATTGCTGCTCTGGTTGTAGGTAAATAATTCTTGGTAGTGGCTTTTCATAAGCTTAGCTGTCGTAGGGAGATGGGCTGATACAGGTCCATCCACCATCAATGATGAGATTTTGTCCACTTATGTGCCGTGCATCTTCAGAAACAAGAAATGCGGCAGCAGAAGCGATATCGGCTGGAGTAGCAGCTCTTCCCATTGGTGTTATCTTTCTCCATGTACTTTCGTAGTCTGGATCCATTGCCGTTCTATTGGTCAAAGTGGCCCCAGGGGCAATGCTGTTGACATTAATCCTGAAAGGTGAGAGTTCAATCACCAGATTTCTTGCGAGCATTTCCACGGCAGCCTTGCTCATGGCGTATGCTGCCAGGTTTTTGTGTGCCTGATGTGCGGTGACTGAAGAAGTAAACAACAGGGAGCCTCCGCTTCCCTGTTGTTTCATTTGAGCAGCAGCTGTTTGTGCCAAAAAGAATGTGCCTTGCATATTGACCCGGATCACTTCCTGAAAATCCTGAACGGCATAATCCCAAAAATCACCATACAAGGTGATACCTGCATTGGCAATGGCAACATCCAAGCTTCCAAATTCCTCAACAGCTTTTAGAACCATTTCTTGAATGCAAATGGGATCTCCAGAATCTCCGGAAAAACCGATCACCTTGCCCTTGGCTGTCTCTAAGATCTGTTGAACAGCATCTTCTGTAAGAGACTGCTCGATATCATTGACCAATACAGCATATCCTTTTTGTGCCAGCACTTTGGCGATCTCAAGCCCGATTCCTTGTCCGGCACCGGTAATCAAAGCTGATCGGCTGCTTTTTGTCATATCAATGTGAATCTCTTTTTACAACAGATCCCGAGCTACCTCTGAGAAAATCAAAATCAGCACCCTCATGGGCCTGCGTTACATTTTTCACAAATAAATTGACATACCCACGGTCATAACCCAAATCCAAAGGAACGAATGACTTACGACGCTCTTCCAGTTCTTCTTCTGATACCTCCAGATTCAATGTTCTATTGGGGACATCAAGGTGGATCCAGTCACCATTTTGGACTAAGGCCAAATTACCTCCAACGGCAGATTCCGGAGATACGTGCAATACTACCGTCCCGAAGCCTGTTCCACTCATCCTTCCGTCTGAAATACGTACCATGTCACTTATGCCTTGGGCCAGGATTTTGGCCGGCAACATCATGTTGCCGACTTCTGGCATACCGGGATAGCCTTTGGGGCCAACATTTTTAAGGACCAATACAGAGTCTGGAGTGACATCTAACTCAGGGTCATCAATGCGTTTTTTGTAATCATCAATGTCTTCAAAAACTACTGCTCTTCCCCTATGCTGGAGAAGGGAGGGTGTGGCAGCACTTGGTTTTAATACAGCACCTTCAGGACAAAGGTTTCCTTTTAAAACCGCTATACCGGATTCAGGCTTGACTGGTTTTTCTAGTGTGCCGATCAAGTCTCTATTCCAGCACTGTGCATTTTGAATGTTTTCTCCCAGCGTTTTGCCATTTACCGTAATCACGTCCAAATGAAGCTTGGATTCTATTTCTTTCATCACTGCAGGCAAGCCTCCGGCATAAAAAAGATCTTCCACGAAATTTTCTCCTGATGGCTGTACATTGGCAATCAGAGGAATACTTGCTGAATATTTGTCAAAATCTTCAATATTCAACTCTATCCCCAATCTGCCCGCAATGGCCAAAAGATGAAGAATGAAATTGGTAGATCCTCCCAGGGCTGCATTGACCATTATGGAATTTTCGAATGATTTCCTGGTTACTACATCACTCATTTTCATTCCCTCTTTGACCATTTCCACAATCCGGATTCCTGACATATGGGCTAGTACTTTTCTTCGGGAATCAGCTGCAGGTATAGTTGCGTTGTCTGGAAGCGAAAGGCCTAATGCTTCCACCATTCCAGCCATTGTAGAGGCTGTTCCCATTGGAGCACAATGGCCTCTTGATCTTGACATTGCAGCTTCTGCAGCTACAAAGTCTTCTTGGGACAATTCACCTTTTTTATATTCCTCAGCAAATCTCCAGACGTCAGAAGTTCCGATTTTCTTTCCTTTAAACCAACCTGCAAGCATAGGTCCGCCGGATACCACCAATGTGGGTAAATTGACACTTGCAGCACCCATTACGAGCGAAGGGGTTGTTTTGTCACAGCCACACATGAGGATCACGCCGTCCATGGGATTGGCACGGATACTTTCTTCCACGTCCATACTCACCAGATTTCTAAAGAGCATTGCTGTGGGTTTGATAGAACATTCCCCTAGAGACATGACCGGGAATTCCAATGGAAATCCTCCAGCTTCCCATATTCCACGCTTGATGGCTTCTGCCAGTTCTTTGAAATGGGCATTGCAGGGGGTAAGTTCTGAGTAGGTATTACAGATGCCAATGACAGGTTTTTCACCTTCAAAAAGATGGTGTGGAAAGCCTTGGTTTTTCATCCACGAGCGGTAGATAAATCCGTCTTTTCCTTTCCTGCCATACCATTCTTGGCTCCTGAGTTTATTGTCTTCCATGGTTATAGGTTTTGGTTTGATTTCAGGTCAGAATTTAGGAAATCTTTTGATGTCAAGCTCCTAATTGTACCTAAAATATGGTGAATGGAAAACAAAACCGCTGAATGGACCCCTATTTGAAGCACTACCAAAAGATGTTCTTCAATTATGCTTAAAAAACTATACCTCCATCTGCTACATACTTTTTTGGAAAGTTGGCACTATGCTCTTTTAGCTGTTCTTTTAAATTGGTCTCAATAGTTATGCTGAGGGAAGTTAAGGGGGTATCCTCAAGTCTGTTTTCAAAAGGATCTTCTGTTCTCTCACCGATAAGATCGAGCGCCAAAAACACAAAGGATACCGCCATGGCTATAGGTATAGTTTTCCAACCAAGTTCACTGATAAAAACCATAGGCAAAAGGGTGCAATGGATCAGTACAAATATTCTGGAAAAGTAGGTGTATTGACGTGGGAGGGGGGTATTTTTGATTCTTTCACTCATGCCTTGGATGTCATTGAAATCCACCAGTGTTTCCTCCATTTTCATAAATCTAAAATCACTGAGCCATCCTCTCTGAAAAGCCCATTTCAAATCCTCTCCTTGTTTTTGTAATAGGTAATTGGGGGGATTATCCTGTTTTCGGAATTCTTCATACTCCTCGAGAGCTAGGAAAGGTTTGGTGTCTGCATAGTCATTTTCCTCTTCAAACAGTTCGGTCTGTCTGGTTTCATTATAGGCATGTTTTCGACGCAGAAAAACCCGAAGGGCATTGACAAATGCAATATGTCTATATACCAGTTTCACTTGAAAATCTGCTACATCACGATCTTCTTTTTGCGGGGAAAAAACCAAGGTAGTAGCCTGTCTCGCCCAAGCACGGCTATAGTTGACCATTAACCCCCAGATTTTGCGTGCCTCCCACCAACGGTCATATGCATGGTCATTTTTAAAACCCAGAAAAATCGCCAACGCAGTCCCTAAAGCGGCAATAGTATAGCTTGGGATGTTAAAAAAAACGAGTTCGAAATAATCATGAAGTACCCAGATGGTTGTGGAGAGAATCAAATAGTAAAGCAGTTGCCTCCAGGTATAATGGAGGATCATTTTTAATTTTAAGTTTCTAGCTACGATCATAAAAAAACATTATCACTTTACCATTTTTATGCAAAAAATCAGCCAAGGCTATCGATTGGGAATTATTTAGCTTCTGCTATTAGGCACTTAATTTTGGGTCTTATGTCAGAATTGTTCTAGATGATCTTTATAAAAAAAAGAGGCTTTCCCTTCTTGGGGAAAGCCTCCTTTAAGAAATTCATGAATGGCCATCAAATCCGCTCAATCTGCGCTCCAATGGCATTTAGCCGTTTGTCTATATATTGATAGCCTCTGTCTATTTGCTCAATATTATCAATAATGGAAGTTCCATCTGCTGAAAGTGCAGCGATCAATAGAGATACACCGGCCCTAATATCTGGCGAAGTCATGCGGATACCACGGAGCTGTGTTTTTCTATCCAGCCCTATAACTGTGGCCCTATGTGGATCACACAGTATGATCTGTGCACCCATGTCAATAAGTTTATCTACGAAAAACAAACGGCTTTCAAACATCTTTTGGTGGACCAATACGGTGCCTTTAGCTTGTGTAGCTGTCACCAAAACAATACTTAAGAGATCCGGTGTAAAGCCTGGCCATATAGCATCTGCTACAGTCAAGATTGATCCGTCAATAAAGGTCTCGATTTCGTAATGTTTCTGTGCTGGAATAAAGATGTCATCCCCTCTGAATTCCATTTTGATCCCCATTCTTTTGAAGGTGTCAGGGATGATTCCCAACCTATGGATCTGGGCATCCTTAATGGTGATTTCTGACTGGGTCATGGCAGCTAAGCCAATAAATGACCCGATTTCTATCATATCGGGAAGTAGGGTGTGTTCTGTTCCTTTAAGGGCATTTACACCTTCGATATTCAGCAAATTGGAGCCTATTCCGGTGATTTTGGCACCCATGCGGTTGAGCATTTCGCACAGCTGCTGTAAGTAAGGCTCACAGGCCGCATTGTAAATGGTTGTCTTTCCTTCCGCCATAACGGCTGCCATGACAATATTGGCAGTACCTGTCACAGAGGCCTCGTCCAAAAGCATGTAGGTGCCTTTCAGGTTTTTTCCGTCAATGTGATAGATCTCTTTTTTACTGTCATAATGAAATTCTGCACCAAGTTTCTGAAAGCCGAAGAAGTGGGTGTCCATTCTTCTTCTACCTATCTTATCTCCTCCTGGTTTTGATAACCTGCCTTTTCCAAAGCGCGTCAACAATGGCCCCAAAATCATGACAGATCCTCTCAAAGCTGAAGCTTTATTCAAAAATTCATTTGTTTCAAGGTAATCCAAGTCAACCTGATCAGCTTGAAATGAATACGACTCAGGCGCGAGTTTTTCAACTTTTACACCCATATCCCCGAGTAATTCTATCAATTTGTTGACATCTCTGATGTCGGGTATTTTGTGGATCGTAACCTTTTCTGGAGTAAGCAAAACGGCACAAAGGATTTGGAGTGCTTCGTTTTTTGCACCTTGAGGAATGATATCGCCTTTTAATTTGAGACCACCCTTAACTTTGAATGAGGACATGGATTATCTGCGTTTTTTTTGATGGCCACCGTTTGGTCTTCTTCTGTCATTGCCAGAGAATTTTCTTCGGTTGTTGTTATTGCTGTTGCTGTTGGAGGATTCTGGCTCGGAAGGTAGTTTGAAATCCCTCCTGGTATTGGTCTCGAAAAGGCCCATTTCTTTTACCTTTTCCAAATCAATGTGCAATTTACCTTTAGATAAAGTTTTGATATCATCAAGAATGATACCGTCATCAAAATTTTCCCTATTCCAAGTGGAATGAAAACTTCTCATGAGTTGACCTATGTAGATGATAGCAGCCTCCTGCTCTTGGTCATCTTCTATTTCAACAGCTTTTTCTATCAGTTTTTCGATATTTCTACCGTAGTGTTTGAACTTAATTTCACCAATAGGATAACCTACACGATTTGGTTTTCTGAAAAGTAAGTCATCTTCAGGCTTAGGATAAGGTCCATCTACATCCAGGATAAAACCAGACATAATATATAAATCATCCCATATTTTCTGGTCGTTTTCTGCTTTTAGGGAGGGGTTAAGTTGCTTCACGAGCTCTACAAGTGCATAAGCGCTCTGAGTACGTTTTTCCCGGTCTTCTATGCCAGCCACATGTACTGCTAGACGCTGTATGTTCTTTCCGTATTCTTTCAAGATGACTGCCTGGTTTTGATTGTCTTTCTGTTCCATTTCCTTTCCCTTTGTTTTGGAGTTTAGCAGTGATATGCTGGTTAACCCGGGATTTTTATTCTATAATTCGAAGCTTTGCAAAGCTAAGTAATAATGTTTTCTCACCAAAATTATCAAAATTGATGGTAGCTTTCTTGTTGAGTCCTTCAATTTCGATTTTTGTAACACTTCCAAAACCGAATTTAGGATGCTCCACTTTCATGCCAGCAGCAAGATTGTTGGTATTAGATGGTTTGAAATCTGGACTTGGCGTGTGCACTTTTGCGGTTGTCATCGGTCTGACCGCTGGCTTTTTGATTCCGACAAAACCCGCAGAACCTTCACTCGATTCATGTCGCAAAGCTCCAGATAAGGCCGTAGTCATCCTTTTGTTGACACGGATGCACCTGGGATCTACCTCTTCCAAAAACCTGCTTGGTTCGCAATTCAGCAACCTGCCGAATCTATAGCGGGTGAGTGCGTAGGTCAAATAGAGTTTTTCCATAGCCCTCGTTGATGCTACATAAAAGAGACGCCTTTCTTCCTCGAGGTCTTCCCTGCTCTGCATCATCATTTGGGAAGGAAAAAGATCCTCCTCAAGTCCTACCACGAAAACCTGCTTGAACTCAAGACCTTTTGAGGAATGTATGGTCATGAGAGTCACTGAATCAGTAGTGTCTTTGTTCCGGTCATTGTCAGTAAGCAAGGCAATGTCCTGAAGAAAAGCGCCCAGACTTTTGTCCTCATTCTCTGGGTTGTCAACATACTCTTTGATCCCGTTAAGTAATTCTTGGACGTTTTCATACCTGTTGAGACCTTCAATGGTTTTGTCTTCATAAAGCTCTCTCAACAAACCTGACTGCTTAGCAATGCTACTCGCGGCTTCAAAAGCATCTTTTCTCTCGACTTCGATCCCGAAGCTTTTGATCAGCGTAGCGAAATCGTCAACCGAATTGGCAGCTCTTCCACCTAAAAAGCTATTGGCATTGATCAAAACCTCCCAAAGGGGGATGTCGTGTTCGTAAGCTGCTACAATGATTTTTTCTACTGTGCTATCCCCAATTCCCCTTTTGGGATAGTTGATGATTCTTTTGAAGGCTTCCTCATCCCCGTGGTTGACCACAAATCGCATATACGCCATGAGATCTTTGATTTCCTTCCTTTGGTAAAAAGACAGACCACCTACTATCCTATAGTTGATGTTCATCTTCCGGAGGGCTTCTTCTATGGATCTCGATTGGGAGTTGGTTCTGTAAAGTACAGCAAAATCGCTGTTGTTCAGCTTTTTATTGTTTTTTTCTTCAAATATAGTCGTTGCAACAAGCCTTCCTTCTTCATTGTCGGAACTGGCTTTGATCAATTCAATTTGATCACCTTCTGTGTTCTGGGTCCAGACATCTTTTTTGAGCTGAGCTTTATTTTTGGCAATGATGCTATTGGCAGCTTGCACAATGGTTTTGGTTGACCTGTAGTTTTGCTCCAGCTTGACCACAAAAAGGTCCGGGTAATCCTTTTCGAAATTGAGGATATTTTGGATATCCGCCCCTCTGAATGCATAGATACTTTGCGCATCGTCACCTACCACACAGATGTTTTGGTGAACAGCAGCCAGTTTTTTGGTGATGAGATATTGGGAGACATTGGTGTCCTGAAACTCATCTACCATGACGTATTTAAACCTTTGTTGGTATTTGTTTAAGACATCCAAATGATCTCTGAAAAGTACGTTGGTATTGAAAAGCAAATCGTCAAAATCCATAGCCGAGGATTTGAACAGGCGCTTCTGGTAGGTGCGGTAAATTTCCCCCATTCGTGGCTTCATCGCAGCATCGTCATCAGCTTTGATATAGGGGTCATTGAGGTATTGTTCCCAAGAGATCAGTCTGTTTTTTGCCCCTGATATCCTGGAAAGAACAGTGCTTGGTTTGTACACCTTGTCATCAAGCCGCATTTCTTTCACGATGCTTTTGATCAGGGATTTGCTGTCATCCGTGTCATAGATTGTGAAATTTGAGGGGAATCCCAATCTGTCTGCTTCTACCCTTAAGATTTTGGCAAAAGTAGAATGGAAAGTCCCCATCCAGGTATTACGTGCTTCAAGGCCGATCAGCTGTTCGATACGGTGCTTCATTTCGGCAGCTGCCTTATTGGTAAAAGTTAGAGAGAGGATATTAAAAGGATCAATTCCTTTGGCATGTATAAGATGCGCTATGCGATAGGTCAATACTCTTGTTTTACCTGATCCCGCACCCGCAATGATCATTACGGGTCCATCAGTGTGTTCTACAGCTTCCCTTTGAGGTGGGTTGAGTCCTTCTAAATACTTCATGCGCTTTAATTCCAACAGGTTGCAAAGGTAAGGTTTTTTGCCGTGGTATTGAAGCCTGCTTTTTTGCTTCAAGCTATTTTGTCAGCAATAGTCGAGTTTTGCCAAAAAGGCTGCAAGCCTCCAAGGGTTTAGAAACCATTGGAGGACATTTTTATTTCCACCTATTGTGGCTCCAAAGGTAGATTTCTGGCTGTTCGCGGATTCCTTTTTCAGTTAGTTTGATAAAAGCGTCAGTTACACTATTGGCAGGAGCATCGGTGTATGGAGGTTCACTCAGCAGCTCGTAGTTTAAGTGATAATATCCCCTTTTAGGTCTTTTCATATTGATGTAAACCACAGCATAGCCGTTTTTTTTGGCGAGTTTTTCTGGGCCTTCAAAAAATGCGGTTTTTCTGTTCATAAACAGGGCATGATATCTGGATTCAGCTTTTGTTGGTCTTTGATCAGCTGCTAACCCTATAGCTCTGGGGACCTTTCTGTTTTCAAGAAAATTGCGGCTAAAGTTGGATTTTTCAACTAGTGTTCCTCCAAATCTACCCCTTATAGCCTTCATCAGAGAATTGAATAGCCGGTTTGACAATTTAGAATAGACAGTTTCCAGTCTAGGATCTACGAGTGCTTTATAGGCGATGACATAAGCTTCCCAATTGATGAAATGTCCGCTGACCATAATGACAATTTCTCCGTTTTTTACCCGATCGGCTATTAAGTCTCCATTAGATATTGTGATTCGCTCCTCAAGTCCCCGTTTGCTGATGGTATAAAACTTCAATGTTTCCGCAAATGAATCTGTCAATGATCTAAAAAATTGTTTCGCAATTTTTTTTCTTTCTGCTTCCGATTTTTCTGGAAATGAATAGGCTAAATTTTCCTTAATGACTTTTTGTCGGTATCTCAAAAGGTGGTATCCTATTAGATATAAAATGTCTGTGAATACATAAAGTACCCTTAGCGGTAGATATGAAATCAGTTTGAATAGATACATGCTTGATTTAAGAGCTGTGATTTTTGCAGAATTTTTGCAAAGATCAAAATAAGCCAAAAGAGTGGGCTTTATTCAAAAAAATTAGTGATAAATTCTTCCATTCATTACTTTTGATACTTATGTCTGAAGTTCAGAGAAAAAAATATACCGAAAGGGAAAAGAACTCCATATTTGACACGGAATTTATGCCCCACATAGATTCCATGTACAATTTTGCCTACAGATTGACCTTTGATGAAGATGATGCCAAAGATTTGGTTCAGGATACTTATTTGAAGGCTTTCCGTTTTATCAATTCCTTTGAGCAAGGTACAAATGCCAAGGCATGGCTGTTTAGGATATTGAAAAACAGCTTTATCAATGACTACAGGAAGAAAAGCAAACAGCCAGCTAAAATTGATTACCAGGAAGTTGAAACTTATTACAATTCAGATGATGTTGACTACGGTATTACTACCGACCTAAGAGTCGATGCTGTTAAGGATATGTTGGGTGATGAGATTTCTAATGCTCTCAATAGCCTAGCTGTAGACTTCAGGACTGTTATAATTCTTTGTGACCTAGAAGGGTTTACTTATGAAGAAATGGCCAAGATTCTTGATATCCCGATCGGTACAGTGAGGTCAAGATTGCATAGGGCAAGGAACTTATTAAAAGAAAAACTGCGTTCCTATGCACAGGATATGGGCTATAATACTGAGGAAGAAGAATAGGTCAACCACGGGTGTGAACATCAGAGAACAGATTACAAAAAACGAATGGAACCAAATTTAGAATCATCCGATAAGAGGAAATTGTCATGTTCGGACGTTAGCAAATGCTTTCAGTTGCTGGAAAGTATTTTGGATGGAGAGCATATTGCTGATTCCCAGGAGATCCTTAAAGAAAAGATGGCCAAATGCCAGCCTTGTTTTGAGCATTTTCACCTTGAGCAGGCTATTAGGGATGTGTTGAAGAACAAATGCACCAAACACGTTGTGCCAGAAGAACTGGTTCAGAGAATCCGTCAAAAGATTGAGGAAACCAAATAATAGACATGTCAGGAAAAGCAATTATATTTTCCGCGCCGTCAGGTTCGGGAAAAACAACTATAGTCAAACATTTGGTATCAAAAATGCCCAATTTAGGATTTTCAATTTCAGCTTGCACCAGAGATAAAAGAGGTAGATCAGAAGAAAATGGAAAAGACTATTATTTTTTGACAGCTGAGGCATTTAAGAAAAAAATTGATGAAGATGCATTTATAGAATGGGAAGAAGTGTACGAAGGAAATTTTTATGGTACGCTTAAGGAAGAAATCCAAAGGATTTGGGATAGTGGCAAACATGTGATTTTTGATGTAGATGTAAAGGGGGGACTTAATCTAAAAAAATATTTTGGAGACAAAGCACTGGCTATTTTTGTAAAAGTACCTTCACTTGAAGTACTCAAACAAAGATTGAATGACAGAGGTACCGAATCTGAGGAAAGCCTTTCCAGAAGATTGTACAAAGCCAAGTTTGAAATGGGTTTTGAGGATCAGTTTGATGTGACAATTGTCAATGATGACAAAAATAAATCACTGATTGAAGCTGAACGACTTGTTTTGGAATTCCTAGCTAGCTGAATTTTGAAAATTGGATTATTTTTTGGATCTTTTAATCCTATTCACATCGGGCATTTGATCATTGCAAATGTAATGCAGGATCAAACTGATCTGGATGAAGTTTGGTTTGTGGTAAGTCCGCAAAACCCTTTGAAAGCACAAAAGACTTTGGTACATGAATTTGATCGGCTTAAGATGGTAGAGCTCGCCATTGCCGATCATTTTTACTTTAGAGCTTCTGATGTGGAGTTCCATATGCCCAGACCAAGCTTCACCATTGACACCCTAACCTACCTCTCAGAAAAATTTCCACAGCATAGCTTCAAGCTGATAATAGGTGGTGACAACTTGACCCATTTCCACAAATGGAAAAATCATGAAATTATTATAGCTGAGTATGGTCTGTATGTCTACCCAAGACCTGGGGAGCTTCGATTGCCCGAACACCCCAATATCCGCTATGTGGAAGCTCCACTAATGGATATTTCCGCAACTTTTATCCGCAAATCCATTCAGAACAGGAATTCTGTCCGATATCTGCTCCCTAAAGCAGTTGAAGATTATATCAGAGACAAAAAGCTTTTTATTTAAATGAAACCCATTGATTCACACTAAAAAATTATTTTGGTATTAACTTTTTATTATTAACTTATTTTCAGTAAATTTTTACTCCTTAATCTCCTATTTCTGATCGTTTGCTTGCCAATAGTAACTCCCTTATTAGAACCGATTTTTGTGAACGGACACAGAGTTTAGGAAAAGGTTTTTCATGCCTTTTTGGCCAAACCATTAAAACATGGATCAACTGATAACTTTTATCATACATGGCAGGATTAAGCTTATAAAGAAGCTTATACAGGAAATAGAAATGGTATTTTCTGCGTTCGATATCTCTATTGATGCAACCCACAAAGCAGGAGATGCCTTAATGTTCACGAAAACTGCGATTTCAAAAGGGACTGATATTGTGGTAGCTGTTGGAGGGGACGGAACCATCAATGAAGTAGTCAATGGGATTATGAAGAGTAAGTCCCCCAAGAAACCAATTTTAGCCATACTTCCATTAGGAAGGGGCAATGACTTTGTCAGATCATTTCAGGTTGGTAAGGGACTTGATCAGTTGCACAATGCCATCAAACAAGGCAACAGCGTGCAAGTGGATGTGGGCAATCTAAACTTTACTGGCTTGAACGGCAATTCAGAAAGCAGATACTTTATCAATATAGCGGATGTCGGAATCGGTGGGGTCGTTACAGAAATAGTGAGTTCGAGCCGACGTCTTTTCAATGCCCAACTTACCTATACCATGGCCATTTTGCGTTCCCTCTTCAAATTTACTTATCAGGAAATGAAAGTGCGGGCAGACAATTTCAGTTTTGAAGGTGATGTGATGAGTCTTTGTATGGCCAATGGTAAATATTTTGGCAGTGGGTTGTGTATTGCTCCAAAAGCAGATCTATTTGATGGAATGGCTGAAATAGTGATTCTCGAAAAGATCAGCTTGTGGGAATTTTTCAGACACTTGTCCAAAGTAAGAAGGGGTGAAATCATAAAGCATCCGAAGGTTTATTATTTGCAAACCACCACTTGCAACATATCCTCTTCCGAACCTTGTCCCTTAGATGTAGATGGAGAATTTGTGGGTTATACACCTGTTGAAATGCGGATGCTGCCTGCTGCTATTCGGTTATTGCAGTTTAAATTGCTGTAGTATGGATTAGCTTGCTATTTGTGTCAATAATATTAATCATTTGTTGATGGATTTTTCAGAAGAAGAGGAACTTGAAGCCAAGTTGATGATGGTAGGAGAATGGAATAGCTTTATTCCTCCTTCCAGTATTGATCAGCGCATTACAGAATTAGATGATGAAGGTGTAGATGACCAAATGATGCTGCTGCAGCTCATGGAGGAATTTGATGCCCAACATTGCTATATTAAAAAGTGTATATGGTTTAGCACTGCACGGACAGAAACTAGGATAGAAGAGGAAAGCTGCGGGGCATTCTATCAGACTGCTTTTTGTAAGGATAGCTGTGTGCCGAAATTGTTTCGTTGATTGGTGAACCTTAGCTTTAAAGTAAAGGACTTTATAAGCCCATATGTTTAAAAAAAACAAGCCCTAATCACCATGAAGGTTATTAGGGCTTTTTTGTGGAGCTGGCGGGATTCGAACCCGCGTCCAGATAGGGAAACACCGTACCGTCTACATGTTTAGTCACCTGTTAAGTTTTCGTCGGCACACTGCTGGATGACACACCTATGTACCGCTTAGCCACTTGTCTTAGTCCTGCTTAGTAGCCTCGCAGGAAGCATCACTGTCAAGTCGACACCCCAGATCCATCCGGACAGCGCAACGGATGGCGGGATGTGGCCGGGGAACCCGCCTTGGCAGGCTCAACCCTTTAAGCATTATCGTTGTCCCCTAAGGGATAGATTAAGCAGCCATGGCGTAATTAGATTCGCCAATTATAGTTTGTATGAATGATTCACAGGCGTACATACTCCACCTGACATGCGAGCCCAGTCTTTACTCCTACTGTCAAAACCGGTCAGCCCCTTTTGTTATTGGGGTGACAAATATAACAGAATTTAAGTTCAGTCTCCTAGATATTTTGATCGTTCAATTCCTCGGTGATTTTTCAAAATTGCCATTTCTTATCTCTAATCCTTGTCTATTTATGGCAAAATACAAAGCTTTGTATAGCACCAATACCTATAAAAGTGAGAGTTATTGTTTTTTTATGCTGCTTTTTGTTCTCGTCATCAGCTTTTTCCCAGATCCTGAACATTGAACGCTATAGGCTTGAACGGGATACTACCAAATCTTTGATGCTTAAAGCTACGGCTGGCCTTAACATATACAACCGCAGTGCCTCTGCCGATGCACCCGTCAATTTGTTTGGGTACAGGTGGGATATCAATTCTATGTTCCACCCAGGGAAGCATGCCTATATAGGCATCTCCAATTTTGATTATCTCAGGATCAACGATTCAGACTTCCTTAATTTTGGACTGATTCACGGGAGGGCTGTGTTCAACTGGGAGAAGCAGTCGAATATTGAGACTTTTGTGCAGTACAGTTTTGACAACTTCAGGGGGCTCGAACCCAGATGGATTGCTGGCGGGACATTGAGGCATCGAGTGGTCAGTTCTGATAAAATGACACTAATCTTAGGGCTAGGGGGGATGTATGAGCATGAGCGATGGTTTCACCCCACCACCGAAGAATCCATCACTGTCAATTTTTTGAAAAGCTCCAATTACGTATCACTTCGCTATTCAGTAAATGAATACGTAGATGTGAATTTTGTGAATTATTATCAGGTAGGTTTTGACCGTGCGGCAGATATTTTCCGAAACAGGCTGAACGGCAATGTCAATTTCAATACAAGAATCACTTCTAGATTTTCTTTGACCAATACCCTTGATTTTTCTTATGAAGATCGACCCATCGTGCCGATAACCCAGTTTATCTATTCCTTTAGAGTAGGAGTGTCATATGATTTTTAAACCTGATCCATTTGGGAAGACCATAAAAAACTTTATTCCTACCTGAAATTAGAAATGAAGAAATACAATAATTGATTATCTTTCGGCGATGGAAAATTTTGTCGTTTCGGCCCGGAAATACAGACCTTCTAATTTTAAAAGTGTGGTGGGACAGCAGCATATTACAACTACGCTGAAAAACGCCATAAAAAACAACCACCTTGCACAGGCATTTTTGTTTTGCGGTCCAAGAGGGGTGGGGAAGACTACCTGTGCGCGGATTCTCGCCAAAACCATCAACTGCCAGAATCTCTCCGCTGATTTTGAAGCTTGCAATGTCTGTGATTCCTGCATGGCTTTTCAGAATAATGCCTCTTTCAATGTGCATGAGCTTGATGCAGCTTCCAATAACTCAGTTGATGATATCCGTAGCCTTGTCGAGCAGGTACGTTATGCCCCACAGCATGGACAATTCAAAGTATACATCATTGATGAGGTTCACATGCTGTCCAATGCTGCCTTTAATGCATTTCTAAAGACGCTAGAGGAACCTCCAAAGTATGCCATTTTTATCTTGGCTACTACAGAAAAACACAAAGTCATTCCAACTATCCTATCCAGATGTCAGATCTTTGATTTCAATAGGATCCAGATAGGAGATATTGCAGAGCACCTGAAGTACATTTCATCTGAAGAAAAAATAGATTATGAAGATGAAGCTCTTAGGCTTATTGCAACTAAAGCTGATGGCGCCCTGCGGGACGCGCTATCAATATTTGACCTTATAGTTACCTATTCGGCAGGAAATAAGGTGACATACCAGGAGACGATAGACAATCTTCACATCCTAGACTATGATTATTATTTTAAAGTAGTAGCTGCCTTGTTGGAAGGAAGTATTTCTTCAGCGCTATTGATTTTTGATGAAATTCTTAGAAAAGGTTTTGACGGACATAATTTCATTGTAGGCCTTACCGAACACCTAAGGGACCTTATTGTGTGCAAGGATCCTTTTACAGTAGATTTACTACAGGTATCAGAAAACGCCAAAGAGCGGTACCTCCAGCAATCTCAGCAGGCTAGTATGTCGTTTCTGCTGTCTGCTTTGAATATCTGCAATCAATCCGACATT
Organism: Cyclobacteriaceae bacterium; assembly: GCA_036782195.1. Lineage (GTDB taxonomy): Bacteria > Bacteroidota > Bacteroidia > Cytophagales > Cyclobacteriaceae > DAIPZN01. The sequence continues at coordinate 15,061 of DAIPZN010000031.1, read as the reverse complement.
CATTACAAGAGCAGCAAAAACCAAAGGTTACACGTGGAGCTAGCCTTGATGAAACTTGCCAAACTCCCTCATGCACTTTCTCTTGCAGCCTTATCTGAAGAAGAATTAAAAAAAAAAAGATAAGTAAGGAGGTTTCTCCAGCTGATTCCACTCCCTCACTTTTTAAAGAATTGGGAAACAGTACTGTACAAAAAACTCCAGTACAGCGTACAATTTCCATACCCCGCACCCTTCAAGACGCCAAGCAGGTAGTACAGCAGCGTCCTGTTGAAACTAGCCTGCCAAAGCAAGAAGAAGCAAGTCAGGAAGAAATCAAGAAGGAGGAGCCTGTACCTATGCTTCAGCCTTTGCATTTGCCAGCCATTCAACAGGCCATAGCTGAAATCAATGAGCTATACAAAACGGAAAGGAAGAATCTTGAAATGACAGTTTTGCGCCAACCTATAGCTTTGGAAGACAAAACCTTAACCTTTATGCTTCAGGGAGATCTCCAAATGGAGATTTTTCAAAAATTAAGACCAGAATTATTGGGTTTGTTGAGAAATAAACTCCAAAATGAGCAACTTATCATAGAAGCAAAAGAAGTGGAAGAAGAGCATGCCGGGATAAAACCACTTTATACCAGCACAGATAAACTCAACCACCTTAAGCAAAAATCCCCTGCTTTAGCTGAACTTCAACGTAGATTTGGGTTGGAAACGGATTTTTAAAAATCCAGTGCCAGCCCAAAGTTGATCATGTTCTGAAATTGAATGGCTCTTTTTGGAGGTCCATCATTTTGTTGGATAAAGACATTTTCATCATAAATCAAAACCGTCTCTATTCTTGTAGTGATGTACCTGTTCACCCTCATGTTGATGATGGAGTTGAAGTTAACCACAAAATTACCCAAGCGCTCAAAGTTGGTGAATAGGTTAAGATCTGCCTTCCACCGTACATTATCGATAATTTCAAAGTCTGTTGATGAGCCAAAGGATAACCCCGCCTCTGCTCTGATGCGTTCTCCCGGTAATACACCAAAAGCACCTGCGCGGCTAAGGGAATCATCCATGACAATGGTAAACCTGCCTGTAAAAGGTGATGCTATAAGGGAAAGTTTGTTTTTGTTGGGAAGGTCCCTCTTGTAATTCAAACCTGTAGAGGATTGGATGTAGGCAGGAGCCAAAAGATCGGAAATTCTGGACCTTGCCTCTAATTCAGCACCTGGAGGTCTGAAATAGCGATATCCTGATAGTAACTGAGTCCTTGCATCTATTTGTGTGGACAAAAACAACCGGTCCCCTAACTCCCGTCCATATTTACTTATAAATATAAAGTTGTCGTTGGTTTTTCTGGTAGTAAATCGCCTTTCTGATTGTCTGTTAAAGCCGGCGTTCACAGTGAGTCTGCTGTCCCAAATGATATTGTCTTTCTTATAGTTGGCAAAAAGGTTCAACCCTGTATTTAAGGCCATACTGCTCGCACCTCCTGCATTCCAATTGGAAAGACTTACCTGCTGAATACTAAGGTTAAAGCTACCGCCTTTTTCCCAATAGACTGGTTTTGCCGGTTGCTTGATAATCACCGAGTCTCCCAGCATGATAATGGTGTCTCCATTGATCAGCAATGTATCTGCAAGCATCAGCCTATCTTGGGCATGGGCCTGTATGGAGCCAATGGTAAGTAATAATAAGACTATAAGTAAGATACGCTTCATGTTCTGGTCAATAGAATAAGCAGTTTATGGTTTGTTTACCAGCAGTTTCTGCCCGATTTTAATGGTATTGTCTGGAAGGTTATTCCACTTTTTCAGATCGTCCACAGCTACTCCATAGCGCTGACTGATTCTAAAAAGGGTTTCCCCTTGCTGCACAGTATGGGTTATCCTATCTGTCACTCTAGATGGGGAAGTGTTTGTAGCAGCTGGAGTATTGTTAGAGGAAGTTGGGACATTAGTGGAAGGTCTAGTTGTGGCAGGGGTACTAGAACTGCTACTTGCTACTGGTGTAGGAGGTGTGTTGGCTACTTGTACCATTTGCTGCCTATCTATTCCTAATAGCCGTTGCAATTCAGATGCAGAGACGGTCTTGATTGGTTCTCCACGTTTGCGGTTTTCCTTAAGCATTAAGATCATACCAGCTTTAAGTTCCCTTTCATTGTTGATCCGGTTTTTGGCCATCAAAGAAGATAGTCTTATGCCATACATCTGCGAAATGGCCCATAGTGTCTGTCCTGGTAGCACCACATGGGTGTCAGCTTCAGCTCTTGTTCTCTTTGGCTTGGTATAATAGTAATTCCCTGCTTGGACAGGAGCCTCAGGTTCAAGGTCATTGATCTTTCTGAATTTCTTTTCCCGTAACCCCAAATCTTCTGTAAACTGCTCTTGTGTAGTAGTTTTAGCTGCAAGTACACCTTCGATATTGTTGACTTTGATTTGATCGGGCTGAGTAGCTTTTTGGGTATTCCCACTGATTTTGGGATAGCCTGAAGATGTGGTTGCAACTACAGCCGTTTGGACAGCCGGAGTGGAGGTAGCGGGGCGTTGGTTTTGTGCCAATACAGGTGCTTGTGAAGGCGCACCTTGTCTGTAAACCACTATTGAATAAGGTTTGTCTCCTGGGATTTGACCTTTTTCAGTCCACTTATTGTGTTCAAGTAGTAGAGCTTCAGTTACCCCAAGTCTTGGTGCAAGCTCTTTTAATGTCATAGGTCCTTGGATACGGAATTCTTCCAGGTATCCATTGTTGCTGGCCAAGCTTACAGGTTGGCTTTCAAATGCTATTTTATGAGCCAAAAATTTCTTGAAGTACCAATGGGAATTCCTATCAACATCTATGGTTTTTTTTCCATTAAACTGGTTCCCGAAGTAAGATTTTGCGCCTCCTAATCCCATTTGGTAGGACACCAAGGCACACATCCAGTTATCAAAAGCGGCATTGTGTTTTTTTAAATATAGTGCCGCGCCTTGGGTGGATGATACAATGTTTTTTCTTTCATCTATCGTATTGTCTACGCGTAGAAACACTTCTTCTGCTGTACCTTGTTTGAACTGCCAAAACCCAACAGCCTTGGAAGTAGATACAGCATCCGGAATTAGGCTGCTTTCCTGGATCACCAGATATTTGAAGTCGGTAGGAACTCCTGCATCTCGAAGTTCTCTTTCAACCAATGGCATATACAGGTTTGCCCTCTCAGCTTTGGTTTTGAAATAGGTTGGATTCCTGTAAAGCGCATCCACGTCTGATTGGATTTCACGTCTTGCCTGCTCATTGATGCGAACCGTCAAATCGGCAAATTGAAGCTCACGTGGTACCTGAGGCACTTGGGCCAATACTTTCACCTGGTTAATGACAAGCACAAAAGCCAGTATGCAAAGATGTATGGGTAAAGTTACGTTTCGATTCATAATTTTCTAGCCAGCATTAAGCCATCCCGAATCGGCAACAGGACATTTTCTACTCTGGGATCCTGCTGTATCATTTCATTGAAGTCCAAGATGATTTTGGTGTCTTTGTCGATTTTTTGACCTGGTATAGTGACCACTTTACCAGACCATAATACATTGTCAGCCAAAATAACTCCACCGGGATTCAGGCGCTCAACGACTAAATTATAATAATTGATATAATTTATTTTATCCGCATCAATAAAAACCAGATCAAAATTCCCTTCTAGTGTAGGAATGATCTCCAAAGCATTACCTAGTCGGTAATCAATACGGTCAGCTAAACCTCCTTTAACGAAAAAACCTCTTACCATCGCTTCCAATTCGTCATTAATGTCAATGGTGATCAGCTTTCCGTCATTTCCCAACCCTCTGGCCATACAAATTCCGGAATAACCTGTATAAGTTCCGATTTCTAAAATGGTCTTTGGTCTTAGCAGCTTGACCAAAAGTTCAAGAGTCTTTCCCTGAAGATGTCCTGAAAGCATTCTTGGCATTAGGACTTTCGCTTGGGTTTCACGGGTGACATGCCTAAGGAGTTCATCCTCTTCAGAGGTGTGATTTTCGCAATAAGTAAGTAGATCAGCTGATATAAAATCCATTATTCAGGCAGGCAAGTAGGTAAGATAGCTCAACTGCTTGGGGTCAAAGATTTCATTGGCGATTTCCATGATTTCCTCGGCGGTTGTGCTTTTGATGATCCCAAAGATAGTGTCCAAGGAATCAATTTTTCCTTTATCCAATAGATTTTTGCCAAAAACCAACATCAGTGCAGCATAATTTTCTTCTGCCATGGCCAATTGACCTACTGCTTGTTCTTTGGCCATGTGGAGTTGTAAGGTTCCCATTTTAATGGTGCGGAGTTTTTCCATCTCCTTTAACACCAGCTTTTTGGCTTTATTGGCTGTTTTTTGTTCGGTTCCGAAATAGATTCCTACAAATCCAGTATCAGAATAAGTTTGGTAATGGGACTCTACGCTATAGACATAGCCATGTTTTTCCCTAAGTGCCAGGTTGAGCCTTGAGTTCATACTCGGCCCACCTAGGATGTTGTTGAGCAGGTATAGTTTGAATCTACGGGAATCATACATGGAGTAGGCAGGCTTGCCAATGGCACAATGTGCTTGCGTGATTTCTCTCTCTACAACCTTCTGTTGCGGTTCATAAAGATTGAAACCTTGTCTTTTATATGAGCTTGTTTTAGTAGGGATATCGGTAAGGAAACCCTCTACCTGTTTGAGCACTTTTTGGAAAGGGATATTTCCCACTACAGAAAATACAATCTGACTGGTATCTATCCTTGAATCTATAAAACCTATAAAGTCCTGCTGCTGAAAACTGCCCACAGTAGCTTCATTGCCTAGGATATTTCTGCCTAAGGCATGGTTTTGAAATACCAGTTCATCAAACTCATCTTGTATGGCATCATCTGGGGAATCTCTATACATGGACATTTCCTCAAGGATCACTTGCCTTTCCTTCTCAATTTGTTTTTGTGGAAAGGTGCTGTTGAAGGTGATGTCACATAGCAATTCAGCAGCTTTGGAAAAATGCTCTTTCAAGATACTGGAATAGAAGCAGATTTTCTCCTTCGTGGTGTATGCATTGAGTTCCCCCCCTAAGGTTTCCAACCTGTTGATGATGTGATAGGCTTTTCTTTTTTTGGTGCCTTTAAAAGCCATATGCTCCCAAAAATGGGCTAGGCCTTCCTGGTCTAGGCTTTCATCCCTGCTGCCGATGTTGAGGACAAATCCTGCATGTACGAGACGTGTATGGGTGATTTCTTGATGGACAATCCTAATGCCGTTAGGCAGTTCTTTTAAATTATATTGCATGCTGTGTTTTCCCGACTCCAAAGTACAAAATTAACAGGTAAGCTGAACCGAAAGTTTGTTATTGATAAAAAATGAGCGATTAGCTACTTTCATACTCAATATGCCACATTTCCACAATTCTTTTTTACAGTGAGCAAGATAGTGGTACTTTTAGCTATTCAAATTGAAAAACGAAATTTTGACCTAGTATGAAATGCCCGTGATCATGGTTGCTCCTTAGAGGCATGATTATGAAAAGGCATTCCATGTGCCTGCAGAAAAAAAACATAAACACATGAAATACACTCCAATTTCCAAAGACTTCTATATCAACAACAGACAAAAGCTGTCAGGTAAGTTGCCAAAAAATTCCCTAGCCGTCCTTCATGCCAATGATATCATGCCCACCAATGCCGATGGTACTATGCGATTTAGGCAAAACAATGATCTTTTTTACCTGAGTGGCATAGATCAGGAAGAGACTATTTTAGTTGTTTGTCCAGATTTTCCTGACCCCAATCTAAGAGAGGTGCTTTTTCTTCGGGAAACAAATGAACACATAGCTATTTGGGAAGGGCACAAGTACACCAAAGAAGAAGCGGAAGCTGCGTCTGGGATTACTAATATTCAGTGGTTATCCAACTTTGATAATGTGCTCAACACCTTAATGGCGCTGAGTGAACATGTTTTCCTCAATACCAATGAGCACCTTAGGGCAGCTGTAATTGTGGAAACAAGAGATGCACGCTTTATCAAAAGCTGTAAAGAGCGGTATCCCCTGCATCAATATCATAGGTTAGCCCCATTGATGCATGAACTGCGGGCTGTTAAGGAAAAGGAAGAGCTAGCACAAATGCAGCTTGCCTGCGACATTACAGAAAAAGGGTTTAGAAGAATATTGAATTTTGTAAAACCTGGGGTGACAGAATATGAAATTGAAGCTGAGTATATCCATGAATTTGTCCGCAATAGGAGTAAAGGATTCGCTTACGAACCAATCATTGCCTCTGGTGGAAGTGCCTGTGTGTTGCATTATATAGAAAATAAAGCCACCTGTAAAGAAGGAGAATTGCTGCTAATGGATGTAGGAGCAGAGTATGGAAACTACAACGCAGACATGACCCGCACCATTCCTGTTAGTGGTCGCTTCACCAAAAGGCAGCGGGCGGTTTATGATGCCGTGCTGAGGGTACACAATGGCGCAATAGGAATACTAAGGCCGGGTATCAGCATTCAAGAGTACCACAAAGAAGTGGGTCTGATGATGCAGTCCGAATTGTTGGGCTTAGGACTTTTGGACCAGACGGATATCCAAAACCAGGATCCCAAGTGGCCTGCCTATAAAAAATACTTTATGCATGGCACTTCCCATCACCTAGGCTTGGATGTCCATGACGTAGGCACTATGCATCAGCCGATTACCGCAGGCATGGTGTTTACAGTAGAGCCGGGGATTTACATTCCTGCCGAAGGCATGGGTATCCGACTCGAAAACAATATTGTTGTGCTTGAAGAAGGCCATTTAGACCTGATGCGCAATATTCCGATTGAGGCGGAGGAAATAGAGGAGTTGATGAATAAATCTTGAGATAGTAGTATTGAGTAGTGAGATGTGAGTATTGAGTCATTAGCATTGAGCTATGGGTATTGAGAATCTTGCATTGGGGTTTGATTGATAGGTTTTAAGTTGTGGGTTATTGTCAAGAGACTTCCTTTGATTTAATTCCAATTATGAGATCTAATTAGATGTTGACAAAACTTAAACCAGCTTCTCACTACGCATCATACAAAACTAAAAAAGGCTGATCCTTCCGAATCAGCCTTTTTGTCTTATGTCTTAAGTCTAACGTCTTAAGTCTATCTTACCCGATAGAAACTCTCTTGAATTCATTTACAGAAAGGCCTTTGCTGACACCGTCAAGGTACTGCGTGATGGTCTTGCTGTTGTCTTTTACGAAAGCCTGGCTCAACAAAGTGTTTTCTTTGTAGAACTTCTGAAGTTTACCCAAAGCGATTTTCTCAAGCATTTCTTCAGGCTTGCCTTCTTGTCTTGCCTGGTCTTTGCCGATTTCGATTTCTCTTTCGATCGTAGTAGCATCTACACCGTCTTTGTCTACGGCTACAGGGTTCATGGCAGCAATCTGCATAGCTACGTCTTTACCAGCTTCTTCTACACCTGCACCTTTTTGGGTCAAGGCTACTAGTACACCTAATTTACCGTTAGAGTGGATGTAAGGAACGACAGTCTCGCCTTTTACAACGATATAGTGGGAAATTTCGATTTTCTCACCGATTTTACCTGTCATTTCCACGATTTTCTCCTGCACAGTGATAGACTCATATGGTAGGGCGAGGATTTCTTCAGTAGAAGTTGCGTTGTTTTTAGTAGCCACATCCAAAAGGTTGTTGGCGAACTCTACGAAACCTTCGTTCTTGGCAACGAAATCAGTTTCACAAGTCAAAGAAAGTAAAGTGCCTACACTTCCGTCAGCACTTACGTGGGTAACGATGGTACCTTCTTTTGTTTCACGGTCAGCTCTGGATGCAGATACTTTCTGACCTTTTTTTCTAAGGATGTCAATAGCTTTTTCGAAATCTCCTTCAGCTTCGGTTAGGGCTTTTTTACAGTCCATCATACCGGCACCGGTCATTTGTCTCAATTTGTTTACTTCTTGTGCAGTAATAGCCATTGTAGTGTTATTTTTTATATGAAATGGAAAATGATTGAATACAGAACAGCGTCTGCTAGGTTAAAACAAAAATTGAACACAGGACGAAGCCATGTGTTCAATTTTTAATATTCAAAGTTCACAGTGGATTACTCTTGTGTTTCGGCGTCCACAGCTCTTTTGGCTTCTTCCTCTTCGGTAAGTTTAGCATCTTCTTTGTCTCTCTTTCTTTCAGAAAGACCTTCTTCGATTGCTAGACCAAAAGCTTTAACCAACAAAGAGATTGATTTATAAGCATCGTCATTGGCTGGGATAGGAAAATCCACCTCATTAGGGTTGGAGTTGGTATCCACCAATGCGAAAACAGGTATACCTAATTTTTGTGCTTCGGAGATCGCAATGTGTTCTCTTTTGATATCTACTACGAAAAGAGCTGCAGGAAGTCTGGTAAGATCTGCAATACCACCCAATACGCTTTCAAGTTTCTCGCGCTGTCTGGTGATCATCAATCTTTCTTTCTTCGCCATGTTCTTGTATGCATCTTCCTTCATCATTTTGTCAATTGTAGACATTTTTTTGAGGGATTTGCGGATAGTGGCGAAGTTTGTCAGCATACCACCCAACCATCTTTCGGTCACGTAAGGCATGTTGAGTCTTCTAGCTTCATCAGCAACGAGGTCCTTTGCTTGCTTTTTGGTCGCAACGAACATCACTTTTTTGCCTGATCTAACGATGTGCTTGATTGCATTGGATGCTTCTTCGAGGCAAACAAGCGTTTTGTTAAGGTCGATAATATGGATGCCATTCTTCTCCATGAAGATGTACGGCGCCATTCTCGGATCCCACTTTCTCGTCAAGTGTCCAAAATGAACACCAGCATCCAGTAAGTCTTTATATTCTATCTGTGCCATTAAAGTAAAGTTTTAAGATATAAAATGGAGACAAGAACCAATTAACGTTTAGAGAACTGGAATCTCCTTCTTGCTTTTTTGCGACCTGGTTTTTTACGTTCAACCATTCTTGGGTCACGGGTAAGGAAACCTTCTTTTTTCAAAGCCGGTCTGTGCTCAGCGTCAAATTCACACAAAGCTCTTGAGATTGCCATTCTGGCTGCTTCCGCCTGTCCTTTGATGCCTCCGCCGTCTACGTTGATTTTGATATCATAGCTGCCGTCTACACCAACTAGTGCTAATGGCTGCTTTACAACGATCTGATGCAGGTCAAAAGGGAAGTATACTTCCAAAGCTCTGCTGTTCACAGTAATCTCACCTTTACCAGGCTGCATGTAGATTCTGGCTACAGATGTTTTTCTTCTGCCGATTGTATTGATAATTTCCATAGACTGCAGGATTATAATTTAACTTCTTTAGGCTGCTGTGCGCTGTGCGGATGCTCTGCTCCGTTGTACACATACAGATTTCTGTACAGTTGTCTTCCCAATCTGTTTTTAGGAAGCATGCCTCTTACGGCTTTTTCAACCAAAATAGAAGCAGACTTTTGCTTCAATAATTTTGGTGTAGAAATGCGCTGCCCGCCTGGATATCCGGTATGACGAACATAGATCTTTTCGTCCATTTTGCGTCCGGTCAGCCTTACTTTCTCTGCATTGATTACGATGACGTTGTCGCCGCAATCCACGTGAGGGGTGTAGTAAGGCTTGTGTTTGCCCCTCAGGATTTTTGCAACCTCACTGGAAAATCTTCCCAATACTGCAGCTTGGGCGTCAATGACTACCCAGTTTTTTTCTACAGTTGCTGGATTCGCCGATACGGTCTTGTAGCTTAATGTATCCACTGTGTAAATGTTTATTAATTAGCTTGTTAAATATATTTCACCCTTAAAAAGGGACACAAAGATAGAAGTAATTTTATTTTATTGCAATACAAGATAATTTATTGCCCACATTTTCTTTGAGTTAGGCGTTTTTTTCAAGTTGCTTGACCAAAACATCGAAATCTTTAGGGTAGGGCGCCGTCACTTGTATGCTTTCTCCTTGGGTACCCTTAAAGCCTATGGAATAGGCATGAAGGGAAACCCGCTGCATGATTGGCAGCTCGTCTGTGCCTTTTTTTAAATTGAATTTACGTTTCAAACTTGAAAGATATAGCGGCTTCCCTCCGTAAAGGTCATCTCCGCAAATTGGCGATTTGAGATATGCCAAATGGATCCTGATCTGATGTAGCCGCCCCGTAATCGGTTGACAGGCAATCAGCGAATGGCTATAATAGGTTTTGATGGTGTTGAAATAGGTCTGAGCTGGCTTGCCTTCCTTCGTTACTTTGGCTACACCTTTGTTGTTGGCGTGAAGGTTCCTGTCTACCAAAAGATTCTGATAATCATGAATGCCATCCACTACCGCATGATATACCTTGTCTACCTTCCTGTCCTCAAATTGCATGGCAATATTGCGGTAAGCATTGGGGTTTTTGGCAATGACCAGACAGCCTGATGTCTCCTTATCCAACCTGTGACAGACCTGTGCATCATCGCTATAGGTTCTGGCAAGGTCAAGGATGTTCTGTGCCTCATGCCTGTCGTCCAAAGTAGAGAGGTATGGAGGCTTATTGATCACAAGGTAATCCTCGTTCTCAAACAGAATCAGGTCTTTAAAATCTATTTTCTTCATGTCATATAGCCCAATGGGGGGTGCAAAAGTAGGCAATTCCCGAAAGCATTAAAAATTTTGACAAATATATACGACAGTAAGGGCGTTAACCTCTACCAAGTCCTTGTTGATTAACAGCTGTTTTCGGCTTTTAGCTTTAATTCGTTGAAAATTATTTGTCTAAAATCCTGCTTGTCCATCTGAAAGGTTAATTTTGGCAAATCAATTTTTAATAATGAATCTTCAAAACAGCCTTCCTGTGCTCCGAACCGTCAACGTCACACGTTATGTAATGCCTTTGCGTGAAGGCGGGTCATTACCTGCTTTGGCGGAAGCAGATGATGGATTTAGCTATGTGCTCAAGTTCAGAGGGGCAGGGCAACGGGAAAAAGCGCTTGTTTCTGAATTTTTAGGCGGAGAACTTGCCAGGATGTTGGGTATGAAAGTTCCTGAACTCGTCTTTGCCCAGTTAGATGAAGCATTTGGGAGATCAGAAGGGGATGAAGAAATACAAGACCTGCTTAAAAGTAGTCAGGGTCTTAATCTAGGGCTACATTTTCTTTCGAAGGCACTTACTTTTGACCCTGGGGCTACGAAAGTAGATGGTAAATTGGCTTCAGAGATCGTTTGGCTCGATGCCTGGATCACCAATGTGGACCGGACATATCGCAATACCAATATGTTGATCTGGAATAGGGAGCTATGGCTGATTGACCATGGTGCGGCTTTCCTGTTTCACCATTCCTGGATGAATTGGGAGCGGCATGCTACAGGACCATTTCCTGCAATCAAAGATCATGTTCTCTTGCCATTTGCCGATCAATTGGATGAAGTCAATATTACGTTTCAAGCGCTGCTGAACAAAGAAGCAATTCATGATTTGATAAAGGCTGTTCCAGATGATTGGCTGTTAGCCTCAAGAGATGAAGCGCATGCAGACGATGCGCGAAAAGTGTATGAAGATTTCCTGCTGCTCAGGTTGGCGCATGGAGCCGAATTTGTAAAAGAAGCACAAGATGCAAGGCAGTCACTTATATGAATATGCGGTCATCCGGGTGGTACCTAGGGTGGAGCGGGAGGAATTTGTCAATGTGGGTGTAGTGCTCTGCTGCAAAAAACAAAACTACCTCAAATGCATGTTGTTGCTGGAGGATTCACGTTTGCTTGCTTTGGATCCTGAAGCTGATATTGCGCTGATCCGTGATTACCTGCATTCTTTTGATGCAATATGCAACGGAGATCCGAAAGGCAGTCCTATAGCAAAGCAGGACCCTGCTTCTAGATTCCGTTGGCTTACGGCTAACAGAAGTTCTATGCTGCAGACTTCTCGGCCACATATCGGATTCACTACCGATCTCGAAGACACCTTGGATAAATTATTTAGGCAATTTGTAGCGTAGATTTACTTCTTGTACCGGATTTCTACCGGACTTACACCTGACTCTATTAAATCGATCTTTCTGGCGGCTTTTTTTGAAAGATCTATAATTCTGCCTGCTACAAAGGGGCCCCTGTCATTGACTCGGACTTTCACCTTTTTGCCGTTGCTTAGATTTATTACAGTGACCTTGGTGCCAAAGGGAATGGTCTGATGGGCAGCGGTAAGTTTGCCTTTTCTGTATTTTTCTCCACTGGCAGTACGTTTGCCCTGGTACTTGTCATGGTAGTAGGAGGCTTTACCTGTTTGGACAATCTTTTTGGAACAAGACGAAAACAGGATTAATGATAGGAATAGCAGTAAAAACTTAAATGGCTTCATGCAGTATGGGCTAATGCTTCACTTGACGTGGATCAACCCATTGTGGTTTCCGGTTTTGTGGATTTTTCCACAGGAAGTTCAAATCTAAACACAGATCCTTTTCCAACAGAGCTGCTGACGGAGATCTTGCTTTTGTGTCCTTCCAGGATATGTTTGACAATTGCCAGCCCCAGGCCTGTGCCGCCTTTCTCTCTGGACCTGCTTTTTTCCACTCTATAGAAGCGTTCAAAGATCCTCTTGAGGTCTTCAGGGGGGATGCCGTGCCCGTTGTCCTTTACTTCTACTGCATGTTGGTGCTTATGCGTCAGTAGCCTTACTTCTACTTCTCCACCGTCGTTGTTGTATTTTACGGCATTTGAGATCAGGTTCTGACAGACACGGTGAATCTTGTCCTTATCCGCAAGTGTCATAAAGCTCTTTTCTTTGTCGTAATAAAAGCGGATCAGTACGTCTCTTTTGGAAGCCTTATGTTCCAGCTCTTCGATCACTTCGTGAAGGACATCTTTGAGATCAAATGGCTCAAAATGAAATTTGATGACACCACTTTCCATCTGGTTAAGGGTTAGCAGGTCCTGAACCAATTTATCCAGAGCATTGAGGCTTTTAGCTGCTCTTTTGAGAAACTTCAGTCTCACAGATTCGTCCTCTACTGCGCCGTCAAGCAAGGTATGAATGTAACCCTGTGCTGCAAATAGGGGAGTTTTGAGCTCATGTGAAATATCCGCAATAAATTCCCTTCTGAATTCAGCTGTTTTTTGTAGGGATTCTATTTCCTTGTTTTTGGCAAGTGCATATGAATTGATGCTGTTGTTGATTTTCCGAAGAGGGCTTATGGAGAGACTTTGGGTCCTGGCAGGAATATGACTGAGGTCTTTTTTCTGGATTTTGTCCAACATCGAGTAGATGCTGCTGATTTCTTTGAAAATCAGAAACTCCAAAGTCACAATCATCAGGATATAAGAAACTGAAAAGGAGATGCCTCCGGCTACAACAAGTAGGGTCGGTGTGGCATCATCGAGCAAAAAAAGAAAAGCCACTGTGAGCGCGGATATGGCAATAGCCAATACTAAAGAAATACCCCGCGATGTGGTCAGCATGATTTAATTGATGTCGAATTTATAACCTACTCCCTTGACAGTAGTGATATAATCCTCGCCGATTTTTTCCCTGACTTTTCTAATGTGAACGTCAACGGTTCTGGCCAGCACATATACATCTGCTCCCCAGATATTCTGCAAAAGATCATCTCTACTGAAAACCATATTAGGGTTTTTGGCAAGAAAATACAACAATTCGAATTCTTTTTTGGGAAGCGTAATGGTTCTGCCGCTCTTGTCAATGGTATAACTTGTTCTGTCTATGACCAGATCCTTGATCTTGATCTGTGTCAGTTCTTGTTCTTTTTTGGATTCTCTCCTGAAAAGTGCTGCGATTCTACTCATCAATGCCCTTGGCTTGATAGGCTTGGTGATATAATCATCCGCTCCAACATCAAAGGCGGCTACTTCTGAGTATTCTTCTGCTCTAGCCGTTAAAAAAATGATAAAAGCATTTTTAAGTTCTGGAATTTCCCTGATCTGTCTGCAGGTTTCTACCCCGTCTTGATTTGGCATCATTATATCCAATAGGATCACATCGGGATGAAATCTGTTGGCTACTTTGAGGGCTTTGATTCCATCATCAGCAGTCTCTACTTCGTATCCTTCTTTTTTAAGGTTGTAATTGAGGATCTCGACGATATCCGGTTCATCATCGACGACCAGAACTTTCACTTTTTGTTTGTCGCTCATTTGAAAAGCGTTTGTTTGTTTCGCTTATGTGATGCTAATTTAAGAAAAGCAAGCACATGTTGGGGAGGAATGCTGCTAGACGATACAAAAACAACAATTATTTTTTATTTGTCGGGGTAATGTTAAGGCATTGTTACCCTTAAATCAATTATTTGTTTCGCAACCCTTTTGCTTCTGTAATTTCCATGTCCAATGAACCGACCATCAGCTTGGCTTTGATCCTCAAAGGGATTTTGTTTTTGTCGTTAGAGATCCATACTGTGACAGGCTGACTTCCTCTGAAAATTTTATTTTTAGGCATGATTGGTGAAAAAACCAAGGTCTCGTAGTCGCCTAATTTTGTGGACAGTGTCTCACGTCCAATAAAAATCAATTTGATGTTGTAAATCTCTTTGTCGAAAAAACCGGTTAGGGTAACAGTGTCTCCTGCTTTATATTTTCTCAGTTCCATGGTTCTGAGAAAATAGAATCCACTGACAATGTCTTGAATATTTGAGGGGATTGGATAGTCTTTGCTCTCTACCAACTCTTTATTTTCCCTATCAAATAAGCGGACATGTGCATTTTTCCCTTGATGGTCAAAAATTACACGCTCATGTTTGCGGTATTTTCCCTCTTCTATGTGTCTATAGGATTGATAAGGAATAATGTTTAACGTGTCTATATAACTTCCCCAGTTGTCATTTACTTTGAAAAGCTTAAATACACCTAGGGTCTGTCCAAAGATGTCCACCTTGTAGGAGGGGCGGTTATTCATTTGTGTCAGCTTCGGGCTAATGACCATTTTGGCCTCTGCCGCATCCAAAAATCCATAGGTCACTTTAAAAGTCAGCTCCTCGCCCTTCTGAAATGCTGAATTCTTTTGGGCAAAAGAATATGTCATACCTACAAAATAAAAAAAAGCGACAATTACTGACTTTTGGAGGTATTTTTTCATTAATTTAATGTTTCGGACAAGTAGCTTTTCAATTCTTATTCCAATATTAGCGCATCATTACCG
>DAIPZN010000030.1:0-38849 GCA_036782195.1 Cyclobacteriaceae bacterium | reverse complement strand
CTTCTATCTTGACCTTCCAGCCAAAAACGGCCAGATGAGACAGGATGTGGCCAACAAGATCGTGGCCAACAGGACGCTGAACCATGTGGACCAGTACATCCATAACCTCAGGAAAATGAAGGCCATTGCCCTGGATGCAGGTACACAGGACCGGGGAATCAGTGAAGCTACCAAGTCTCTTCATGAGGTTCTGGATGCCTATCAGGTACCGCATTTCTACGAAAGCTACGAAGGTGACCACCTCAACCGGATAGCAGAGCGCATACAGACCAAGGCACTGCCGTTTTTCTCGGAGCACCTGGTTTTCCAACAGAAGCCTGAAATCATCGAAAAGGGCGGCACAGGCAATCACCCGGCTATCATGGTCTCAGAAGCAACGCTGCCCACACACACAGTCTTCAAGCCACAGGACCTGTCCAAGTTTGGCGGGCAGCAGAAGTTACCCATCATTGCCTGGGGCAACGGCGCCTGCTTTGACTCACCTTTTGAGCATGTCAACTTCCTGAATGAGGTGGCATCCCACGGGTTTCTGGTCATTGCCATAGGCACCATGCCCAAGCAGACAGACATCCGCTCCAAGTCACACAAGTTACTGGATGCCATTGATTGGGCCATAGCCCAAAACGAGGATCCCAATAGCCCCTACTACCAGAAACTGGATACCAAAAAAATCGCCGTGAGCGGGATGTCCTGCGGTGGCCTGCAGACACTGGAAGTAGCGGGTGACCCCAGAATCTCCACTGTAGGGGTGTTCAACAGCGGGGTCTTGCCAAATCCGAATGGAGGTATGCCAGGCATGCCCCAGGTAACCAAAGCACAGCTAAACAACATCAAAGTCCCAACCCTCTACCTACTTGGCGGCAAATCCGACATTGCCTATAACAACGGCATGGACGACTTTGCCAGGATCAACCATGTGCCGGTTTTCGTAGGCAACCTGGACGTGGGCCATGGTGGAACCTATGCACAGCCCTACGGCGGTGAATACGCCCGGGTGGCCACGGCATGGTACAAGTGGCAGCTGAAAGGGGACAAAGAGGCGGCGAAGCTTTTTACAGGAAAAACTCCGGGACTCTCCGCTTCTCCTGGTTGGGTAATAGACAGGAAGCAAATGGATTGACGGCAAGGCCAAATCTGAACATCCTGTATAAATGCAAAAGCGTTTTTTTGTGAACCTTAGTCAGCTTGTAACTAAGGAAACAGAAAGACGCTTTTTTTACTATCAATGATCTGGATATCACAACCCTATGCCTATCCTGAATCCAGGACTTACCTGACGGAAAAAACCGTTCCAGTACAGTTGCGGGGAAACGGTGATGTGCTTGCCTGTGTTCCAGTTCACTCCCAACCGCATGGCATTGGGCTGAAAGATGTCCCCGCTCCTTTTGGTCAAGGTGCCGATTTCCACGCCCAGCCAGTTTGGATTTCCCTTTTCATGGGAAAGATTTCTCCTGTAGCCGAAGTTGGTGAAGTTGTTGATCAATGGGGCATTCTCAGAACTGAACCCGAATATGAGGTTGTTGGACAGATAAAACTGGTTTCTCAGGATGCCCTTGTGGTTCAGCTGCAAACCGATTTCAGCGGTAATATCTGTGAGCAGCCTGTTCCTGTAGACACTTGCGCCAACACCTCCCTGCAAGCTCAGCATGTCGAAATATCCCGTGTGCCGGTTTTGGCTCAGGTTGATTTTTCCTGTCTGCGGATCGGGGGTGTAAGTCAGATGGCGCATAAAACGGTGCCTGACCGGAAGGTCCTGAATGATCTGCGACAGGATATCTGCAAAATCAGCCTGGACCAAAGCTTCAATGTCGTCAAAATGGAAAATTACCTGCAGGTCGTTTTCCAAAACATTGGCCTGATTGCTGAATTTCGGGGTGGCCTTTTGGCCACTGGATACGTCAAAGCTTTTCAGTTTTTCTGATCGCAGGACATCCAGATTTTTCCCGGCGCTGAAATTGAGGACATAGCTATCCGCAGGCAACTGGTCCCGGATTTCTGTTAACCTGTCCTGAAATTCCCTCAGTACGGTTTTCAGGTCATCTTTTTGCCTGAGTTGGTGGTCGTCCTTTGTCAATATCAGCATTTCCATTTTTTCCTTGCCCCAATAGACAATACTGTCGGCATAACTTTTTCCATGTTGACCAAAAGCCTGATGCAATGGAGCCGTTAGCACAATGCCAAAGATGATTTTGAGAAGTAGTTTCATAAAGCGGTTTGTTGATTTTCAAAGTTTGATTTTGATGGATAAAAATTCCTGGTTTGTCTGCTCATGTTGCTCCTTTGCCCCAAAAAGCCTGATTTTGGTTTTGGGCTTGGAGAGGTTTGGAGACAACATGGCAACTTGTCCCTCATCTGCATGTGAGATTGCTGCAACATCAACTCCCTGATCTTCGGGAGAAACCCATTGGACCAATAGGACATTAGGTTCCACTATAGAAACAGATTCGGGAATTTCCTGCACCTCCTTTTCAATTTGAGTTTGGGCTGGAACCGAAACCGCCATTTCCTCCGAAGGTTGGACTGCCAGCGGAACCGCTATTGCCTGCAAGGCTTTCTGTTCATCTGCAGGCACTTCCGCTGCCATAATCGGGTGCTCAAGAACGGGCTGCATGATTTCTTCCTTTTCATGGACGGAATTGATTTTTGACTTCAGTTCAGCCAGTTCTGTCTCATTCTTTTCAAGTTTCAATATCAGGCCCACGGAAAGCAAAGACAGCATCCCGACAGCGATGGCCGCTGCAATCCACTGCCAGGGGACAACTTTCTTCCGCTCAAAAATGATATTGTTCCATACGCGCTCTTTGGAATTGTCAGCGGGCTGAATAGGCCGGCTCAGCAGTGCATCCTTCACGATCTGGTCAATGTTATTTGCTTTCATGGCTGAATTTTTTGCTTATTTTTTGGATGAGGTAGTTCCTCGACTTGCTCAACTGGGACTTTGATGTGTTTTCGCTGATCTGAAGCAGATCTGCAATTTCTTTGTGGGAATACCCTTCGATGGCAAAGAGGTTGAATACCGTCCGGTACCCTTTGGGCATTTCCTCCAGGATCTGATATACTTCCTCAGCATCCAGGATATCCAAGTCAGGCACAATGCCGCATGCTTCCACATCTTCGTCCTCCTGAAAGAGCAGTGCTTTTTTGCTCTTGAGAAATCTGATGGATTCATTGATCACGATGGTGTTGATCCATTTGTGCAGGCTTCCTTCCCCCCTGTCTTCAAAATTTCCGATATGCTTAAACACCTTCGTAAAGGAAATGGAAAGCACATCTTCTGTATCGTGATGGTTGGCCAGGTACCGCATGGCCAGGCGGTAGCTGCGCGGATAATTCCGGTCAAAAAGATACCGCTGTGCGAATGGGTTGTTTTGCCTGCAACCTGATATGATTTCCTGTTCTCCCACGTGATGCTGTGTTTCCAAATTCGGAACCTGAGAAGTTACCGTGACGTTGCCTGGGGAAAAATTATATTTTGTAAAAAATTGTTAAACCAAAAAATATTACTCTTGGCACACCTACAGGATTTTCTGGCTGTGGTATGCAACTGAGCCCTAATCCAACTTCTTTTTGATGATCTAGATCTGAGGAGTCAAGCATTCAGCTTTTAATGGTGATTCTGAAGCTTAATTTGTTTTGGAGTAATTATCCTTTAAGTGGAACATTGTGCAGGGTCTTATTTCTAAGGCAGCTTTTACACTATTTAAAGTTTTTTAACTCAGCAGTTTAGCACTATTTGGAAGCTGAATTGTATCTTATTGCATAATTTTTCACTTCATCTTCACACCATGAAAAACAAACTCGAGTCTTTTAAATCCGGCTTATTGGAATGGCGGAATGCATTGGTATTTGCGGTTTTGGTGACCACGTTGTTCAGGTGGTCTTTGGCGGAAGCCTATAACATCCCAACTGGTTCAATGGAAAATTCCCTGCTAGTTGGGGATTACATCCTGGTGAGCAAAATCCATTATGGCCCAAGGACGCCCCAGACACCGCTGCAGCTGCCTCTGTCACATCAGAAAATCTGGGGAACAGAAATCCCGTCCTACCTGGACTGGATCCAGCTTCCCTCGTTCAGGTTTCCGGGACTGAGACAGGTGGAACGTGGGGAAATCGTGGTTTTCAATACCCCCAAAGACCTGCTGGATCCTACAGAACGGCCTGCTGACCTGATGACCTATCTGGTCAAACGTTGTGTAGCCGTAGCTGGAGATGAATTGGAGATCAGGAACAAGCAGCTCTATATCAACAATGAGCATGTCCCCGATCAGGCAGGGATCAAGTACCTGTACCAGATGGTCAGTACCTATCCCCTTCAGGACCGGCATTTTGAAAACCTGCAGCTAGGCGAAGAAGACCGCTGGTTCCAAGGCTACAATCAGGCGCAACAGGCTGTTTACGGAGTTTTGTTGACTGAAGCACAATACCAAACAGTAGCAAAGGCACCCTATCTGGTATCCCTCTCACCTGGTAGCGATCAGCCTCAGGGTTTTCCGCTCTTTCCGGATTTTGGGGAACAAAGTTGGGATCTCCACAACTATGGCCCATTGAAGGTTCCCCATCAACAGATGGAAATTGAGGTCAATACCTATACCTTGGCCGCATACGGTGAACTGATCCAAAAATATGAAGGGCACAAGGAAGTGCATATAGCCAATGGGCAATTGCGCATTGCGGGTAAATCGGTCAACACCTATGTTTTCCAGCAGGATTATTACTTCATGATGGGTGACAGCCGGCACAATTCCATCGACTCCCGCTACTGGGGTTTTGTACCTGCAAGCCATGTAGTAGGGAAACCTGTCATGGTCCTGTTTTCTAAAGATGACAATGGAAGAGGAACAGACAAAATCCGCTGGAACAGGATATTTTCAATGATCGACTGAAAGCTTTACGAGTTGAGAGCAAACAGGCATTGAGTTTAAAAATACTCCTGAATGAGTTCATGGTTGACCATGGCACCTGCGATGTTGCCCGATGCCACGGCATTGGCTACTGAGCGCATCGGACTGGCATTGTCCCCACATACGAAAATACCAGGAACAGTCGCATGCTGAAATGGATCCGTTTTGATCAGACCCGCCTCAGTGAGTTCGCAACCCAGCTGGACAGGAATGGCACAGTGCTGCTCAAAGGATGGTCTGGCGTATATGGCCTTGACCTTGAGGAAAGAGCCGTCTGCAAACACCAACTGTTCCACTTTGCCTTCATGATGAACAATTGAAGCGACCTCCTTTTCGATTGTGGGGATGTTGTGGCCGCTGATTTTGGTGTATTGCTCATCAGAAAGCAAAGAGCTGCCATTGGTGATTATCGTCAGCTCCTGGGTCCAGTTGATGATCAATTGGGCATAGTGATAGGCGAAATCTCCGTTGGCAAGGATGGCGGTAGGCTGATGCCTGACCTCATACCCGTGACAATATGGGCAATGGATCACCGAAATTCCCCAGCAGTCCGAGAATCCCGGAATTTCAGGCATGATGTCTTTGATACCCGTTGCAAAAATGAGTTTGGATGCCTCAAAAACTTCCTTGTTGGCAGTGACCACCTGGAAGCCTGTAGAGGTCTTGAACCCTTCCACTGCCAGACCCTGATGCAGGCGCACGGTAGGATAGGCCAATACTTGCTCCTTTGCCTTTGCAGACAGCTGCTCCGGACTCTCCCCGTCCCTGGTGAGGAAATTATGGGAATGGGGTGTCTGTCTGTTGCAGGGAAGGCCACTGTCAATGACCAGTACCTTTCTCATCGCCCTGCCCAAAGCCATGGCAGCCGATAGTCCCGCATAGCTCCCACCTACAATCACCACATCGTATGTATTTGTTTTCATTTCCTGCTTTAGATATTGATTTCCCGAAAAAGCAAAATTAGGCAAAATTCATTAATGCAACATTATTGCATTTATTGGTTTTTCAAGTTTGGCTATTTTTTGCAGGAAAAAAAAATTGCGGACAGTGTCGGGTGATCTGATTTTTTACCTGTTTACAGTTTTTCTGGCTGTAAACGTGTGTAATATTAGATTGTAGCGTTATTGACCAAACTTGATCGGAACTGATCTCCTTTTGTGGTCAGGTGCATATTTCCAGGTTGACACCACTTTGGTCTTGGAAGCGACTTGTTTTAATTACTCCTTGGGCAATTCAGCACCATGGTATAGATAGCTTGTAAGGGATACAGGTACCATATGAAAGACCTGGGTCTTTCTAATCTCAGCAGCGTCTTCGCCGATGAATTGTCACAGACATTAAGGAGGTTTTTACCATGATTACATAATTGAATTTCTTGAAAAAACCTTCCTCTGATCATATCAACGATATTTAAAAATAATTAACTAACAATATTTGCAATAAATAAACTAAAAACATAAATTTCTACAAACCTTTAATAATATGCGAGCTATCCTTCTGATGTTCTGCCTTTTATTCTCTTTACCTGTAAGGTCACAGGTGGACTCAGTAGCCCAAGATTCACCCAGAAAGCCCCTACCCATGTTTGGGGAAAACAATCTCAGTCTCGGCCTCAATACCCAGTTCCTGTTCGATGGAATTTTCAAGGGACAGGTAAGCACCCCGCTTGAGATCCTGGTCCGCAAAAGGGTTGGGAAATCCGGGGCAATCCGCCTCCGCACCTGGGGACTTGTCCAGACCAGCAACAGGACGCAGCCTTATGGCAATACCTTCGAGCGCAATACTGACCTCGGGATCGCCGCCGGGAAGGAATGGCACCGTGCCATCAACCACAAATGGGGCTATTACTATGGGGCTGAGTTGGGTGTAGAATTTCTGTATTTCCGACAGGACTCCTCCGAGGCTCCTTTTCTAACTAATGATGGTATTCTACTTTTGGTAAACCGAGAAGTAAATAAAAACTCCACGCGGATTTCAATCAATGGATTCCTAGGTGCATATCACCGGCTTAGCAAGCGAATTGCTCTCTCAGGCGAAATTGGATGGGGTATAGCCTATACCCGTTTGGATTGGAGAGATGATATATTTTTCTGGTTATATAATGACCCGGGATTTTTTTATGCGATAGGCCCGTATTCTCACTATTTGATATCTACCTTCAAATTCCATCATCTGTTTATTCCAAAAATATCGTTGAATCTAAACCTTTAATGCTCTGAAAGCAATCGTCAGATGGTAGCAAAACCGAGATTACCATCGCCAAACTCAATATGGCTCTTTTTCATCCATAGCTTCAACAAGAAAGAATTCTGAGCGAAAAAATCCGTATCCAAAGATAGCAGCCTTTCCTAGTACCGATTCGGTACCGGGACAACGAAACCGAAAACTAATGAACAAAACCGTAATTATCATTTGCCTGGCTTGGGTGCTCAGCTTCAGCCTCTATGCCCAAGGGGACAGTACCGACCTGAAAACTGTTCATCCACCAAAACGCTACAGTCTGGGGCTCAACACCCAGTTTGGATTGGAAGCCATATTCAGCGAAGACAATTCCGGACCCCTGGAATTGATGATCCGCAGACAACAGGGCACAAATAGTGCCTGGAGAGCTAGGATGCTGATCGACCTAAACACTTGGGAACAACAGGATTTTATAGAAAATCCACCCTTTTTGGATATCAACAATAGGAAAGGTTGGGGCTTGGCGCTGGGGAAGGAATGGCAGATTCCCCTGCGAAAAAGGTGGTACGGTTACTTCGGCCTGGATATAGAGGGACGGGGGGAGGAGATCCGTACCCATGATGATAATTACGACTTTGAGAATATAGAGTTTGTCTCGGTAAGGCGGGAAATGGTGGTCACTCAATCTTTCGCTGCGGGCATCCTGCCATTTTTGGGTGTCGTGTTCAAGATATCTGATAGGCTCTCACTCAGCACAGAAGTACGGCTGAACATCTCCCAGCGCTGGGCAAGTATCAAGAAGTCCTATGCTGTCAGGCCTTTTAGGGTCGCTGGGGAGCGTACGCTCGTAGACCCCCTGCCCCCTTTCCCGCCGGGTACGCCCATAGGGACAGACGTGTATGTTCGGGAATTTGCCTTTGTTTTCAGACCTTACACAGGAATTTTCATCAACTACCGCTTTTGACGCCCACTAAAAGCCCTGTCTAGCTATTATATCTTGACAGGGTTAATTTTTACTTTATAATCGACTGCGCTATCGCCACCAGAGGTACATGGAAAGACCCCACCTACTAGGGCGCGTTCGTCATATTCTTACTCACTCTTGTGGGAACTTATATCGAGGATTTTACAGAACAAGAGATCCTGAATTTGATATTAAGTGAAAAGGCAATATTTGGCCTTGACAATTGTTTGCTAAGCAAAACAGGTATTCGGAGCATAAGGTCAAAGAAAATTTAATTTTGCCCTTTCTTTGTCAGATTACCAATCTGAACCTTCGGGTACGGTATTCAATTGAAAAGCATTGTAAAGGAGTTTTTTTACCTACTTTTATGTAACACCAAGTAAAACTGAAGTCAAACACAACATAAAAATCATTATCCAAGAAACTTGTCATCATTTCTATCCCATGACGAAGCCACAAATCAAATAGGACCATGCCAAAAAACAGTTTCCGTTTTCCAAAGCTCACGATAGCATCGTTTTTACTGACCTTAGGTTCAGCAAATCTCTTCGCCCAAATACCTGAAGGTGCTATACCTGCCACTACCAATATCAACCCCGGCAGTTGCCCCTGTATCATGGAGGATTTAAGGGTGCTTTTCAGGCTGAATGCCCCCAATGTGAGCAATGCCCAGATCGACATAGGCGGCAAGCTGTATGACATGAAAAAAGAAGGTGATGGAAACTGGGCCGTTACTGTTGATCCCCAGGACCCGGGTTTTCATTATTATTCCCTGGTCATTGAGGGTTTAAAGGTGGCTGATCCTGCCAGCGAATCGTTTTATGGCATGGGCAGAATGGCCTCCGGGATCGATATCCCTGAAGCCGGTGTGGACTTTTATGACCTGAAAGAGGTGCCCCGTGGTGAGATCAGGTCAATTGACTATTATTCCAAAACAACCCAGTCCTGGAGAAAAGCCAACATCTACACCCCGCCGGGGTATGACCAAAACTCCGACAAAAAATATCCGGCACTTTACATTCACCATGGCGGCGGAGAAGATGAAAGAGGCTGGGCTGTACAAGGAAAAACCAACTTGATCCTCGACAATCTTATTGCTGCTGGCAAAGCTGTACCCATGATCGTGGTGATCCCCAACGGCAACGTGACCAAACCGGGTACTGCTGCAAGGGGTTATTCGGATGAGGCCATGGAAATCTTCAAGGAGGAAATGTTTGAGAACCTCATACCCATTGTGGAAAAAAGGTATAGGATAGCCGCGGACCCTAAACAAAGGGCCATTGCTGGTTTGTCTATGGGAGGAGGACAGGCTTTCTATACAGGTCTCCGAAACAGGGAGCATTTTGATTATGTGGGGATATTCAGCACGGGATTGTTTGGAGGTATCAGGGAAGCAGCGGCTGATTTTGATCCTGAAAGCATCATACCCGGTATGTTGTCAGCGTCCGGATCCTTCAACAACAGCCTAAAGGTATTGTATATTTCTGTAGGTGAACAGGATATGAGGATTAACGCAACAAAGAAGCTGATTGAAAAACTGGAATCCAATAGTGTCAATGTGGATTTTGCCTCATTCCCTGGAGACCATGAATGGCAGGTATGGAGGAAATCGCTGCATGATTTTGCACAGCGCATTTTCAGGTAATTCTTTGAAAATTATTGCCGCAAAGGAAAGCTAAGGTCTCCGGAATTGGTAAAAAAACGGAAAGAGGCAAGCTCAGTCATTTTTTAGCTGATGCCTCGAAATCAAGCCGGAGATGTCAATCAATAGGTAGGTTGAAAGCACTAATGCTATTTTGTCGCATTAGTGCTTTTTTTGAAAACCTGCATAGGCCTAATAAAGATTTGTCTTTTCATCTTGCCGGATCCTTTCGTCAAGTTCAGTGGAAGGAATGTCCAGCTGGGCATGGTCTACCAGGATCTTGCCCAATGACGGGACGGGGCGGGCTTTGACCTCTTCTACATTTTTCCACAGTTCCGACCTGATCATGCATTTGGCACAGTGCATAAAGGCTTCTTCCACATGGACAATGATGGCAAATTCCGGTGTTTTACCATTGCAGACCAGCAGGTCGAGAACACTTTGGTCCCGCACCACCTGGGCTGAGCCGTTGATGCGCAGGGTTTCTTTGATCCCGGGAATCAGGAATATCAATCCAATTCTGGGATTCTGGATGATGTTGGTAAGCGTGTCCGCCTTTTTGTTTCCCGGACGGTCAGGGATCGCCAGCGTATATTGATCAAGGGGTTTGACAAATCCCGCGGGGTCACCTTTGGGCGACACATCCAGCCTACCTGCGGCATCACTGGTGGCAATGGTGATAAAAGGTGAATTTTGAATGAAATCAAGGCAGTAACGATCCAGATGGCCGATCGTTTTGCGGGTAACCACTTCATTGGGATACCCCATGATCTGCCGGAGTTCATGGACGGTTTCCACAGGTTTTTCAAAAGTAAGAGACATAGGTTTAATGGGTTTAAATAGGTTGCTGTACTTTGACAATGACCTAAAATATGGATACATGAACACAAAAAAAAATATGTTGGCTGAACCAAATCCTTTCTAACCGTCGGAATAACAGCTGATTAGCTTAAAAATACCCTATGCCATAGCTTGCAATCGATAACGTACTTTATTTCAAAAAAACAAAAAAAAATCCCCACCGCGTTGATTTAGGTGGGGATTTTTGGACTAGGCACTTGCAAATTGGTTGCACCCGAAAGTACTACCGGTAATGAACTCAATGGCTTTGGTATTGGCGTCCAATGGTCGGCCGTTGTTCAGCACAGGTATGATGTAATCGGGGTCCATTTCTGATTCGATATGGCTGAGCTTGTTGCACTCGCCGTAATTTTCCTTTTTAGCAGCCACAGGTGCCTCCGGTACCCAGTGGTTGCAGTTTGAACAGATCATCTCCATAATTTCAAAAATTTGGTTACTCTTAAGAATAATCAATTTATCCTTCAAAGTTTCAAATTTCCTCAGTTTGAAATTAAACTAAATAAAGGTTTTACGGGTTTTTCCCTATTTCAAAAGTGTCTTGCAAGCCGGAAGATGCCTTTTCAATAAAAGTATCTGATTTCCCTGAATTCAGCATTTGCAGGAATGCTTACACGGGACAGCATCCCGCCTGAATTGTAACTCCTGTTGAATTGTATGGCTGTGGTTAGGTCAAAGAATACCTGATCATTCCCGTCTCTTTCTGTATAAGTAATGGTGACTTGTTCAGGTTTATTCCGGTACCTGGCATTCAGCAAAGGTTCAAAATGGTGTCTCAGCTCGTTCCGCACAGCAGAATTGGAGAAATCTTCCAGGTTTGGATCTTGCTTGGCATAAGCGTAGCGGCTCTGTATCCTAGAGCTTCCGCCATTACTTTCAACTTGCGCTCCGTTTTTCCGCTCCACACTGTAAACAAATTTTTCATCGGAAAAGGCAAGGTTGCCGGATTCATTCTGGTATTCAGCACCGTAGGTGGTTTTCCTGATCTCCTGATTTCCGGTAGCAAATCCAGTGGAGTCATACCTGCTGCCTTGCGTACGGATCAGCAGACCCTGCGCATCGTAAAAGAAATACAAGGTATCAAAAACAAACTTTTCTGAGGGTGGTACGCCAGACGTTTTGGGGACTTTGTACAAAGAAGCAATCCTTTTCTGCGTAAGTCCTTGACCGTCTAGGGTCAAGACAACTTTTAAACGTTGGTCAAATGCAGGGTCGTCGTCTGGATCCCGCTGCACAACTACCTCGTTGCCGGAATAGGCAATGCTTACCTTTTGTACAGGCTGCCCACTCTGCTCATGGCCGGAGATGCTAATGATCCTACCCTGTTGGTCATAGGAATAAACCCAACCATATACCTTTCCCGAATTATCCGTTTCTTCCACTCGGGTCAAGCGGGTTGACCCGGCGTCATCTGCGTTTACACAGGAAACATTCACAGGCCACATCAACAAATAGCCCAAAGTAATCAGGATCATTCTGCTAGACCGCATTCCCCTTCCGCTGTCGGGTTTTATCCTTATCTGTTCATTACGGATTGTCTGTTTCCACATATTTGCTCCAGTGATGTGCTTCCTGGAACCCAAGCACTTCCTTTATCTTGCGGTTGGAAAACAAGGCCTCATGTTCACCTAATTCCCGCGTAAAAGGCACGCCAGGGAAAAACTGTTTGGCCAATTCTTGGGTTGGCAAGATGGCGCCGTTGTGGTCGTTGCCGGCATTGAAAACCTGATAGCCCAGTCCGTCCTTTTTCAGGCAGAGGTCCACGATCTGTCCCAGGTCACGGGCGTCGATATAGCAAAAGGCATTTCTCCTCCGGACTTCGGGATGTTTGAAGTAATGTGGAAAAAGTGTTGCATACTCATGCGGCTCAATGACATTGCCGATGCGCAGTGCATAGATGTCATAGCCGGAGCGACGCTGGAAGCTACGGGCCGTCTGTTCATTCACCACCTTGGATAACCCATAGCTGTCCATGGGATCCACATCATAATCCTCTTCTAAAGGCAGGGATTTGGGATCAGTGGGTCCGTCAGAAAAACATATTCCATAAGTGGTCTCTGAGGAGGCAATGATGATCTTTTTGATGCCCAGTTTGACTGCTGCCTCGATGACGTTGTAAGTGCCTATGGTATTGACCCGGAAGGTCTCGTTGTCAGGTTTGATCAGGATACGGGGAACTGCGGCAAAGTGCACCACCGCATCAAATTTCGGTATGCCAGTCCCTGGCTCCAGTTCATCCAGACCGGCATAAGCACTCATGGCGTTGAACATCTGTCCTGAATCCGTGATATCCGCATGCAGATTGTCCACCCCGGGATGGTCTAGAGGTGTCAGATCCACGTTCATCACCCGATGCCCTTGGTCAAGCAGATAAGGGATTACATGCTTTCCAGCCTTGCCGGAACCCCCTGTAAAAAAGATGCGCATAATTTTTAATCGTTTAGTGACTTGGTCAGCAATATAGACCTTTCGGCGGAATTATGGGGTGAGGAATTTTTTTGACTCATTATCTGATTCTTATCTGTCTAAATTTCAATCATCTGTGTCATCCGCGTTCCATTGCACACTGATTAGACTGATCCCACCCAATTTAAATCTGTGTGAATCTGTGTAAATCTGTGGTGAACAGCTCAATCGATAGCGATTAAATATTTATCCGTGGAGAACCACACACTGATACACACTCCTAGCCTGACCGCCCCTAATTTTAATCTGTGTAAATCTGCGGTGAACAAAGCCTGTATAAAGCTGAGGTGAACAGCACATAGCTAACATTGACAGGCACTGAAACATCTTCAGCTCAATGACATAGGCATGAGGAACCGTGATAAGAACAAGCCCAGAACAGCGACAAAAAGAAAAGGGGTCAAGAAAACCACCAGGCTTATCATCATCCACAAAAAAGGATTTTTGTCTCGCCTGGGATATCCATTCAGTCTTGTTTTCAGTTCTTCTAAAGGAAGTTCAAAAATCTGGACTTTGGTCAATCCACAGGTCAGTGCATTGCGCATGGTGAGCCCCCTTCTGAAGGCAGTGTAAACCTGTCTTGGATAAAATATCGTGCCCAGCCCCATGGCCCATAATGTCAGCAACCAGGGGATAAACAGTCGGTTCCAGCCACCCGTGGCGATTTCCCAAGCGGATACGGCACTTTCCCCCTTCCAGGAAGTATCGTATCCCGTAACGAGGTGACTGACATCATGTAAATAGATGTTTTGCCTCCTGCTCTTGGCATTGGGTATCGGAATAGAAAAAAATCCGAATTTGATCCAGGCAAACTTTTCATTTATGCCGCCATCCTGGCCGAAATCATGCATGTCATAAAATGCGCTGATTGCTTTTCCGGTGGTCCAATCAGAGTTAGTCGTATTCATAGGCATTCATTCAATTGGTCTAATTTAATGGATTTTGTTCAGGACACAGCATCATGTGCCCATATATTATCATCCTGATCCTATGGGACAAACAAATGCTCTTTATTGACAATTCCAATTTTCCAGAAATTGAGTTAATCCCTTGTAATTAGCCCACCGGATCCATCGGTGTGGACTGATCCTGGCAAATCTTAATCTGTGAAAATCTGTGCTTATCATTGGTAAAAAGATCCTGCGGGAATTTTGGTTAACTGAACTTGATAGCTATTGATTGATGGTCTGTGAAAATCTGTCTTAATCTGTGGTGAGCCCAATACGATTGACACCTGCACTTTAATCCTGCATTCCCAGCCCATCGAATATCCTCTGCTTATACTTCTCAATCCTGCTGATTCTGGTCTGGGACTGTTTGGGTTGTGAAAAGTGGATGATATACCCCCGCTGTCTTCCAGGAGTAAGTGCTTCAAATGCCTTTTTCAGCCCCGGATCCTCTTCAAATGCCTGTAACAGCTCATCGGGCATGGGTTCGGGGTTTTTCTTGAATACCACTTTCTGCCCGCTTTCCTCCAAAGCAATGGCTTCCCTGATGTAAGCCTGAAGGACCTCCTTGAGTTCGGACACTTTTGCCTTGTCCGTGAACCTGATGATCCTGTCCGACTGCAGGTTACCCTGCTGCTCAAGGAGATTATGACTGTCAGTCAACAAAACTCCTTTGTAAAAGCCCAGGTTTGCGGAAGCTTTCAGTGCAGCCACATTGACAATGTTTTTGCCCTGATGCGTATATACCGGCACCCCCCATTTGATCTCCTCTGTAAGTCCTGTTTCCAGCACCAGTTGCCGGAGAAGTTCCAGTTCTTCCCTCCAGAGGTTGACCTTGCATTGGGGTGTTGCGCCGTATTTGCAACGCATACAGCCATCAATCAAATATTTGTCTACGAGTGGGTTCATTCGGTACGGAGTTCAAAGGATTTGCGGTTATCGGGTCTAAGGTACCAGGAAAGCAGTGTCAAGACCAACAGCAAACCTGATCCAAAATATTCCGGAAGTGCATCCCCAGCGGCAAAATGAGAATACAGCGCACCTGTCATCAGAAAGCAAAAACCTGCATATGCCCATTCCTTCAGTATGGGATAGCCTGGTATCAAAACAGCAAGGGTGCCCAATAGCTTACAGATCCCGATGAACGTAAACAAAAAGGCCGGATAGCCCAAAACCTCCATCCTCCGGATTTCCTCTTCCAGGCCTATCAACTGCACCATTCCGGTGGAGAGCATCCCCAAAGCCAGCCAGCTGGTAGCCGACCAGTACAAGATTCTTTTTCTTTTTTCCATCATGTGTAGTGTAATTGTTCCAACCGCTCATGGGCCTGATCCAGTCCCAGCTGAAAGGGTAGACTGAGGAGCATATCCCTGTCAGCGACCGACCTGAAGACCATCTGGATCCTCAGCCGGCTCCTGTCGTTATCCAAGGCTTCAAAATCCAAAAACTCAAGCTGAACCTCAAAGGGGCTGTTCTCCATTTCAAAGGTCCTGATGATGCGTTTATCCTGTTCAACAAGATGGATGGTGCCATTTGCCCTGAAAAGCACATTACCTGCGGGATCTGTTTTTTCAAAAATATATCCTCCGTGGGGGTGGTTGTCCAATTTGAGTACCCTGTTTTCCATCCATTGGGCAACAAGATCCGCTTCCGTATAGGCCCTGTACAAAAGGCCTACCGGTAGATCAAAATCCCTGGTGATCAAGAGCTGCTGCCTGTCACCATCCGCCTCTACCTTGGTCTTAAATCTTCTCATTGTTTATCCGGTTTTGCATGACTGCTTCAAGTTTATCGAATCGCTCTTCCCATTGGCGGGTAAATGGCTCCAGAAAATCCGCAATTTCCTTCATTTTCAGATGGTTCAGGTGATAATGGATTTCCCGGCCCTGCTGCCGCGGTACCAGCAACTCACACTCGGTCAGGATCTGGAGATGCTTTGACACCGTGGGACGGGCGGTATCGAAATTGGCCGCAATTGCCCCTGCCGACATGCTGTTGGTCATCAACAATATCAATATGGACCTCCTGGTCGGATCCGCTATCGCCTGAAAAACATCCCTTCTCAAATTCATCTCTCAACATGTAGCTATATGGCTACAAATATATCTGAAGTCAAATAACTACACAAATGGATTTAAAAAAAAAAAGCACCTGCGGGTGCCAAAGGAAAGGAAAGATCCGGTTTAGGGTGAGGGTATCAGGATCTGGCAATGATCCATTCGCAGATTCTGTTGATCACGGTTTCCTTTTCAGGTTCATTGAGGATTTCATGGTACAAGCCGGGCAGTTCCACCAGCGTCTTGTCTACAGCGCTGATCCGCTCAAAAAATCCGGATGTGCCCTTAGGATCCGTCAGCTTGTCGGCACTGCCGTGCAACAACAGCACGGGGTATCCAAAGCTTCCTGCATGCAGCTCTATATATCCCATCATTTTCAGCAACTCGTGACCGGTCCTGGCCGGAAAACCCCCATGGTGTACCAGTGGATCCCGGTCATAGGCGCTGACCACCTCCGGATCCCGGCTGATATGACTGCTGTTCAATTCCAGCACTTTGAGATGCGGGACCCACTTGCTGATGTAAGGAGCCAGTTTCTGTAAAAATACAGGCACATCGGCAGCAGGCTGCAAAGCGGGGGCACTCAGAATAATGCCTGCAGTCTGTGGCTGATAGGCCAAGGCATAGGCTGCTACCATGCCCCCTCCCATGGAGTGTCCTAGAAGAAATGCCGGCTTTTCAGGCAGATACTGCCTGACCTTACTGTACAGGGCATCTATGTCCTTCAGGTATTGGGTATAATCCCCGACAAACCCAGAGGGCGTGGGCATATCCGATTGGCCATGCCCGCGTCCGTCAAAGGTAAATACAGCTATCCCGTGTTCAACCAGCTTTTGGGCCACATGGAGGTACCGGCTGCTGTGCTCACCAAGTCCGTGGACAAGCAGCAAGGCTGCCCTTGGCGCGGCAGGCATCCAGGCTTGCAGAAAAAGCTGCAGTCCGTCATGGGTGGTGTAGCTGGTCTCCAGGTGCTGCATCAGGGGATCCACTTGATGTTCTTGAAATTGGGTTTGCGTTTTTCGAGAAACGCGTTCCTGCCTTCTTTTGCTTCCTCGGTCATATAGGCCAAACGCGTCGCCTCTCCGGCAAAGACCTGCTGCCCCACCATACCGTCATCGGTCAGGTTCATGGCAAACTTGAGCATTTTAATCGAAGTAGGTGATTTGGCCAGAATCTCCTGTGCCCATTGATAGGCTGTCGCCTCCAGGTCCTGATGTGGGATCACGGCGTTGACCATACCCATATCATAAGCCTCTTGCGCGGTGTAGTTTCTGCCCAAAAAGAAGATCTCCCTGGCTTTTTTCTGACCTACCATTTTGGCCAAATAGGCAGAGCCATATCCCCCGTCAAAGCTGGTCACATCTGCATCCGTCTGCTTGAAAATCGCATGCTCCTCACTGGCCAAAGTCAGGTCGCAAACGACATGGAGACTGTGGCCGCCACCTACTGCCCATCCCGGGACCACAGCGATAACCACCTTGGGCATGAAGCGGATAAGCCGCTGTACTTCCAGTATGTTCAAGCGGTGCATGCCGTCATCCCCCACATATCCCTGATGGCCGCGGGCCTTTTGGTCACCACCGGAGCAGAAGGCATACACACCGTCCTTGGGTGACGGGCCTTCGGCAGAAAGCAGGATGACGCCTATGGATGTATCTTCCTGGGCATCGTAAAAAGCATCATAAAGTTCGCTGGTTGTTTTGGGTCTAAAGGCGTTGCGGACTTCGGGTCTGTTAAAAGCTATTCTGGCGACTCCGTCACATTTTTTGTAGGTGATGTCCTGATATTCTTTTGCTGTTTTCCAATTAATCTCCATATTCAAAAGCAGTTTTTACCAATGCAAGATAACAGCCTTAAGTGGATTTTGTTGAATTTAGTAAGTACGTCTTGACCTGAATATGGGAAAAATAAAAATCGGTTCCAGCTCCTACTCTTTTGATGAAATCAGGAAGGGCTTTTATACATGCCACAATGAATATTTCGAATCATCTTTGAGGTTTTGCAAGGACTGGCTTTTGGGTAAGACTTCTTTTGAACTTCAGACCTCAGGTTCAACTGGCAAACCTAAACCAATCACAGTAATGCGCCGACAAATGGAATGCTCGGCCAAGGCTACTCGCTCATACTATGGAATTCAGCATAATGCTCATCTGCTTTGCTGTCTGAATACGAATATGATAGCTGGAAAAATGATGCTGGTAAGAGCTTTAGAATGGGATGCCGAGTTGACCATAATTGAACCTGTTTCAGATCCATTTGACGGCCTTCCTTCTGCTGATTTTTTTGACTTTGTGGCCATGGTGCCTATGCAAGTAGCGGCTACACTAGCAAAAATTCCCAACCCGCTTCAACAAATCGGTATTTTGATCATAGGAGGCGCTCCTACCCCACCTGAGTTAATTCATAAACTTGCGAGTGAGAAGCTGAATGCTTTCCAGACCTATGGCATGACCGAAACGGTGTCCCATGTGGCTTTATCCAAAATTACAGGAGGAGAACCCATTTATGAAGCCCTTCCCGGGGTGAAGATTGGCACAGATGTGGAAGGTAGATTGGTGCTTGAAGCTGATATGGCTTTGGGGGGACGAGTCCAGACAAATGATCTTGTGGAGCTGATAGGTGAAGACAAGTTTAAATGGATTGGCAGGGCTGATTTTATTGTAAATTCAGGTGGTGTGAAATTGCAACCTGAGCAAATTGAGAAAACCCTGGAACCTTTTTTGAGTAAAACAATCGGTAAGCGGGCCTTTTTCCTTGGAGGGAAACCAGATCCATTACTTGGTGAAGCATTAATTTTACTTGTAGAAGGAGCTACTTTGCCAAATGACCAAAAGCTAATTGAAGATATGAAATCCTTTCTTCCACAATTTCAGGCTCCCAAGGCTGTACATTTTATACCTGAATTCGTGCGGACACCTTCAGGTAAAATCAACCGATTCCAAACATTATCTTTACTACCATGACATTGATATTCATGCTATTGAGTTTGCTGATGGCCACTCATACACCCCAGCAAAATAACGAGTTGACCCTTACGGTCACCAATATTCCAAATCAAGAAGGCGTCATCCGTGTACTGCTTTTTAAGGGAAAAGATGGTTTTCCCGATGACCAAGGCAAGGCATTTAAAAGTGCTATTGGAAATATTGATGAAAATAAATCGGTGATAGTCTTTAAAGATCTTCCTCCGGGCAAATATGCACTTTCGCTTTTCCACGATAGTCAAAACTCCGGGAAATTGCGCACCAATGCCTTTGGCATTCCTAGAGACGGCTATGGTTTTTCCAATAATGTCATGGGAAGTTTTGGACCACCTGATTTTGAAAAAGCTTCATTTGAAGTCAGCGGACCAAAAAATAATGTATCCATCAAACTGAGATGATGCCTATATTCGCGGCAAATTATTGAAGTTTTCATGATACTACTTGACCATCCCTATGTTTCGGATTTCCTGAAACAGACAATTGTCGAAAACCATCTTCCAGTAGTGGCCACCCCCGAGGCCTTAGCATTAATGGAAGGAGCTATTGTGAATTGGTTGCCTGAAACCGAAGCAATTCAAGCACTTAAAGACAATTTCGGAGGACCTATTTACACAAATTCAGAAAACGCCATTACCTGGATTCAGCATCATGCCCCAGATAGTGCAACTGCTCAAAAAATCAGTTATTTCAAAAACAAAGTCAAGTTCAGGGAATTGATGCAGGATGTATATCCTGGTTATTTTTACAAAGCTGTACCCTTTCAAGCCTTGCTAGAAACAGATACTTCACAACTTGAATTTCCTTTGATCGTCAAACCGGCTGTAGGTTTTTTCAGTATTGCTGTGCATAAAGTTGACCATGCTGCCGACTGGGAACCAACTGTAAACCGGATACATGATGATATAGAACGATTTGCTTCCGCTTATCCTAAGGCTGTACTTGATAATACTGAATTTATCCTTGAGTCTTATGTCAAAGGAGAAGAATATGCCTTTGATTGCTATATGGATGCTGAAGGAAATCCAGTCATCTTAAATATCCTACACCATAAATTTATTTCAGAAGCAGATGTGAGTGACCGCGTCTATTCTACTTCTAAGGATATTGTTTTGGGGCTCCATGATTCAATTATGGAATTCCTGACCCAAGTTCAAGACAAAACCAAGCTGAAAAATTTTCCTTTGCACATAGAAATCAGAGTTAGTGAAGAAGGGAAAATATTCCCAATTGAAGTAAACCCCATGAGATTCGGCGGTTGGTGTACTACTGCAGATGTGACTTATTTCGCATATGGAATCAATTCATACTTGAATTTCTTCTCCTCCCTTAAGCCAGATTGGGACATTGTTTTTGCAGATAGATCAAATTACCTGTACAGTTTGATTCTTCTGGACAATGCATTAAAAATCAAACCTGAAGAGTTTTCACATTTTGATTATGAGACTTTATTGGATGATTTTGAATTTCCTCTTCATCTGCGCAAGCATCCTTTGAACCATTATGGCATATTTGGTTTTCTTTTTACCAGGACCAGCAAGGGGAATGAACAAGAACTTGATGCAATCTTACATGCTGACTTGAGTAAGTACATCAAGTTTCAAGAAAAGTTTGAAGTCAGGTAAAACCAGTTTTCCAATTAAATAATAGCTTTGTCAAATGGACACATCCATACCAACTACCCGGATCAATAAATACCTAAGCGAAATTGGTTTTTGTTCCAGAAGAGAGGCCGACAAGCTGATAGAAGCAGGAAGGGTGACCATCAATGGTAAAATACCAGAGATGGGGACCAAGCTTTCGCCTGGAGATGTGGTAAAGGTGGATGGGAAACCTGTATCGGAACCTCTTGAACGGCATGTTTACATCGCATTTAACAAACCAGTAGGGATTGTCTGCACCACTGATGTCAAAGCAGAAAAAAACAACATAATAGACTATATCCGACATCCTAAACGGATTTTTCCAATTGGTAGACTAGACAAACCGAGTGAAGGATTGATTTTGCTGACAAGCGATGGGGACATAGTCAACAAAATCCTGAGGGCGCGAAACAACCATGAAAAGGAATATGTGGTCACTGTAAACAAACCTATTACTAAGGAATTTGTACAAAAGATGTCAAATGGGGTACCTATCCTTGATACGATCACAAAAAAATGCCGAGTGACACCTTTGGACAAGTATACTTTCAACATCATTTTGACGCAAGGACTCAACAGGCAAATCAGGAGGATGTGCGAATATTTAGGATATGAAGTAACCAAACTGAAAAGAATCAGGATCATGAACATCAGGCTAGACCTGCCAATAGGCAAATGGCGGGACTTGACATCGAAGGAAATGGCTGAAATTAATGAACTTGTAGCTGATTCGGCAAAGACCCATGAAGGTTAAGTCAGCCTAATCAGCTATTTTTGCAAGCTAACATGAACAACATGCATTTAAAAACCGACGAACTAATCAGGCTGGAACTAGACTTTGATTCAGGTCATATTCCTCCCCCGTTTAGTCATACTTATAAATTAAGGATCACTTTTGGAAAGCATTTTATAGATACCCAATTAGACCTAAGCTATACCGACCGTGAAGAACTGAGTGAAGAAGAAATCTTCGATGAAGGATTTACACTTGACGATGACTATCAGTTCAGCGGGGAAATACCAAAGGTTTGGGAAGCACCTTGGAAGGAACTCTATTCAAAATCCAAGTGGTCCAATAAAAAACTTGATGAGGAAGGCGGCATAAAGTTGCTGGCCAAAGATGCTCAAGGGCAAATTGTAAGGACAGTTCCTGCCAATCAACAGGAGTGGCAGATATTTGCCCAGGATTATATCCAGGCCATTTACGAAATCAGCAAAAAAGAGGCTCCATTGACCATTCAGTATTATGCACAAGAAGGGTCTTTAAGTCATGATTATACGTTGTCGGTACATTTTTCAATAAGAAAAATAGAAGCAAAAATTAACGGAAAAAATGTTCATGCAAACTGGGAACAGACTAAAGAGCTTTTATCTAATGTATATTTGCCTGATTATGATTATGGAGTGGCCAAAGAGCAAAAACCAAAACGAAACGGGTATTTTATAGAAACAGGAGATGGTCTTTGGCATGAACTGGGCAAAGGAGTAATCAACATAGACCCCTCCTATGATGCCGTGGCAAAAATTAAAGAAGGATTTAAGGCATTGTTACCAAAATAAAAACTGCATCACCCCCAAGCATTTACCGGCATTTCGCCGGTTTTTTTTTGTTTTTAGGTTTTTGGAGGTATAGGCTATGTAAGGCAATGGTGGGTTTTGGCATAGATTTGGGATTATAGCGTTTACTGTTCATTCACAGTGATAGAAAACTAAACCAACAGATTTATGATAAAGCGAAAAACGAACTATGCTACATTATCCCTTGCATTGGGGATTTTTATGTTGATCAGTTGTAAGAGTATGAATAACACGCAAAGAGGTGCTGCAGTAGGTGCCGGGACAGGCGCTGCAGTAGGTGCTGTCCTGGGAAATCGTACCGGACAAATCGGTAGAGGAGCCGCTTTGGGATCTGTAATCGGTGGAGCTACCGGAGCTGTAATTGGGGTCTATATGGATAAACAGGCTGAAAAAATGGAGAAAATCGAAAATGCAGAAGTGGAACGTGTAGGTGAAGCCATCAAGGTTACTTTTGAATCGGGCATCCTCTTCGGTTTTGATTCCGATGCCCTTACACCTCAGTCCCAAGAAACGATCATGAAATTTGCGGAGATCCTCAATGAGTATCCAGATACCCATATCTCGATCGAAGGTCATACTGACAACAGAGGCTCTCAGGAATATAACCAAAGGCTTTCCCAGCGACGAGCTGATGCAGTGAAAAACTATCTCAAAATGCAAAAAGTAGCTGAAAACAGAATGATGACCATTGGTCAATCTTTCAATAGACCTATTGCTTCCAATGATACTGATGAAGGAAGGTCTAAAAACCGAAGAGTAGAAATGTACATTACTGCCAATGAAGAACTGATTGAAAAAGCGGAAAGCGGAAAAATCGAAAATAATTAATCGGTTAGCCCTAGTTCCAAAAGGCCGGTCCAATGAGATCGGCTTTTTTATTTCATTTTAGTGATCTCGTTTCTCAAGTCTGTGATCATTTTTCCGATGTCCTCCAAACTTACAGGGTTGGCCCGATCTTTAGGGTTTGGAAAGTCCGTGCTGATAAAAGCCTTTGCCTCCCAAACTTCAAGGACATCCTCCCCTTTCACTTCATATGGCTTATAATGCTCATTGTCTGAAACTAGAAAAAGCTTTCCGTTTTCTTCCAGGTAATTGAATACCCTTTTGTACACTACACCTTCCGTAACTGTTACCAAAACGTATGTTTTGCCGGACTTGATATCCCTGAGCTGCTCTACATAAGCCCCGATAATGAGCGTCCCAGAGATGAGTGGCAACATGCTGTCTCCTGTAATTTCAAAGGCACGATAGGTTGCGTTTTTGGACAAATGTGGCAATTGAAACTGGGGCAAGGATTCCACATATTCAGGGTCTGCAAATCCATTGAGGTAGCCCGCAGAGGCCTTCTGCCGAACCATTGTGATATTTTCCTTTTCCTCTTTGTCCAATGTTATGGCCAAGACTTTAACGTCCTTTGAAGCAGCTGCCTTTCTCCCCAATTCCTGTATGTCCCGGTGCAATAATTCATCTACACTTACAGCAAAAAGATCGGCTATTATGCTAAGACCCGATAGCTTAGGCTCTGAGCGACCGTCTTCATATGCGGAAATCATTGTCCGCTGCAGATTCAGCTTTTCAGCAAGATCTGCCTGCGTCATTCCAGCTTCATTACGTAAAAATTTCAGGTTTTTAGAAAGCATCATAGAAGCAGTTTAGGCAGAATAAAGATAAAAATTATGGTCGTCTTTATTTGGGTTATTCAATGAAAAAGAATTGATCCCGGTCATAGCCGATCTTCTTTGCTGCATACGTTCCTGGATTTCGGCAATGATCTCACCGATTGGCTTAGGCTCATTGGTCAACAGATATCCATACTGTGGCCTCTTTTCATCTTCAATAAAAAATTTAACCTGACAATTTCCTGAAGGAAGGGCTTTTTGTGTGATGCTGATTTTCATTTGCTTCTCCATATCATCTTGAATTACAGAAGCTAATTTAATAAGGTTAATTTTAATAACCAACATATGTTATTATAATTAACATTCAAGTGACAAAGGTTGTCGCAAAATATAGAGGTAGCAGAATTTAGATCAAAAAAAATAAACCCTCCAAAGGTTTTGAAGCCTTGGAGGGTTCTGAAATGAGAGGATATAGCGTGTCAGCCATCACCTGAATTTGTTTTTCAGCAATGCTAATTTTGCTGCAAGATCACCTTCAGTTTCTTTCTCAGGTTTACGTTTGTTCTCCTGATGTTTTCCCCTTTCCTTAGGCCTATCCCCAAAAGGATCTGATTTCATACTGAGGGAAATACGCTTGCGTGGTATATCTACTTCCATTACAGTCACCTGCACTTTTTGGTTTACAGATACCACCTCTGCTGAGTCGCTTACATATTTATCTGACAAATGGCTCAAATGCACAAGTCCGTCCTGGTGTACGCCTATATCAACAAATGCCCCAAACTTTGTGATGTTGGTTACTATTCCGGGTAGCTTCATCCCAACCTTCAGGTCTGACATTTCTTTCACCCCATCTTCAAAACTGAATACCTCGAAGGTTTCCCTTGGGTCTCTTCCGGGTTTGGAGATCTCCTGCATGATATCCTGTAAAGTGGGAAGTCCCACCGTTTCACTTACGTAATTTTTCAGGATGATTTTGGATCTGAGTTCCTCACTGCTCATCAGATCTGCGATTCCCACACCAAGATCTTTTGCCATCTTTTCCACTAGTTCATACCTTTCGGGATGTACAGCACTGGCATCGAGTGGATTTTTTGCATTCCTGATACGGAGAAATCCAGCTGCCTGTTCAAAGGCTTTGTCACCTAATCGAGGAACTTTCCTGATTTCACTTCTGGATTTGAATGGGCCAAACTCATTTCTATAATTTACTATATTTTGTGCCAATACTGGTCCAAGTCCTGAGACATAAGTTAACAACTGTTTTGAAGCTGTATTGACCTCCACACCTACTCCGTTCACACAACTCATGACAGTATCATCCAGACTGTTTTTCAAAGCTCCTTGATCTACATCATGCTGGTACTGCCCTACACCGATTGACTTCGGGTCAATTTTCACCAGTTCAGCAAGTGGGTCCATTAATCTTCTTCCAATTGACACTGCACCTCTAACGGTAAGATCATGATCTGGGAACTCGTCTCTTGCTACCTCAGAGGCTGAATAGATAGATGCTCCACTTTCATTCACCATAGTGACGATGATATGCTTTGGCAAGCCTAGGGATTTGACAAAAGCTTCAGTTTCCCTACTAGCAGTACCATTACCAATTGCTATGGCTTCTACATGATGTTTTTCAATCAGATGTTTCAACAGTGCAGCTGACTCAGCTACCTTCTTTTGAGGTTCATTGGGATATATGGCATCATAGCTAAGCAGCTGACCTTGTGGACCAAGGCAGACTGTCTTACATCCTGTTCTAAAACCTGGGTCAATCGCAAGCACCGACTTTTCACCCAGCGGTGCAGCCAACAATAACTGCCTCAGGTTTTCGGCAAAAACCCTGATTGCTTCTTCATCCGCTTTCTTTTTGGAATACAGCCGGACTTCTGTTTCCATTGAAGGCTTGAGAAGCCTTTTGTAGCAGTCTCTAATGGCCAACTTAACCTGCTCGACAGCAAGATTTGCAGCATCTGCCAATACTTCTTTTTCCATCAAAGCAATAGCAGACAATTCATCCGGGCAGGAATCGAGCATTAGAAAAAGTTCTTTTTCTCCCCTCCTCATAGCAAGCACCCTATGGGAAGGAGCTGTTTTGACTGGTTCTTGCCAATCAAAATAATCTTTGTATTTGATTGCTTCTTCCTCTTTTCCCGGGATTACTTTTGAAACAAACTGGCCCTCATTGATAAACAGTTCCCGCATTTTTTTACGGAGTTCAACATGCTCATTGATCCATTCGGCTATGATATCCCTCGCGCCTTGAAGTGCTTCTTCCACAGTTGAAACCTCTTTTTCTAGATCAATATAGGCCAATGCCAATTCTTCAGGATTTATTGAACCTTGTTCAAAAATAGATTGAGCAAGTGGCTCAAGACCTTTTTCTCTGGCAATGGTGGCTTTTGTTCTTCTTTTTGGCTTGTAAGGAAGATAAAGATCCTCTAATATAGCCATTGTCTCTGCCGCATTGATTTTAGACTCAAGTTCAGGGGTGAGTTTGCCTTGTTCTTGAATGGATTTGAGCACAGCTTCTCTCCTTTTGTCCAAATCGCGTAGTTGCTGTACACGGTCTCTGATAGCAGCTACTTGAACTTCATCTAAGCTACCGGTAACTTCTTTTCGGTAACGAGAGATAAATGGGACTGTAGCACCTTCATCCAACAGTTCCACGGTATCTGTCACTTGCTTCACCTTAACGGCAAGCTCTTCTGCAATCTTGATAAAATGGTTGATATTCATATTTTAGGATCTGATCAAGGGCTGCAAAGTAGCAGAGATAAAAAAATCCTACCAAGTAAACTTCATGAATTTTTACGCCCATCTCAATAATTACCTGTTCTGCATGAAGATACAATTGAGCAACTTGATCTAATTACAACTCGCCTAATCTTATGATCAGTCCAGAGACAATTCCAGCTTGTATGAGGGCCGTCGATTTGCCAACTCCGATTGGATTGGATGGATCAGAATACCACCAGAGACCCATACTCGGTTCCAATATGGGCATGAAAGCGTTTACCTGCATGCGAATTCCTAATCTGTCATTAAAGTAATACCGTACTCCTGCATTTCCACCCACCGCTACTTTTGTCAACGTTTGTAATTCTGATTCTCTGACACTGAATAACATTACCCCTACATTTGCGCCGGTAAACATGGTAAAGCGGACATTGTAAGGAAAAAGTTTACTTACTCCCAAAGTGGCAAACTGGCTTTGTGTGCTATGACTGAAAGTTTCTGAAAAAAGCGTAGATTGAGCTGTTCCTAAGGCCTGTCGGAAACTATAGGTAAATTCCAAATCCAGGTATGGTGTTAGGCAAATTGTTCCAATTGCCCCTAAGTGTGGCCCACCT
This sequence comes from Cyclobacteriaceae bacterium, assembly GCA_036782195.1. GTDB lineage: Bacteria > Bacteroidota > Bacteroidia > Cytophagales > Cyclobacteriaceae > DAIPZN01. The sequence goes on along the minus strand of DAIPZN010000030.1, from coordinate 11,659 downwards.
GAAAGTTTGGCATGACCTTCTTTGATTCCAAAATTATGTGAGAGGGTATACCCTGAAAATGGTGAAATCTCATAGGCCTGTCCTAGACCAGAATGGTAGGCAGAGAAAAAGCATACCAAAATAAAAAAAAGGATCTTTCTCATCTAAGGGGCTAAAGCGTCTTAAAATTAATTTTATTTCCGTATTTAAAGTATTTATTACCAGAATTTTAATTCTTTTAATTTTAGCTGATATTATTAGGTATCTTAAGTCACAGGATTCTCTGCGAAATTCTGGGATCTTTGTGAAATAACATACATGATCTATGGATTGGAAAAAGGAACTAAAAAGCTGGGGATGGACGATAGGCGCTGTTGCATTTCTATATTTTACAGGTTTAATGACTCCGATTATGGGAGGTGTTCAATCTATGCTTTTGGCAACCGGATTTATAAAGCCGAATATTGAAAAATCGGAAAAAAACTATGGCTATTTTGATTATAGAGGTAGTTTGCTAGATGTATCTGGCAATACTGTCAATTTAGAAGAGTACAGAGGCAAAACAGTTTTTGTAAATCTTTGGGCTACTTGGTGTCCTCCATGCAGGGCCGAAATGCCGCATATCGAAAGCCTATATGGAAAATTAAAGGAGTCAGAAGATATTGAATTTTTGATGATAGCTTTAGATAAAGATTTTGAAAAAAGCCTCAAATATATAGCGGACAAATCCTTCAGCTTTCCGGTATATCACGCACCATTCGGGTTGCCTCCGGTTATGCAGAGTCAATCAATTCCCACCACATTGGTAATAAGTCCTTCAGGTGAAGTGGTTTTCTACCAAGAAGGAATGAGCAATTTTGATACTGATTCTTTCAGATCGTTTCTGGAAAATCTCTAATAGAGAAAGCAACATATGTCAAGGTATATTTTTACTTCAGAAAGATTAGGCTTCAGGGCCTATACTCCAGATGACATAGATCCAATTGCAGCAATTAATTCTGACAAATCTGTCATGGAATTTTTTGAAAAACCTATGACAGCAGAAGATACGCTAGATTTTATTCGCCGACAAGAGGAGCAGCTGCGGCTAAATGGTTATTGTTTTTTTGTAACAGAACTTATTGAAAGCCAAATGGTCTTGGGCAGTATTGGATTAGGTTACCGCGATTACCCAAGTCCTATGAGACCATTTGTAGATGTAGGTTGGAGGCTCAAAAAATCAGAATGGGGAAAAGGCTATGCAACTGAAGGAGCCAAAGCCTGCCTAGCTTTTGGCTTTGCCATGGGCATCCCTGAGATCTTTGCCATTACTCCAGTCATCAATAAGCCTTCTGAAAGGGTGATGCAGAAGTGCGGCATGCAACCTTTTGGACAATTTGATTATCCATTTTTACCTTCAGATCATAGGCTTAACCCCCACCTGATATACCATATCCAGAATCCCTTATTATAAAGATGATGCTGCTTTTACATAAGAAGTAGCGAAATCAAAAATGCCAACCAACAAGTAAATCATTTCAACTGAAGCTACAGTTTATCCAAAATAACAACATAAGTATTTACCATAATACTTTCAACAAATGTTACCTAGGCGCTTCATTGCGGGTAAATCAACACAAGAGAAAATTTCATTTATATATTTATCAATCAATTATTTAAATAAAAACAAATAAACCTTTGCTTAAAGATTTATTTGCTCCTATTTCATGCATTTGATTAGACAAATTGAATCTGACTTAGCTAAAATGATAAGTCCTATTGATCTACCGATAGCCTGAACCGTTTATTATTGCTGAGCTGAAATTTATTTTTTCAAAAACTCCCGCAGCACATATTGCAAGATTCCCCCATGTCGATAGTAGGCTATTTCTATAGCGGAGTCTAATCTGCAGATGACTTGGAATGTGTAGGTACTTCCATCATTTTTCTCTGCTTGGACTTTGAGTTTTTTCAAAGGTGTCAAGCCTTCTTCCAAGCCAATGATGCTAAGGGTTTCTTTTCCTGTCAGCCCATTGCTTGATGCATTTTCTCCTTCACAATATTGCAAAGGAAGAACTCCCATACCCACCAAGTTACTTCGATGTATTCTTTCATAACTTTCAGCAATGACTGCCTTGATGCCAAGTAAATTTGTTCCCTTTGCAGCCCAGTCCCGAGAAGAGCCACTTCCATATTCTTTACCTGCCAGAACGATTAAGGGAGTTCCTGAGGATTTGTATTTCAAGGAAGCTTCAAAAACAGATAGCTCTTCCCCGGAGGGAATATGTAGGGTGTATCCTCCCTCCCGCTCTACCAGTCTGTTTTTGATACGGACATTAGCAAATGTACCTCTTACCATAACTTCATCATTGCCTCTTCTGGAACCGTATGAATTGAAGTCTTTTCTTTCCACACCTCTGTTGAACAGATAATTTCCAGCGGCAGACAATTCGTTAAATGAACCTGCGGGAGAAATATGGTCTGTGGTAATCATATCGCCCAGATTCAATAATACCCTGGCGTTTAAAAAATCCGACAATTGTTCTGGTTCGGCATTGATCCCTTGGAAAAAAGGAGCTTCTTTGATGTAGGTGGAATCAGATGCCCATTGATACACATCTTCGTTTGGTGCCTCCAGCTCCCTCCATAATTCATCTCCTTCAAAAATAGCATCATAATTTTTACTGTAATCCTGGGGACTCAATACGGCACGCATTACATCAGCGATTTCATCTGAGGTTGGCCATAAATCCCGGAGATAAACCGGCTCCATATTCGGATCGTATCCCAGTGGTTCATTCATTAGATCCACATCCACTCTACCAGCAAGCGCATAAGCAACCACCAGCATTGGGGACATCAGGAAATTCATCTTGACTTGAGGATGGACTCTTGCCTCGAAATTCCTGTTGCCAGAAAGCACAGAGCTTACCACAAGATCATTCTCTTCTATGGCATGGGAAATGTGTTGTGGAAGTGGACCTGAATTGCCTATACAAGAGGTACATCCATATCCCACTATATGAAATCTCAGCGCTTCCAAATCATCTAAAAGACCTGATTTGACTAAATAATCCGTGACAACTTTTGATCCAGGTGCAAGTGAGGTTTTAACCCATGGCTTAACATCTAAACCCTTTTCACGGGCTTTTTTGGCTACCAATCCGGCACCTAACATCACAGATGGATTTGAAGTATTGGTACAGGAGGTAATGGCTGCAATCACTATTGATCCATCATGTAGGATAAATTTTTCATTGTGGATTTTGACTACCACTGATTTCAGTCCGTTTTTGACTTTCGTTTCTATCTCAACATCCACATGCTGAGGTTGCGTCTCATTGTCATCTTCTTCTGTTTGACTACCACCTTCACTATACCACCTGACTTCGTCACGCTGATCTATGGGTATATAGGCCCGCCCGTGAAATTCGCTGAGGATTTCACCAAACTTAGATTTGAATTCTCTGACGAGAATTTTTTCCTGAGGCTTTTTGGGACCTGAAACTGTGGGTTCTATGGTATTGAGATCCAATTCTACAATTGAACTATATTCAATTGCTGATTCATTTTCTCTCCAGAGCATATTTGCTTGGGTATAAGCCTTAACTAAATTTATCTGCTCTTCTGCCCTATTTGTCCTAGCCATATAATCCAAAGTGCGGTCATCTATGGGGAAATAAGTGACAGTACAGCCAAATTCAGGTGACATATTGGAAATAGTAGCCCTATCAGGCACAGTCAAGTGATCCAATCCTGGACCAAAAACCTCCACAAATTTTCCTACCACTCCATGCTTCCGAAGCAGATGGGTAATGGTAAGCACCAGATCTGTTGCTGTAGTACCAATTGGCATCTGACCGGTTAGTTTTAACCCTACCACTTCTGGCATAATAAAATAAATGGGCTGCCCAAGAATCGCAGCTTCTGCTTCTATTCCACCTACTCCCCATCCAAGTACTCCGATCCCATTGACCATAGGCGTATGGGAATCTGTACCGACCAAGGTATCAGGAAAGACTTCCCCATCCCGGACAGTCACTCCCTTTGCGAGGTATTCCAAGTTAACCTGATGACATATACCCATTCCCGGAGGTACTACAGAAAAATTCTGAAAGGCTTTCTGGGCCCATTTCAAAAATTGGTAGCGTTCTGCATTTCGTTCATATTCAGTTTCCACATTCCGCTGAAGGCTGTAATTGGTTCCAAAATAATCCACCTGTACAGAATGGTCAATTACCAAATCAACCGGTATCAGTGGATTGATGCCTTTTGGATCCTTACCTTTACGAACTGCCTCTGCTCTTAAAGAGGCAATATCCACAACAGCTGGTACACCTGTAAAATCCTGCATCAACACTCTGGCGGGTTTGAATGGGATATCTTTATCAGAAGGTTGTGGAGACCAATTGGCAAGTGTTTCAATGTTATCTTTGGTAATCGCAAAATCATCAAAATTCCTAAGTGAATTTTCCAACAAGATTCTAATTGAAAAAGGTAATTTGTCAACAGGATACCCAGCATCTTGCAATGCTGTGAGGCTATAATAGGTTAATTCATCATTCCCGGTTTTTAGGATTTTTTTTGTCTTTAGTGGATCTATTCTCATGACAATGAATTTGAATTATTAAAAAGATTATTTATTTATTAACTTTAATTTCCTTAAAAAGATTCTTATTTAAGTGTTTTTTAGTATAGCGTACTAAGGAAAGCCTGAGGATAGTATCCTTTTTCACTGTTTGGGATTAATTATGAAAATTTTACTGATATGCACCAGCGTGTTGATGCTGCTGACTGGAATTCTTCCGCTGATCAAAAATGACAATTGGACTTTTAGGATTTTTGATTATCCAAGAGTTCAAAAACTTGTAATATGTATCGCTTTATTGGTAGGCTGGAACTTTTACGGACAGGCTAGCTTGGAATCTTGGGAGCTTTTCCTACCGATACTTTTGGTGGTTATGGTGCTTTACCTGATAGTGCAGATATTCCCTTTCACGCCCTTGGCCAAACGGATGGTACAATCAACAAGAAAATTAGAGGGAGGTCCAGATCTTCATGTAATGGTTATGAATGTCTACCAATATAACACAGACTATGATAAAGTAATTACGCTTTTAAAAAATGAAAACCCAGACCTTTTCTTACTTGTAGAAACTGACCATCATTGGGCCAATGCAATAGCTGTCTTCAAAAAGGACTATCCTTATTTTATAGAAATTCCTCTTGACAATACTTATGGAATGTTATTTTACTCAAAAAACGAGATACTTTCCAACAAGATCAATTATTTGGTCGATGAGGATATCCCTTCTTTGGAAACCTTGACTAGACTACCAAACGGACAGGCAGTTAAGATTTTTTCCATTCATCCTATGCCTCCTGTCCCTCAAGAAAACCCAAGAAGTACTGAGAGAGATGCGGAAATTCTTCTAGTTGGCAAGATGGTCAAAGCCTATCAAAAGCCGGCAATAGTAATTGGAGATCTCAATGACGTCGGCTGGTCATATACCAGTAACTTATTTCTTAAAACAAGCGGACTATTAGACCCAAGACGTGGCCGTGGAATGTATAGTACCTTTCATGCCAAATATTTTTTCCTCAGATGGCCACTTGACCATATTTTTGTAACCAAACATTTTACCTTGGATAAGTTAACTGTTCATGGACCTGTAGGGTCTGATCACTTTCCTATAAGTGCGACATTTACATTAGATAGGGAAAACAACAATCAAAAAATGGAATCTGATCCAGAAGCGGAACATATTGCTGAGGAGAAAATAGAGGATGGTTTAGCGGAAAACGAAAAGTGATTGACTCTTGTTCAAAATAAAAATCCCCGGTTTTACCGAGGATTTGTACCATCAAATTTCATCAAGCTGTTAGTTATCAGAATTTGCCCTATTCATCCTTCTGAATCCTCTTCTAAACGGCCAAGTGTATTCCAGCGCCTCCAGTCCCCTATTTAGGTTGACAGTAGAACTGTCTATATATATCATGGTATTTTTCAGGTTAGCAGCAAAATCAGGATCATTGAGTAACAAACCCAAAGCATTGTCCTTATCATCAAGTTTTTCGACAACCTTGTTCATATTTTGGGTCATGTTCTGTGCATTGGTAGCAGTAGCTTGCAATGTTTCCATCGATTTCTGAAGATTCTGATACAATTCCTTATCTGTAGACAAGTCATGAAAGAGATTACCTTCTTTATTCAGTCCTGCTGCGAATTTGTTGAGTTCGGCTACCATCCTATTGGAATTGGCTGCTGTGCGGTTGAGGTTTTCGACAATGGCTTTGAAACTTTCACCTAACAAGGAATCTGTCATCACAGCTCCTACTATACCTTTGCCTTCAGAAATCCGTCCAGTTAGATTTTTGAGGTCATTGGTGATAGAAACGAGGTTTTGATTGTTTTCCTGCAAAGTCTCCATCATTTTATCCGTATCCAAAGGCATTACAGAAACCAGTCTGTCACCATCTTCCACCACTGGAGCCTGAGTGGTGCCCCCGTAAATCACAATGATTTTGTTACCGATCAATCCATCAGAACTGATGGTAGCCTTAGAATCCTTTCTGATGTACTCCTGAGACTTCTCTTCAACATTCATTTCTATTTCCACTTGGGAATCCCCATAGAAGTTGATTCTTCTTACAGTCCCGATTTTGACACCAGAGAACCACACATTGTTGCCTGTCTGAAGACCAGCCACATCATCAAATACTGCTTTAAGTTTAATGCTTTTTACAAACTTTTTCTGCTGCCCCCCAAGGGTAAGGATTCCGGTCACCAAAATGGCAATACCAATCAGGACAAAAATCCCAACTACAACCGATTTCTTGTTATCGTTTCTCATTATTGAATGAAATTATAGTCATAAAATGATTTAACTCTTTCGTCGGCATTTTCATTAAAGACTTCATCAAAGGTGCCGACAGCTTTAAACTGCCCATCCAACAATACTGCCACGCGGTCACCAGTAGCTTTGGCACAAGTGAGGTCGTGGGTAATTACAATAGAGGATGTATTATATTGTTCCCGAACCTGATTGATCAGGTTATTAATTTCAACACAGGTTATCGGGTCAAGACCAGCTGTTGGCTCATCATATAACATGATCTCTGGGTTGAGAATGAGTGTCCTGGCCACACCTATTCGTTTTTTTTGACCTCCTGACAATTCTGAGGGCATTTGGTTGGCTGCTTGCGGAAGTCCTACAGAATCCAGCAACTCCTCCACTCTCCTATTGATTTCCTTTCGGGTCAGGTTCTTTATGTTTCTCACCAGAGGAAACTCCATGTTTTCCCGAACGGTCATACTGTCATATAAGGCTGAGTTTTGGAAAGAAAAACCGATTTTTAACCTCATTCTATTCAGTTCTCTAAGGCTTAGAAGCGATATATCCTCGCCAAGGATATGGATACTTCCCTCATCTTTGGTCAACAATCCAACCATGATTTTGATCAAGACTGACTTACCTGTTCCTGATCTACCCAACACTACTAAATTCTCACCTTTATAAAGATCCAGGTCTACCCCTTCAAGAACTCTCAGGTCTCCGAAAGCTTTTTTCAATCCCCTTATTTCTACGACTTTTTCAGCATGCATAGGCTTAGGTATTACGGATGGCATTGACAATCTGAAGACTGAGTAGCTCTTCTATAAATATCAAAAACATGGACATCACGACGGCGGCATTTGCTGCTTTACCGACCCCTTCTGTTCCTTTGGAGGAATTGTATCCTTTATAGCACCCCACAATACCGATGGTAAAACCAAATACGAGGGATTTGAGAACTGAAGAAATGATATCCAGAAAACTGATGGCTTCAAATACCTGCACAAAGAAGGTAGACAAGCTGACCATTTCCTTTGAATTGACACTGAGAAATGATCCTATTAAAGCCACAAAATCAGTGTACATGACCAGGATAGGAATCATTAAGGTTGTGGCCAAAGTCCTTGTGATAACCAAATATTTAAAAGGATTGATCGCCGAAACTTCCATTGCATCAATTTGTTCGGTGACTTTCATGGAACCTATTTCTGCACCTATGCTTGATCCCACCTTTCCAGCTGCGATCAATGCTGTGACCAATGGCCCCATAGCGCGGACTACTGCAATTGATATCAAAGCAGGTAGCCAAGATGTTGCTCCAAATTCAGACAATGACGGCCTTGATTGATTGGTAAATACAATGCCCACAATAAAACCAGTCAAGGAAATCAAGGGAAGGGACCTATATCCTATCTCGTAAGATTGTCTAACAATTTCTTTGAATTCGTATGGTGGAAACCAGACCTCAACAAAAAAGCGCTTTACAAATGCATAAGCATCTGCCAGTCCGATGAAAAAATTGTCAATTTTTTTACTAATAAAAGGTCTATTGTCCCTGGTCGTTATTGCCATAAAATACCCATTCTATATATGCTGTAAAATTGAAAAGAGGGGAATTCAGATGCCCAAAATTTCCGCCATCGCTTCGTTTTTCAAAGGCTTAATCAAAAAACCCGATACCTGGTTGTAATGCATACTTATCTCAATGTCCTCAGGGTCCATAGAAGATGTAAGCATTTTTACTTCTATAAATTTACCCTTTTGATTGAGTTCATCAAGAAAATCCCAGCCCCTCATTTCTGGCATGTTGACATCTAAAATCAGCAAGTCAGCTTCATTGTTATCCATCCAATCCAATGCCGAAAAAGGATTTTCAAAGAAAAAAAGTTCAATATCAGGTTTGATCCGCAAGAGGTTTTTTCTGTTGATCATGTGCTGGATTTTATCATCATCCACAAACACGATCTTATTGATTGCTTTTTTCATCCTTGAAGAATAACGTTGAGTAAAGGAGTTAGGCCTTCATAAATTGGACCTTTTAGGATCTAGGGCTAAAGTACAAATATAAAAAATTCCACTGCTGAATGTTGAAAATTTACATTAAACATGTTTTAGGCTAAACTAAAAAATTTAGCCTCGTCATATTTAGGCAGGTCTAACAATCTTCTAACAGTCTATCAATGTGTGATTTGACATCTGGTGAATAAAGTGGATTCTAATTAAAATATGAATTTTTTTCACTTTAATTGTTTGGCTGGTAAAAAGTAAAAATCGGGCTTATAAACATCCACCCCCTCTTCTACTAGTATAATTTATTGACTCCTTGCCCATATAGACACTTCTTCATTGTCTATTTTCCACTACGGTTAACATCATGATCAGAGCAACATTTTTACATTACTTACCTGTTTTTTTATTATTGGTAACTTCTATTTAGTTTTAACTCCAGACTTTTAATAACCTGATCTATGCAGTCTAGAAATTATGTGCTCTTTCTGTCGGTGATCGCTGCTCTAGGCGGTTTTCTTTTTGGCTTTGACACGGCCGTAATTTCAGGTGCCGAAAGGGACATTCAAGTATTGTGGCAACTCAATGACTTGAGTCATGGATTCGCAGTGGCAATGGCCCTTTATGGAACTGTAATCGGTGCCTTATTTGGAGGTATCCCTGCTGACCGTTATGGCAGGAAAACTTCCTTACTTTGGATAGGCTTGTTGTATCTTGTTTCAGCTGTAGGATCTGCAATGGCACCTGAAGTTATATCCTTTATGGCTTTCCGCTTCATTGGTGGTTTGGGTGTTGGGGCTTCTTCAGTGGTAGCTCCCATGTATATTTCAGAAATAGCACCTGCCAATAGACGGGGCCAACTTGTGGCCCTCTACCAGTTCAATATAGTTTTCGGTATTCTGATGGCATATTTTTCCAATTACCTAATCGGTACTGCCAATCTAGACCAAGCATGGAGATGGATGTTAGCTGTAGAGGCCTTTCCGGCTTTGATCTATAGTATCCTTATTTTTAAAGTACCCAAAAGCCCAAGATGGCTAATCGCCAAAAAACAGGATTATGAAACTGCCCGAGCCATACTCAACAAAACAGATCCTGAAGGGGTTGAAGAAGCGATGGAACTTGCAATAGCAGAAAGCAAAGCAATCAGGGGAAAGGTGAACTTCTTTACACTCTTTAAGCCATCTTTTACCAAAATAACATTCTTCGCTTTTTTGATGGCTTTTTTCAACCAAATGTCAGGGATCAATGCGATTATTTATTTTGCCCCAAGGATATTTGAGTCTGCAGGCATTTCCACAGAAGATGCATTGATGTCCACGATCGGAATTGGGGTTATCAATCTGGTTGCTACCATGCTCGGACTGTACCTGATTGACAGAATCGGAAGAAAGATGCTGATGTACATTGGATCTGTGGGATACATTATATCCCTTTCCTTAATGGCTTATAGCTACTTTGGAGGAGCTATTCCAAGCCACCTTCTCCCGGTATTTGTATTCGGCTTTATTGCTGCACATGCCATTGGCCAAGGGTCAGTCATATGGGTTTTCATCGCTGAAATATTTCCCAATGAACTTAGGGCTTATGGACAATCACTGGGCTCATTTACCCATTGGATCTTGGCAGCTTTAATTGCAAATGCCTTCCCATACTTCGCCAATAACTTTGGAGCAGGCAATATTTTTGCCTTCTTTGCACTGATGATGGTCCTGCAGTTGCTTTGGGTCGCCTATAGAATGCCAGAAACTAAAGGAAGATCATTGGAAGAAATTCAGAAAGACTTACAAAATAGAAATGGGAAATAAAGTAGTTTGCTTCGGAGAAATGTTATGGGATTGTTTTCCAGGGGAAGAAGTACCTGGAGGAGCTCCGATGAATGTCGCCTTGAATCTAAGTCAGCTCGGATTGAATGTCAAAATGATCTCAAAAGTTGGAATTGATGATTATGGACAAAGGCTAAAAACATTCGTTTCGGGGTATGGTCTTGACCAAAGCCTGATCCAAGAAGATGAAGAATTCCCTACAGGCAAAGTATTGGTGGATCAAACAGATCCGGAGAATATACGGTATGAGATTGTTTCACCTGCCGCATGGGATTATATACAGATAAATGCACAAAATCGGCAAGCTGTAGCAGAAGCCGATGCTTTTGTATTTGGAAGTCTTGGGGTTAGAAATCAAACCAGTTGGGAAACATTGTATGAATTGATACATCTCCCTGTCCTCAAAATTTTTGATATTAATCTTAGGGCGCCATTTTATGATTTCGAACAGTTGGAGATTATTTTAGGCTACACAGACATTCTCAAAATCAATGAAGATGAATTAGCCATTGTAGCTGGTTATTTTGACTTACCCCTAAAACTGGAATCTTTCTGTGAAGCGATTACCGAGCTTTTCCCAATCGAAATGATATGCATCACGCTAGGGGCAAAAGGAGCCATGATTTACAAAGGAAACAAGGTTTATAGGCATGATGGGTATAAGGTAGATGTGAAGGATACTGTAGGTTCGGGAGATGCTTTTTTAAGTGGATTTATCAAAACCTCTCTTGAGGGAAAAAAACCTGACCAAATTCTTGATTTTGCATGTGCTTTGGGAGCCTATGTTGCAACACAACGTGGGGGTACTCCTAAATACGACCTTTCCGCGATCATTCAACTTCAAGGCAAAAAGTAAAAAAGCGGCCGTATTGAATAGCAGTCAATATGGCCCTATCTTTAAACAATCAAAATCCTCCTCGAATGGTCTTTGCGATTTCCGCAAGCTCTTCTTTAGAAAGTTTCAATTTAGGTTTGGTAAAATTGATATCATCCATGGTTCTAAGCGGAACAAGATGCACGTGTACATGCGGA
>DAIPZN010000029.1:0-40579 GCA_036782195.1 Cyclobacteriaceae bacterium | reverse complement strand
AAATTACTTTTTGCATTTTAACTCCTTTTCCTTTGATTTATTTTTTCTGTAGATTTGAAAAGCTGAAATTTGTAGCATCTTCTACACTTCTACATGAACAGGCCTCTCGAACTTTTGCGCTATTTGTTGATTATCCTGTTATTTCTTTTCCTGGGAAAGCAAGAGATGTTAGCGGTTCCTGGTTTGCATAATCCTTCAACAATATTTCATGCTTCATCCTTTGGAATAACTGGACCAGATAAATTATGTCTTTACTATGGAAGCAGTATTGGAGATTATTTTGGAGGAGGTATTGCTACAGATGTTTTCAAATGGAAAGTCATAAACTCTAATGGGTCAGTTTTAATTGAAAAAGAAGGTGGATTTCAAACCTTCAGTTTTACATTTTCCGAAACAGGCACTTATGTAATAGAGCTGAGTGTCCGGCGAAATGTTGAGACAGTATTTGAGGGATCCAAATCGGTCGTAGTTGAACAAGGGCCTTCAATCGTCCTACAGCCAAGTTACCTGCTATGTGATAATTCTGGGGTAACTTTGACATTTTTGGATCCAGCCACTCCAAATATTGGCAACTATTCCATTAAATGGGTAGATAGCAAGGGGGCAACTGTGGGAAATGGCAATAGCTTTACTACAAATAAAGCCGATAGATATACGGTTTCAATCCATTCCAATGGACCTCAGGGACAGCAACTGTGTCCTTTTCAAACCAACGTACACGTGTATCAGCCAAAGGATTTCTCAATAACATTATCAGAAAATCAAGTCTGTGACAGCGGTAATGCCATAGTCGGACAGGCAAGTAACAACGTCTTTGGCAAATGGTATTTTCAAAAAGCAGGAGAACCAACAAGGAAATTGTTGGGTGAAGGCAACAGTTTTAGATTTAGCAGTAGTGGGGATTTGGAAGGACCTGGGGATTATATAATTTTTTTTGAAGCCGACAATAGTGATTTGCTCCTCTGTAAACTAGAGGACAGTGCTCCCCTAAAAATCCTTCCCTCAGGCGATGTAGCTTTTGAATTGGTCGAAGGGGCTTCCGGTTGTGGGATTAACGACGGAAGTATTGTTGTGAGGGCATTATCTAATCTCTCCTTGTTAAGGGTGAGGTTTGGAGGTACGACTGTTTTTTCCCGCACAAACGTCCTAGCTGGAGAGACCGTAACTATTCCAAACTTAAGATCAGGAGTTTATTCAGTATCTGGGGCGATGGGCGCGTGCAGTCGTACCCGATCCACAGTGGTTGAACTGAAGGATCCAAATGAACTGGCGTTTAAGATCACTGGTATCACTGGTGAATCATGTGACGCCACCGGAATTGTAAACGGTAAAATCTCTGTCAAAATGGATAATGGGCCCTTTACAGGAAGTTATCGGCTTTTCAGCAATACAGGTGCAGTACTTAGAACTGTAGACATCAATGGGTTGGAGTCATTTGATATAGAGACAAGAGCAGGTAATTATTTTTTCGATTTTGTAAATTCTTCAGGATGTTCTAACCCACACAAAGAACGGATTACAATTCCAGCAAAGGGTCAGGTGGTTTTTTCTGCACCGCCTAGAATAACCGTGTGCCAAGAGTTTGAGTTTGTTCCCCAAACTTCCCAAAATTTAAATTTCCTGTTGACCTATCCAAATGGTCAGGTAGTGTCCAGGGCAAAAGGGGAGCCATTCTTACTAAATCAAGCAGGAGACTATTTACTTGTGGGTTCAGAAGCAGATCCCGCATTAGGCCTTTGTCCAAGAGAAGTGACTTTCCAAGTTGTCATGGTACCGATTTTTGACTATGAACCTGTCATGATCAGTGCCGACTGTTTTGGTAATAGGGTCTATAAAGCTGAACTATTTGGGGCAGACATCAGTAGATATGCGATCAGATGGATCAATGAAAAGCAAGAGGTGGTCGGAACTGGTGAATTTCTTTTTCCTACATCTTATGGAGATTTTCAATTGGATGTTCAGCCTTTGAACAGTGAGAATTGCCCATCTCCTCCAAAGGTTTTTTCCATCCCTCAATTCATAGATAATCTTCAGGTTGCTATATCATCAGGTACAATCTGTCCAAATGAGGCCGCATTGATCAAACTTGAAGGGGATTTGCGACAGGTAGTAAATATTCAGTGGATTTATTATGATGCCCAAGGTGATGTGGTTTTTCTCAATGCTTTTGAAGGTGAAGAGGAGATTTTTGTAACAGAAGAAGGAGCTTATGAAGCTGTGCTGTTCAATGATATTGGCTGTGAGATTGGTAGAAGTTTGGTACAGGTGCAAGCTTCATATGCCATTGCTGAATTTGAACTTGAGGAGCGTCTATTGCTTTGCGAAAGTTATGATCTGCAATTGCCGACTGAATTTAACTTGGTTTTCTTAGTTACTGATCCTAATGGTAACTCAAAAGAATATGCTAAAGGCGAAGCTATTAATTTGGCATCAGAAGGAGTCTATAAGATTACTGCATCTGGAATAGGTGATGATTTAGGTTTATGCCCAGTGACCAAGCAGGTACAAGTTGAAATAAGGCAGGCGATAATATTTGATGTACTGCTTATTGATGAAAGTTGCGAAGGAGAGTTGACTTATTCGGCAAGTGTCGATCCAATAGATAGTGATAAGGTGGACTTTTTCTGGTTTGATCCTTCAGGAGAATTAGTAGGAAATCTGCAGACTTTCTCACCTGTTACTAACGGCACCTTTAGTCTTGAAGTCAGGCCAAAGGGTGCATTAAGTTGTCCTGTGCCTCCTAAGACTTTTGTGGTTCAAATTCCTGAAGTTACCATTCCGGTAACCTTAAATGCGGGGCCTTTTTGTCCAGGGGATCAGCCTGCTTCTATTCAGGCAATTGCTGATTTTTCAAAAGTAGCCACCATCAATTGGACTTTTCAGGACCTTTTGGGCATGAGGTATAATTTGACTCAGTTTGCCAATTTGAGACAGATTGAGATTTCGGAACAGGGTATTTACGAGGTGGAAATGCTGAATGAAAAGGGATGTATCATCGGGGCAGAATTAATATTAATGATTAAGTCAATTGATGACCTACAACCTGAAATCAATCCAACATATACTTTTTGCACAAACAAAAATCAATTTACTGAAATCAACCCCGGTTTTTTCTCCAATTATACCTGGTCTCTTGAGGGTAGGGTAGTTTCTAATCAGGCTACTTTTAAACCTTCCCAATCTGGTACTTATACCTTGACCGTATCTAATGGTAATGGATGCAGCAATTCAGTTCAATTCGAAGTAAGGGAAAATTGTGATTTGAAAGTAAGGTTTCCTAACGCCATCAAACCTGGAGATCCGCAAAGAAGTTTTATGATTTTTGCAGATGAGACAGTGGAGGAAGTTGAAGTACTCATATATTCCAAATGGGGGGAGCTTTTGTATAGTTGTAAGAGTAGTTCAGTGCTTCCCGGCAACCCCCTATGCCAATGGGATGGGTCATTCAAAGGGGAGCATATTCCACCTGGAAATTATGCCCTAAAAATCAGTTATAAAATGTATTCAACCCAAGTGCGTGAAACAGCAATTACTACCTTGACCCTGATAGAATAGGTACAACATTGCCATGACATTTTTTAGATGTAACACTCCATACTTATTGAAAAAAGAGCGTTGGTCAAAAATATGGCTATAAATCTACCTGAATGCAACGCGTAATCATCAATATTTTTTATATTTTCAATTCGTTTAAAATCCATCCAATTTATTAGTCATCTATAACCATTAAACCCAATCAATATGAACGAAAACATCAACAGAAGTGCGTTGTTCAATGGAAGTTGTTTTGCCTTGATCACGACTGCATTCACCTTTGCCATTAGGGCTGGTATTCTGCCTCAGCTGGGAGAACAATTTGGTCTTTCAGCAGAGCAACTAGGTTTTATCAATTCCATGTGGTTTCTGGGATTCCCCATTTCCATGATCATTGGTGGTCTAGTATACCATACCTTTGGTCCAGCCAATATCATGCGTGTGGCATTTGTAATGCATACCCTTGGTATTTTGCTGACCATTTATGCAGGTGGTTATACCACGCTTTTGATTTCAACGCTATTTATAGGATTCGGTAACGGCTGTACAGAAGCGGCTTGTAATCCGATGATCGCTGACATGTATTCAGGCGAAAAAATGAACAAAATGCTCAATAGGTTCCATATGTGGTTTCCTGGAGGTATTTTACTGGGCGCCTTATTGTCCAAATTCATGACTGATGCAGGAGGTACATTGGCACTTTGGCAGACCCAAATGTGGGTATTGATGATCCCTACTGTGATTTATGCAGTATTGTTCTTCGGGAAAACATTCCCAAAACCAAAGGTAGAAGGTGTTACTTCATTGTCAGAAAACATCAAAGCAATGGTCTCTCCTGTTTTCATTTTCCTTTTTGTGGCTATGGCTTTGACAGCTATTTCAGAGTTTGGTCCTCAGCAGTGGGTAAATATCGTGTTGAGCAGCAGTGGTGCTGATGCCATGTTGATATTGGCACTTACAACTGGTGTAATGGCTGTAGCCAGATTCTTTGCTGGTCCTGTGGTCAAATCACTGGGCCAAACAGGGGTATTACTTGGCGGTTCTATTTTTGCAGCTATCGGTATTTATCTTTTCAGTACTGTAACTGGTCCAGTTGCTTATTTGGCAGCAGTTGTTTTTGCAATAGGAGTTGGGTATTTCTGGCCAGTAATGATCGGTGCTACTGCTCAGCGTGCTCCTTTGAGTGGGGCGTTGGGTATGTCAATCATCGGTGGTGTAGGGATGTTTTCTACCGCCATATTCCAGCCGATCATCGGTTCTTGGATAGACAGTGCGAGATTAGTTCACGATACCGAACTGGCAGCAGGCCAAGCAACATTGCTCAAAATGGTTTCCTTCCCAGTCATCTTGATTGTGTTGTTTACTATCTTCTTTTTCTGGCAGAAAAATACAAAATCTACGGCAGCTGTCCCCACAGTTCATTAATCATCACAACTAGCAGCCCGAAAGGGCTGCTTTTTTTTGATCATATCCTATGAAAAAGCTGTTCATACTCTTTCTAGCCTTGTTTTCCTTTGGTGCAGAAGCACAAGTGACCGGGCCTATCAAAGTTTCAGAAAATAAAAGATTCCTTGCCCAAGCTGATGGAAAGCCTTTTTTTTGGATGGCGGATACTGCTTGGGAATTGTTTCACCGTACCAGTCTGGAAGAAGCTACATATTATTTGGATACAAGAGCAAGTCAGGGCTTCAATGTTGTTCAGGCTGTAGCTTTAGCCGAGCTGGACGGGCTCAATGCACCCAATGCAAATGGGGAGAAGCCTTTTGTTTCCATTGAAAATATGCAGATGAATGAGGAATACTGGGTGCATGTAGATCAGATAATTGCTTTGGCTGCAGAACGGGGAATTCATATTGCTCTGTTGCCCACATGGGGGGACAAACTTTACAAAGATAGCTGGGGAACAGGCCCCGAAATTTTCAATTCCGAGAATGCCTACAGTTTTGGCAAATGGATCGGCAGCAGGTACGCAGATGCCAAAAACCTGGTTTGGGTCCTGGGCGGCGACCGCAATCCAAGGAAGGACTCCAAGGATGTAGAAGTATGGAACCGGATGGCCCAAGGCATAAAAGATTCAGCTAAGCGGAACAACCCGATACTGATCACCTACCATCCCCAGCCCAACCGTCCCGCGGGATCTTCCACTTGGTTTCATGATGCTGAGTGGCTGGACTTCAACATGCATCAGACCGGCCACTGTCCCAATCAGCCTACCTACAAACTCATCGGACATGACTATGCCCTTCAGCCTACCAAGCCGACCATAGACGGTGAACCGCTTTATGAAGAACATCCCAATTGCTTCAATGCTAAAGAACTTGGCTATAGCAATCCTGACGATATCCGAAGGATCATGTACTGGAATGTTTTTGCAGGTGGGGCAGGGCAGACCTACGGCTGTCACGCAGTGTGGCAAATGTATACGCTAGACAGACAGGCCGTAAATGCACCGCTGAGGCCTTGGCAGGTGTCTCTCGAACTCCCTATGGCCAACCAAGTCAAGCATCTCAAAAACCTGATGCTGTCCCAAACCTATTTTTCCAGGGTTCCAGCTCCTGAAATGATCCTCTCATCCCAAGAAGATGATGAGCATTATGTCATTGCTACCAAAGACAGCGGAGGCAGTTATGCCTTCGTTTATTTTCCAACTGGTAAAGAGATTGCATTAGACTTCAGTAGCTTAAACGCTAAATCTTTGAAAGGAAGTTGGTTTGACCCCCGTACAGGTGTGAAGTTTCCCTATTCAGGAAAAAAATTGAATAAAGGTAAACAGTCTATTATTCCCCCTTCATCTGGTAAAGGGCAAGATTGGGTGCTGATTGTTGAATAAATGCTATTATAATAGAAAAATACGGCAGCTTCAACTTTAGAAGCTGCCTTTGAATTTTCTGATGGAACAGTGCTAAGTCAGATGAAAGAAACCATCTTAACTTCTTTTTTTTACAAGCATTGCCATTTCAATTTATGTTAATACTCCAGTTCCTTCTTCCGGACTTACTTCGTAGAACTTGGGCAAGATTCCAAAAGCTTTTTCAAATGCAACAGAAATACCTGCCTTCAGTTCTTCTGTTCGTGCTTTGGAAACTAAATTGATGGTGCAGCCTCCAAAGCCACCTCCCATCATCCTACTGCCTAATACATAAGGCAACGGTCGGGTATAATCAACCAAGAAATCAAGCTCTTTACAGCTCACTTCATACATTTTGCTGAGTCCGTCGTGGGAACCATACATCAATTTACCGAAGCCAAATAGATCGTTATTTCCCAACAGCTTTGAAGCCTCTATCACCCGATTGTTTTCTTCTATGATAAACCTGCATCTGTTGTAAACATCAGCTTCAAGTTTATCCTTTACCAGTTCCAATTGGTTCAGGTCAATATCCCGGAGTTGTGACACATCAGGAGCTATAGTTTTGACTGTATCTACTCCCATCTGACATTCCTGACGGCGACGGTTATAAGCAGAGTCAGCCAATGAGTGCTTTACTTGTGTATCCACAAGCAAAATGGTGTGTTCAGGTAGCTGTAAGGGGAAATATTCATATTCCATAGATCTGCAATCCAGCCTAATGACATGGTCTTTTTTCCCCATAACTGAAGCAAACATGTCCATCACTCCGCAATGGACCCCTGCAAAGGTATGTTCAGCCATTTGGGCATAGTGGATTAGGGAACGCTTTGGAATGTAAAAGCCAAAAAGTTGAGAAATGGCAAAACCCACCGCACATTCCAATGCTGCAGAAGAGGAAAGGCCTGCGCCTACAGGAATATCACCGCCAAATACCATGTCATATCCTTGTACCGGATATCCAGCTTGCTGAAGCTGGGCTGTGACACCCATAATGAAAGT
Source organism: Cyclobacteriaceae bacterium (assembly GCA_036782195.1). GTDB lineage: Bacteria > Bacteroidota > Bacteroidia > Cytophagales > Cyclobacteriaceae > DAIPZN01. The sequence goes on along the minus strand of DAIPZN010000029.1, from coordinate 33,195 downwards.
CGCCCAATGGTTTTTTTTGGGGCCAAAAGAATTCAATTCAAAAGCGAATTCTTCTTGAAAATCCATAGAATACAACCGTGCCTGCCCGGATTGATTTCCAGCAATGGCTACAATCATCTTTTTGTCAATTGCTGCAGGCATCACGAAACCTCCATTGTAATCTGTATGTTCCCCAATCAGGTTGATCCTTCCTGGTGAAAAAACCAGAAGTGGATCGGTGGCAAAAAGGTCTTTGAAGGTTTGTCTTATTGATGCTTCCATTATGCTACTGTAAATTTAAAAGTTGTTGTGGATTGAAATTCCTCTTCTGGTCTAAGTACAACACTCGGGAATCCAGCATGGTTACATGAATCCGGAAAATGTTGGGTTTCCAGGCAGATGGCTGATCTTTTATCATAAGCAATTCCATTTTTGCCGCTGAATGACTTATTGAGATAATTTCCTGTATAGACTTGGACTCCTGGTTCTGTCGTATTGACGGTCAGTTTTCTACCAGATGCAGGATGATAGAGTATTGCAGAGGGCTGATCTGGCCTTAAGACAAAGCAATGGTCTATGCCCCCTGCTATTGCCAACTGAGTATGTGATTGATTGATATTGGCTTCAATTGCCATTGCTGTGCCAAAATCAAAAGGTGTTCCTTTTACCGAAAGTATTTCTCCCGTAGGAAGACTTTCCGGATTCATAGGGAGGTAGTGCCCGGCATTGACAAAAAATAAATGGTCTTCAATTGTCTGAGTAAAATCTCCGCTCAAATTGAAATAGCTGTGATTAGTAGGGTTCAAGACAGTGGTCTGGTCAGTCGTGGCAGCATATTCAAGTTCTAATGTACCGTCTATTGTAAGCCAATAGGTGACACTGATTTGGATATTGCCAGGGTATTGCTCCTCCATGTGATGGCTGAAGTAGCTGAATTTCACGCCTATGGCATCAGGCTTTTCTCTTTTTTCCGCAGCCCAGATTTTCTTGTCCCAACCTTCTTTGCCTCCATGCAGGTGAATGTTCCCCTGATTAGCCGGAAGATCATATTGCTGACCCTCCAATTGAAACCTGTTGTCACTGATTCTTCCTGCCATTCGCCCAATAGTCGCTCCTAAGTAACAGTAATTGGACAAATAGGCATCTTGAAGGTACCCCTCAAATGTATCAAATCCGAGTACCACATCAGCAAAATTTCCTTTCCTGTCAGGTACAAATAAGTGCGTGAGAGTGGCTCCGTAATTCATGATTTTAACACTTATCTTGTCCTGTAACGACAGGGTATAGCACATGACGTGTTCACCCTTGGGGCTTACCCCGAAAAAGTTTTGTTGGAAAGATAAAGGCATCATGATTTAATTGATCTTTCGCGTAGAATTGCGTGTAATCAAAGTTGTAGTTAGTACAAAAGACTGAGGTTCATCAGATACAAGTTCGTCAAGTTGATCCAAAAGGTGGTTTGCCGCCAATTGACCCATCTCATACCCTGGCTGTGACACTGTAGTCAAAGATGGCTCTACAACTGCAGCAGTAGGGTTGTTCGTAAAACCTGCCAAAGCGATTTCTTGGGGAATCTTGATGCCATTGGCCTTCAAGACCATCATGACATCCACAGCGAGAGGATCGATCATTGCAAAAACAGCGTCAGGCCTGATTTCTTGAGCAAGCATTTGCTCAGTGATTTTTCTGTTCATTTCAGTGGTAAGATCTGTGATATAGATATCAGCCTGATCTTCACTTATCCCATATTCGGCAAGTGCCTTAAGGTATCCCTCTTTCCTTTTTTTGCTGATGTAAAGATCTTCAGGCCCGGAAAAATAGGCGATTTTTCTACAGCCTTGCTCCAACAGGTGACTCACTACTTGATAAGCGCCATGCACATCATCTACGGTGACCTTAGAGACGGGGATTTCTTCTGTCACCCGGTCAAACATCATAAAAGGAATGCCCCTATTGTACAGTTCTTTAAGGTGTTCATAGGATTTGGTCTCCCTACTCAGAGAAATCAAAAGCCCATCTACCTGACTTGAAACAAGTATTTTGATATTCTCAATTTCATGTGTAAAAGACTCGTTAGACTGGCATATCATGATGTTGTAGCCTCTTTTGTAGGCAGTATCCTGAATTCCGCTGATATTGCTGGAAAAGAAATGGGATGTCAGTTCAGGAACAATTACTCCCAATACCTTGCTTTTACTGATTCTGAGACTTTGTGCCAATAGATTTGGCTGATAATTCATGCTTCTGGCCATTTCCACAATCCGTGATTTGGTGTCAGCATGAAGCTCAGGAGAATCTTTTAATGCCCGGGATACTGTAGATACAGATACGCCAAGTTTCTTGGCGATCTCTTTCATGGTTACCTGATGGCCTTTTTTCATGTGGCTTATGGTTTACGGCTGATTTTACTCTTGGTACACAGTAAATAAAACTGTTTGCCCCACAGCTTTTAGGCTTTTCCTGTCAATGATCTCCATGTTGTCATCATGGGTGTGGTGGTAATGACCAAACCCATAATCTGGAGAAAACTCTACAATGTTGATCATGGGAATACCTGCGTTTTTGTTGACAAATAGGTGGTCATCGATAATTTCGGGTGCATCCTTCATGATAAAGAAGTCTGAATATCCCAATTCGGAAGCGTAATTCCACACTTTATTGACAATGTTTTTGGCAAATTGCATGGAATAACCCTCTCGATAAAACCTAGCGCCTTTTGCGCCAACAAGATCTACCAAGATGCCATAGTAAGCAGCATATCCCTGTTCATGTGGGGTAGTGGACCAATGTTGAGAGCCTAGACACCACCAGATTTTGGTATTGTTCCGGATGTTTGCATGTTCTGGTTCACCGTCATCTTCCCCGTCAAATAAAATAAAATCAATTCCGATTTCAGGTTTTTCCTGTGCCTGACTGATAGTTCTTGCCACTTCGAGAAGTACTGCTACACCAGAACCGCCATCATTTGCTCCATCAATGGGCTCATCTATTCTTTGCGTATCCTTATCAGCCATCCTTCTCGTGTCCCAATGTGCGGCCAGCAAGATCCTCTTTTTTGCTGAAGGATTATATGATGCAATGATATTGCTGAGGTTCCAAAGTAAATTGTCATATGTCTTGGCCTGAAAATCCTGTGTCTGAACTTCAAGTCCCATCGACTCAAATTGTCCGATAAGCCATGCACGCGTTTGTCTATGTCCTTCAGTATTGGGTACTCTAGGTCCAAAATCAACTTGTTTTTGAACATATTGATAAGCAGAGTCCGCATTGAATTCCGGGACGGCCTTGTATGTTGTCTGTTGCTGACTTGTATCTGTGGTTTTTTCAGACCCACAGGACCAGACCAACAAAACCAAGGCAATCCATAGCAGCTTGTTATTCTTCATATGCCCAGTCAATTTTATCTTTCATGTCTTTAATCAAAATTCCTATGCTTTTTAAAGAAGCTCGGATTTCATCCACTTTGGCGTAGTTTCTTGCTGTTTTGGCTTCACCATAAAGTTTCAGCAATACCTCAAGCAATACTTCCTGCTGCTCGGTTTTTTCCTCTTTCAATCCCAGGATTTCTGAAACAAAAACAGCGAAAGTCTCTATCAACCCATCAAATGTTTCTTTACCAAATACGGCAGATGCCAATTGTCCTGTATAAATACTGTTGATTTTTTTTAGCAGATTGAAGAGATGTCCAATAGCCTGTGCAGTATTAAAATCATCGTCCATAGCCCGATACAGAGCAGAAATGCTTTGCTTGACTTGATTGACTTGCTCCTCATCTACAGCTACCGCTTCATTAGGTTGGTATTTCAAAACGTTTGAAATCCTAAAACCGTTGATCAGTTTTCTATATCCTTTTTGTGCTGCTCTGAGGGCATCATTGGAGAAATCCAATGTGGAACGGTAATGTGCTGTCAGAATAAAATACCGTATGGTCATTGGGCTGTAAGCCTGTTCCAGCAATTGATGTTTACCTGTAAACAGTTCTTGAAGGGTAATAAAATTACCCAAAGATTTTCCCATCTTCTGTCCGTTGATGGTAATCATGTTGTTGTGCATCCAATATCTTGCAGGATCCTGATGGTTGCACGCATTGCCTTGCGCAATTTCACATTCGTGGTGCGGAAACATCAGGTCCATACCTCCACCATGGATATCAAATTGCTTACCCAGGTATTTAGAGCTCATCGCAGTACATTCCAGGTGCCAGCCAGGAAAGCCAAGGCTCCAAGGTGATTCCCATTTCATCAGGTGCTCTGGTGAAGCGTTTTTCCATAAGGCAAAATCTACAGGATTGCGTTTCTCACCCTGCCCGTCAAGATCCCGGCTACCACTCATAAGTTCATCCAAGATTCTTCCTGACAACTTTCCATAGGGCCTTGTTTCATTATATTTCAGTACATCGAAATACACTGAGCCATTTACCTCATAAGCTAGACCTTCTTTTAAGATCGCTTCAACGAGTGCAATTTGTTCTGGAATATGACCGGTAGCTCTTGGTTCAATATTGGGCTTTAACGTATTGAGCAAGTCCATATCCCTATGGTAGCTGTCCGTGTACTGCTGGGCAATTTCCATTGGCTCGAGTTGCTCGAGTTTGGCCTTTTTGGCAATTTTGTCCTCTCCTTCATCGGCATCTCCCTGCAAGTGTCCAACATCAGTGATGTTTCGGACATAGCGAACGGTATATCCGAGATGACTCAGGTATCTTTTGACAGTATCAAAAGTGATGGCTGGTCTAGCATGACCTAAATGTGCATCTCCATAAACTGTGGGTCCACAAACATACATCCCTACAAAAGGAGGGTTGAGTGGTTCGAAATCTTCCTTACTACGGGAAAGGGTATTGTAAATTTTCAGGTGATGTTGCTTCATAAATTCCCTGTGCAAAAAACAAAGTCAGAAATTGACAAGTCTGCTCTTCCAATTGAACTGCAAAATAGGGGTTTGATTTGGTTTAAAGAAAAAATAAGTGTCCTTTGGCTATTAAGGAAGTAATGGATTAAAGAAATTTAAGACCATAGCATGATGCTGGGTCATGAAAAATCAATGCCTTTTCTAAAAATAAAGAGGAAAAACACAACTTGTATTACAAATAAAATAACTCCGGCTGAAGTAGACTGGTCCCCATTAGGTGTCTCACTTTTTGGGAACAAGTCACAAGCCGGAGTTATTAGTTTGTCTTAATGTTTAAAGTGCCTGACGCCAGTCATGACCATGCTCATGCCATGTGCATCACAGAAATCGATGCTGTCCTGATCCTTAATAGAGCCGCCTGGTTGTACCACGGCCGTAATGCCCGCCTGATGTGCGATCTCTACACAGTCAGGGAATGGGAAAAATGCATCCGATGCCATTACCGCTCCATTTAGGTCAAATCCAAATGTATTCGCTTTTTCAATAGCTTGGCGCAAGGCATCAACTCTTGAGGTCTGCCCAACTCCAGAAGCGAAAAGCTGGTTGTTGTTGCTGAGGACAATGGTATTGGACTTGGTGTGTTTACAGACTTTGGCAGCAAATACCAAAGCATCCAGTTCGGCAGGAGTAGGGGCAACTTTTGTGACTACCTTAAAGTCTGATTTGCTTTCGGTTGCCAGGTCTTTATCCTGCTCAATAATGCCGTTCAATAAAGTTTTGATCTGGGTTTTTCCAGTCAACTGAATCTTTTGTTTCAATAGAATCCTGTTCTTTTTGCCTTTTAGAAGCGTCAATGCATCCTCATCGAAAGAAGGTGCAATCAATACTTCGAAGAACAGGCTGTTCATTTCTTCGGCTGCGGCTAGATTGACAGGTTTGTTGGTGATCAACACGCCGCCAAAAGCTGAAGTAGTGTCGGCAGCAAATGCCTTTTGATAGGCCTCTTTAACCGATCCGGCGGTAGCAACACCACAGGCATTGGTATGTTTGAGGATAGCAAAAGCCGTCTCTCCATCAAATTCAGCGATCAATGCTACAGCTGCATCTACATCCACTAGGTTATTATAGCTGAGCTCTTTTCCGTTCAGTTGATCAAAAAGTTCATCAAGTTTCCCAAAGAATCTGGCACTTTGATGTGGATTTTCACCATACCTCAAAGGTGTGGAGTTGGTTTCTGATATTTTTAAAACCGGGATGTTTTCATCCCTATTGAAGTAATTGAAAATATGGGTGTCATAATTGGAGCTGACCTGAAATGCCTGAGCAGCAAAATATCTCCTGTCTTCAAGAGTTGTGGCACCATCTTGGGTTTTTAATTTTTCCTCCAATTCCGAATATTGGGCTTTGGAAGCAATGATAACCACGTCTTTAAAGTTTTTGGCAGCAGCTCTTATCAACGAAATGCCTCCTATGTCGATCTTCTCGATTACTTCTGTCTCAGATGCTCCAGAAGCAACTGTTTCTTCGAAAGGATATAAATCCACAATCACAAGGTCAATTGCCGGAATGTCAAATTCGCCTGCCTGGATCAAATCCCCCTCGTCAGATCTTCTGTAAAGAATTCCACCAAAAATTTTTGGATGTAAGGTCTTTACCCTGCCGCCAAAGATTGACGGATATCCTGTAAGTTCTTCCACTGGAGTTACTTGAGCCCCTTGATCTTCAATGAACTGCTGGGTGCCACCTGTTGAGTAAATGGTTACACCTTGCGCTTTAAGTTGCGCAATTATTGGTTCAAGATTGTCTTTGTAATAGACAGAAATCAGTGCTGATTTGATTTTTTTTGTAGCCATGTCGTGAAGCTCGTAGTATAGAAGCCTTTAAGGCTAATATAAACGGGTTTTATTTAGGTGAGATTTTTTTCAAGTCGCAAAGGTAGGAAAATCAAGCCATTAAAGCAGGCTTTCAATCACATTTGGGAAGTATTTGTGTTCCAAATTATGGACTTTTTGAGCAATGGTTTCAGGGTCATCTTCTGGGAGTATTTCTACTGCGGCCTGGAATATGATCTTGCCTTTATCATATTCAGAATTGACCAGATGTATGGTTATCCCTGTTTCTTTTTCCCCAGCATTTTTGACTGCCTCATGTACACGTGCTCCGTACATGCCTTTTCCGCCAAAGTTAGGCAATAACGCTGGATGGATATTGACAATCCTGTCTGGATAGGCCTTGATTAAGTTGTCTGGAATCAATAATAAAAATCCGGCCAAGACAACGAGGTCTACACCCTCTGCTCGTAGGCGTTCTGCAACCGTTCCGCCATTGAGTTCGGATTTGGTAAAGGTAAAGGTGGGGACATTGAATTTTCTGGCTCTCTCCAATACAAACGCATCGGTTTTGTTGCTCCCGATGAGGACAACTTCTGCCTTAGGAGAAGTTTGGAAGTACTCCATGATTTTTTCTGCATTAGAGCCGCTTCCGGAGGCAAGGATGGCAATTTTTTTCAAAGTTTTATGGAATTGAATTTTGGTTAAAACTGAAGTTTTTCCTGCATTCTTATGGACATTATTTGACCTACAAGAATCCCATACTGATGATACCTGTCAGCATCAAAAGCTTTGAAAGGTAACTGAGTTGGGAAAAATGGTCTTTTCTGTCTGCCATATAAATCTTATACAAGAATAGCATAAATAGCACACTAAGCCCCGCGAAATAATAAAAGAGTAGCATGTTGTTGACTTTATATGTGACGACAATGATGGCAAAAACAAAAATAAGTGCGATCAGAAAAATCACTCTTTTGGTATTCCTGAAGCCGATGACAATAGGAAGTGTTTTACACCCATGCTTTCTGTCACCTTGTCTATCTTCAATGTCTTTAAGAATTTCACGGATCAAATTCATGAAAAATGCAAATATGGCATAGGCCAAAACAATGAGCTCCTTTTGCTGGTAGTAATAGCCGATGATCCAAATGGAGGTTCCCGTAAGTAATGCTACAGTGAAGTTACCAATAAAAGGTAACCGCTTCAGCTGATTGCTATATAGCCATAGTAAAAATGTAGCGACAAAATGAATTATGGCAATTCTTGGACTTACGATCAAAGCAATGGCCACCCCGGCGAAATTGAGTAGGGAGTGCAAAAAAATAGCAGCTCTTCTTCTGATTCCTTTGCCGATAATTACTTCCCCAGGCTTGTTGATATAATCGATTTTGACATCATAGTAGTCATTGATCAAGTATCCAGAAGCAGCCAAAATAACAGTGGAGGCGATGATCAAGTAAAGGTTGATGTCTTGTAAAACAGGGAGTCCTGTCCTTGTCGTTTCAACAAGAAAATATGCTGTCATCATTTGGGCAAAAGCCAATATCAACAGGTTTACAGGCCTGCTGACTAGAAAAAGACTTTTAAGCGAAAAGGATTTTGGCATGGATAATTTGTCTGCCCCCAAAAATAAGCTATTTATTTATGGTTTCGGTAAACGCTGGGAATCTAACTTGATTTACTTTGTTTTTTACTTAATCAACGCTCTCCAATCAGCGCAACTTTCAATTGAAAATAGGAATACCGCTCCCCAAAATGCTCTTTTAGCGGTTTGAGATAATGTGAGCCTTGCCTCCTGTAAGCAAGTCTGATATTGAGCATGTCATCCTTAGACAAAAAATCCTCTGCTTTGATTTTACCTTTCTCGATCAATTCACATAAATGTTCCTCTACAGTATTGTAGGTCATACTCCGTTCTTTGACGATCTGATGGATGTTCATTCCCGATTGATACATGTTCAGCGTCAATAAGGAAGAGCTATTGGTTTTGGGGGCTTTGATTGATGCCTTTGGCGGTGGTGGAACCTCTATGTGATATTTCTCCACTAGCTGTTTGATGAGTTTCATAAACACCGGCCCATAACTTTTGGCTTTCACGGTTCCGACTCCTGGTATTTGAAGAAATGCGGGTTCGGTCGTTGGGAAATACGTAGCCATAGCCACTAAGCTGCTGTCGGAGAAGACCACATATGGAGGTACATTTTCTTTATTGGCAAGCTGAGCCCTTAATACCTTTAGTTCATCCAGTGCACTTTCATGATGGACCGAGGCGATCGGTCTGGGAAGTGCTTCTGTTTTTGGAAGGAGGATTTTTTCTTTGTTTTTCAATTTTTCCCAAGCCAGGGTAGTAAGTTTTAGTGTTGGGAATTGACTTCCTGCTTCGGCTAAATAACCAGCCTGTAACAGCTGATCTCCAAGTTCCTTCCAGAACATTTCGGCCTTATCCTTACCTATGCCATACACTGAAAGCTTTTGATGCTGAGGTTGGATTTTGGCTGATTGCGAACCTCTCAGTACCAGCACTGCATATCCCAATTCATAGTTTTCATCTAATCGGGCCACAGTAGACAGCAGCATTTGGGCAGGTACTGTCATGTCAATCAATTTATCTTTTTGAAAGCAGATGTCGCAGTTGGCACAAGCTCCTTGATGCGCTTCGCCGAAGTATTGAAGCAGATATTGTCTCCTACAGGTATTGCTTTGACAGTAAGATTTCATCTTCTCCAGCTTGCGCTGCATGATTTCTGAAAAGTCCTGATTGTCCCCTTGCTCCAGCATTCGGGAAAGGGTCATAAAATCACCTGCACTATAAAAAAGTAGCGCCTCACTAGGTAAGCCATCTCTACCTGCCCGTCCTGTTTCTTGGTAATAGCCCTCAATATTCTGTGGCATGTTCATATGTGCCACAAATCTTACATTTGATTTGTCTATTCCCATGCCAAAGGCTATGGTAGCCACCATTACCTTTACTTCGTCTTTGATGAATAGCTCCTGGTTTTTTTCACGTTGCTCTCTCGTTAGTCCTGCATGGTAAGGGAGAGCTTTTATACCGGCATCCTGAAGTTTTTGGGCGGTTTCTTCGACGTTTTTGCGCGAGAGACAATAGATAATCCCCGAATCTTTCTGATGGACATCTAAGAATTCCAGAAGCTTCTCCATTGAGTTTTTCTTTGGAGTCACTCGGTAGGTAATATTGCTGCGGTCAAAAGAAGAAATAAACCATCTGGGATTTACAAAATTTAGTTTTTCTGCAATATCCTTACGGGTAAGTTTGTCTGCAGTGGCAGTCAATGCGATAAATGGAACATCAGGAAATTCCCTTCTCAAATCTCCCACCTTTAGGTATTCAGGTCTGAAATCATGCCCCCACTGAGAAATGCAATGGGCTTCGTCCACAGCGACCAGAGATAATTTCACGTTTTTTAGAAAATCCATTAAGGGATATGCCCCTTTGAAAAGTCGTTCAGGTGCAATGTAAAGCAGCTTGATTTTACCGGCTTGAACTTCATTCGAAATAAACCGCTGCTCACTGATGCTTTGGGATGAATTCAAAAACTGGGCGGGAATACCATTGCTGTTTAAAGCGTCAACTTGATCCTTCATCAAAGAAATCAATGGTGAAATTACCAAGGTAAGGCCTTCTGAAATCACCGCAGGAACCTGATAACAAATTGACTTGCCTCCTCCAGTAGGCATCAACACTACGGCATCCTTTTTTTTCAGAACATGCATGACAATTTCCTCCTGCTGTCCCCTAAACTGGCTATAGCCAAAGTAATCCTGCAAAGCATTTTTTGCCTTTTCTTGAAGTGTTGAAAGAGTAGGTGCGTCGATTCTTGGTTCCATGTCAATTCAAAAGTAAAAGATTAGGGATTAATCTGTGCCTTTAAGCCCAATGAATTAAACATTTAAATTTATCCTCACACTGTCTATAAATGAATAAAGTGTGTCTCAATAAAAAACAGGGAATGTTTATCTTTGAGTTTTAATACGCGGAAAACCTATGCAAACTTCTGACCTGAAGCAAAGTCGTTTTAAAGTCGCAAAAATGGATTGTCCAGCAGAAGTGGAAATGATCAATCTCAGTTTAAAGGAATTTAAGGAAGTAAAGCAGCTTGATTTCGATCTTGAAAACAGGATCCTCACAGTTATCCATGAAGGTGACATTACCGAAGTAGGAAATAAGGTCAATAGCCTAGGATTGGATAGCAATTTTCTGCGTACAGAGCATTTTTCAGGAGTGCTAAATGCCAGTACTTCACTCCAAAGCAGGATTTTAATCCAGGTGCTATTGATCAACTTGCTATTTTTTATTTTGGAATTACTAGTGGGTTGGATAGCTGACTCTATGGGATTGATAGCCGATAGTCTTGACATGCTTTCTGACGCTTTGGTATATGCATTGAGTCTCGTAGCTGTAAGCAAATCCACTTTTTTTAAAAAGAAGGTTGCCAAACTGGCAGGATACTTCCAGATATTACTTGCAGCTGCAGGATTAGTAGAAGTAGTCAGACGATTTGCAGGTGTTGAAGCACAGCCTGATTTTATGCTGATGATTGTGATGTCATCTTTTGCCTTATTGGCCAATGCAATATGCCTTTATTTGCTTCGCAAAGCAGTTTCCACTGAAGCACATATGAAAGCTTCTATGATTTTCACCTCAAATGATATCATCATCAATGCCGGAGTCATTGTTGGAGGGGTAATGGTCTATGCCACCTCCTCTCCCTACCCGGATCTTATTGTAGGTGGATTGGTTTTTCTTATTGTATTGAGGGGAGCTTTTAGGATTCTTCAATTAAGTAAATAATCAAGTGCCAGATACCTTTCGAATGTATTGGGCAGCTGACCTATATTCCTCCGCATTACTGAGATGTTCCATCATCAAGGGAACGGAGGGTAGCTTTTGCAATTCTTCGATAAAAATTGTGTAATTGATTTTGCCTAGACCAGGTCTAACTTCGTCAAACTGCGGCATAAATGTATCTTCTTTGAGAATCAGGTCTTTTGCATGGCAGCTTTTGATATAAGGGCCAAGTTTATTAAAAGCTTCTCTAATCAGTTTTCCATTAGAAAAGAATAGTGAAGGGCTAGTGACCATGTTCACTGGGTCTAAATGAACTCCAAATGCTTTTCGGTCAATGGCTTTGATCAGCTTGAGGTAAGCATCAGGTGATTCGGGGAATATCCATGGCATTGCCTCCAAGGTATAATACGTTTGTGTAGGTTTGACCTCGTCTATGATTTTTCGGGTCGTTGCTACAATCATGTCAAAAGTTTCCTCAGAAAAATTGTCTTCATGAGGTCCTGCCCATACCCTTGCATTTCTGGAACCGGCAATATTCACACAGCATTTGGCGCCTATTTTTTCAGCCAGAAGTAGTGATGCTACACATTTATCCAATGCTTCTTTGGCTGTTTCTGGATTTGGACTGATGGGATTGGACCAGGCACCTACTTCAGCAATGATTATGTCTGATTTTTCTGCAGCTTTTCGGTAAGCAAGGATTTCTGTATCACTCACACCTGTCCCTATAGGACAATATGCCGCTGAATACCCTTCTGCTTTGACAAGGCTTACCCACTCTTCAGGAGTACTGTACTTCCCAAATAATGGCCCGCCTAATCTGAGTCTATTGGTTGTATTAGCCATAGCGTAAGGAATGGTGGTAACACCGATTGTTGCCACACCGGCAAGGCGAGTAAAGGTTCTTCTATTCATAGCAGTAGGATTTATTCTAAAATAAAGAATCATGGCCAATTCTTCCAGATTTTTGACAACATGAGCAATAAATCAGAAGTGAAAGGACCTAAAAGAGGATAAAAATTGAAGGCAAAGTAACTTTTCTTGATCATTACCGTAAATTTGCCCTCCGACTATAATATTGTCAGTTATGATTAAAGAAAAACCTAATCCATTTTCTCCATTAGTAAACCCAGAAGAAAAAGCTTTTTTTGCAGGTCCTCAGACCAGATGGAAAGAATTTAAATTTGTAATCAAAGTTTTATTAGAATTTATCAGGGGATTTAGAATGCTGCATTTTGTAGGCCCTTGTGTGACTGTTTTCGGATCTGCCAGATTTGAAGAAACGGATGAGTTTTATCAAAAAGGTGTTGAGGTCGGGGAAAGATTGTCCCGGATGGGGTTTGCTGTTATGACTGGAGGAGGTCCAGGTATTATGGAAGCAGCAAATAGAGGTGCAAGACAAGTGGGGGGCAAATCAATTGGCTGTAACATCATCCTGCCTTTCGAACAGTTTCCGAATCCTTACCTGGACAAATGGATGAATTTCAAATACTTTTTTGTCAGAAAGGTTCTGTTGTCCAAATATAGCTTTGCATTTGTGGTCATGCCTGGAGGCTTTGGTACCCTAGATGAGTTTTTTGAAGCGCTCACCTTGATCCAGACAAAGGTGATGAGAAGGTTTCCCGTGGTATTGATGTGTAGTGAATTTCATGAGCATTTGTATGCCTATATCAAGCATATGGCTGACTATGGCACGATCAACAAGGAAGACTTGGAGTTGTTTTTGATGACCGATTCCCTTGACGAAATGGAGGCGCATCTTGAAAAATACGCTATTGAAAAATTCGGGTTGATTAGGACTTCGCAATTCAAACCTTCTCCAGTCTTGGGAGAAAGTTGATTTTGGAAGTGGGGTTTTACCCTAATGATACATCCAGAATCATCATTAGGGTAAAGCCTACCATAAAACCCAGAACTGCTAGATCTGTGTATTTGTCCCGTTGTGTTTCCGGAATTACTTCTTCCACAACTACATATATCATAGCGCCTGCTGCAAAGGCTAGGGTATAAGGGAGCAAGCCTTTCATATAAACTACCGCAACTGCCCCCAGTACTCCCGCAACTGGCTCTACGATTGCAGATAACTGCCCATACCAAAAGCTTTTAAATCTTGATACACCATTTCTTCTCAAAGGCATAGCTACAGCCATTCCTTCAGGAAAATTTTGGATACCAATACCTATGGCCAAAGCAATGGCAGCAGCAAAACTGCTGCCCTCAATTCCCTGTGCTGCAGCTCCGAATAAAATACCAATGGCCAATCCTTCAGGGATGTTATGCATGGTGATGGCCAATAGAAGTAAAGTAGATTTGTGCCACTTGGTAGCAATCCCTTCTGATTCGTTTTTACCAAAATTGATATGCAAATGGGGCAACCATTTGTCAAGTGCAAAAATAAACAATCCCCCAAGTAGAAATCCTCCTGCTATAGGAGCCCAGTGGTAATTGGGATACATTTCTTTGGCATATTCCAAACCTGGATTGAGTAAGGACCAGAAGCTTGCGGCAATCATTACCCCACCGGTAAACCCTAACAAGGTGTCAAATACGGATCTTCTGATGGTTTTGAAAAGAAATACCAGAGAAGCCCCAAGAGCGGTCAGCATCCAGGTAAATACAGTCGCAATAAATGCAGACCAAATAGGACCAATTTCTTTTGCAATAGTTTCTATTTGCTCAATCATGAAAAGGAAGTCTGAAAAATGCGTGAAATCAAGGACAATTTAGAAAATTATATTCCATTTTGGTGGTAGGCCTGGTTTTTCAATTTAATTGAAATGGTTAGCTCCCTGCCTTAATATAACTCCACCCTTTTTCTTGTCTGGTCACAATTTCTAATATCGCTGAAGGCACATAGGATATCCACGCTAAAAAGTATGATTGCTGAAGATTCCGCTGCTTCATGGTATTTTGACACACAATGAACTCCACACCCATATCTTTTAACTTGACCAATTCCTTTTCCAGATCATTATTCTCCGTCCTGAGCAGGTCAACACCCATACCATGTGTGACAACTGCCAATTGTGCATTGGGGGCCGCTTCCAATATGTTATTTAGTTGCCGTAGGAATTTGATATGGGCATCAGTTTGTCCATCGGTCAGTTGAAAAACAATCCGATGATTGGCAGAAGAAACTGTTTGGGCCATAGGTATTTGCCAAATCGCAAATACCAGAATAAAGATGATAGAGAAAGTCCGCATATGGGTAAGTTTGTGGTTAAGGTATTAAAAATCAGCAATAAGGGCAACTGTCAAATTTCGCCCAGGTGCAGCTATACCTGAGCTGTAGGTTCTGTATCGTTGGTCTAAGATGTTTTCAAAACCCAGATTTATTTTTAGCCATGGATTAAGATTGTAGATAGATTTTAAGTTTATTGTCATCCAAGATGGGCTGTATGGTAGGCCGTTTTTATCTTTTGCATAGAGTTCTGGCTTTCCTCTTTCTTCCAATGGAAGTTGGGAAAAACTGAATTGGGCTGCGTATTCTGCATAGGCCTGAAGTTGGACATTCCCCTTTTTATAGTTGATTCTGCTCATTCCAAAAGTAGGGGGAGCATGGCGTGAAGGGCTCTTTTGTCCATCTTCCATGACCTCAGTGCCCTGTTGAAAGTTGATTTTAGAGGAAAAGGTGAAGGCATTGTCAATTTGGTATTCCACTGATGCTTGAAATCCTTTGATGCCTACCCAAGCGGCATTTTGTAAAGCAAGGACCTTACTTAGATTTCCATCATAAATGATGCTATCCCTTCCGCCCAGTAAAAAATCCCTTCGCACTAAGGCATTGTCCAGGAGGGTATAATAGGCTGTGAGGTCTACAGATATTTTATCGGCGATCACTTTCCCAACATTCAATTCAATATTATAGGCATATTCAACATCTAGGTCTGGATTGGGTACCATTACTGTCCCAGGTTCGGAATCAAAAAATTTGCCGATATCATCAATATTAGGGGCACGAAATCCTGTGGATCCGTTCAGGTGAAATGTCCAAAAGGGGGAAGGGGTATAAACCCATCCCAAATTACCGGTCATGGCTCCTGCATTATTCCTTATGGTAGTAAAAGGCAAAGGAAAGAATGGGAGGTTGTTTGTGAAATCAGCCTTTAAATTAAAATTGCTGTATCTTACACCGGACTGCAACAAGGAGTTAGGGGACAATTTGTGGCGATAGCTGATATAAGCTGCTGTAGATGACCAATTGCCTTGGGGATAGCGTGACGCACCGACTTGAGTCATGTTTGTGGTAATGTTGGTGTCAGTTCCAAAAGATCCAACCTGGTTGAGGATGCCTTCTAATCCGTAAAATAGCTTATGATCTTTTCCGACAGTCTTGACTAAGTCAAAATTTAGGCTAAAAGCATCCACTTTTTCAGTTCTTGTCCTTCTTGTAGGATCATTGAAATTGCGGTCAATCCTACTTTCTTCAAAATATTGATAAGCTAAATTAAATGATGCATGGTCATATAGAGGAGTGGCCTGATCATGACGCACAAGGAAGTGGTGCATCTGCCATTTTTGAGGGCCATATTTCCATTCGGCACTTCGGGGCAATCCATTAGGTCTATACCGGATCAGCCTGTCAAACCGATCGAAAGAAGAGGTTTCTGAATGATGAAATGCATATGCTACGACAAGATTTTCCTGAATCTTAAACTGGAGCTTCTGCATCAAGTTGAGTTGTTGATATCCTGTAGGTTGCTGTATTCGGGGATTAGGGTTTTCTACCAGCCGGTCTATCCCTTCTTCTGTGATGACTTTTGTCAATTTCAGATATTCTTCAGGGCCAAAGCGACCCATTTTAAGATCTCCGAAATCATAACGGCTGAAGCTGCTTACACCAGCCCATTTATCATTGCCATAAGACATGTCTATGTGAAATGTCTTTTCCTTATTGGCTGTTGCTGTTCTTGCCGTGGCAGAACCATTAATATGCCATTTAGCCGAATCAGAAAATACAGGTTGAAGGGTTTCAAAACTCATTACAGCTCCGATGGCATCGCTTCCATAGATAATTGCTCCTGGTCCAAAAAAAACTTCAGTATTGGATACTGCCAGCGGATCTAAAGAGATGACGTTGTGTAAGTTGCCACTTCTGAAAATCGCAGTATTCATCCGGATACCATCTACTGTGTACAACAGTCTATTACTTGAAAATCCCCTTATCATAGGACTGCCTCCACCTTGCTGGCTTTTTTGAACAAAAACCTCCCCTGTTCTTGCCAGCATATCTGCTGCCGTTTGTGGTCCCCAAAGCCTAAGGGCATTTTTGTCAATAGTTGTAATGTGGGCAGGGACTTCAGCTCTTGGCTGCTCCCATCGGATTGCAGAGACTAATGCCTGTTGGAGGGCAACAAATCCTGTTGAGAGCTTTACGATAAATCCTGCTTCCTCCAATTCTTTGAAGGATTTGATAGTGGTTTTATAGCCAAAAGAACTAATAGCGATTTTGTCAAAATACCGAAACGCAGCGATGTCTGTTTTGCCTGATTGATCCGTAATACCTAGTTCCCTGGTGTTCTGATGGTAGACATTTGCCATAGGTATAGGTAAACCAGTATTGGCATCCAATACTAACAGCTGCTGTGCCGATGCTTTAATAGACAGGAGAAATAATAGGATAATCAGAAAGGATTTGGTCATTTTATGCAGAAGACGCCTACGAAGTTTGGGCGAATGTAAGGATGATTTGGGTGTTTTTCATCTGCATAATGATGCTTAGGAAAGGAAGTCTATTTAAAAGGTCAAAACAGGCTTCCTTTCCTCCATCAGCTTTTATGCTCTACCCTTTAACATCATATCCCAGTACATAAATGGGAGTGCATATTTTTTGAGCAACCACATGCTGTATTGTTCTTTTGTTGTGTCTACAAAAGTGGATATCAATGGATCGCTGTCTCTAACATTGTCGTATTTGAACTCTGCAAGGACCATTTTTCCGTACCCTGTCACTAGAGGGCAGGAAGAGTAGCCTTCATATTTTTGATTGCTTAATTGGTTTGCCTTTATCAAAGCATAGATGTTGCCTGATACAACAGGGGCTTGTTTTCTGATCGCAGCTCCGGTTTTGGCTGTTGGCAATGCTGCCACATCACCTAGTGCAAATACATTCGGATACCTCAGATGCTGCAAGGTGTTGATGTTTACATCGACCCAGCCTTTGTTAGGACCTTCTTGCAAAGCCAAAGGGGACATCCTTACAAATTCCGGTGCTTGTTGTGGAGGAGCGATATGTAGCATGTCATATTTGATCTTAATTTCAGATTCCCCAATTAGCTCCTCGCCGATTTTTCCTACTATGGATTGGGCACACTGCGCGATGTTGGAATGGGTATATTTGAATGTTATGATTTGTGCTGCAGGATCTATATGTATAGGTGCGTAATAGGTCTTCAAGATGATGTCGCGATCGATCACGATCTTGTTCAAAGTCTTAGCATATTCCGGAACTCCGAAAATCACAGTGCCCGGAGTAGCGAAAATGACATTGGATTTTTCCCTTTTGCCACTTTTTCTAAAGTAATCTTCTGCCAAGTACATGATTTTTTGAGGAGCCCCCCCACATTTAATAGGAGTAGTAGGTTGGGTAAATACAGCATTTCCTCCCTTGAAATTTTGCAGTACCTTCCATGTTTTTTCAGGATCTGTATAGTTACTGCATACATTTGGAGTGGCAAGTGCTTCTTTAAGTCCCGGTAAAAGTTCAGGTGCCATCACTAATCCAGGAGCCAATACCAGATAATCATAAGTGAATGTACCGGAGAATGCTGTAGATACTGTATTGGTTTCAGGTCTGAGCTCAGTTGCTTTGTCTTTGATCCAAGTAACCCCCTTCGGAATGTAGTTTATTTCTCTTTTTTTAGTTGCGCGAAAATCAAATGTGCCTGCACCTACTAAAGTCCATGCAGGTTGATAATAGTGAAATTCTGAGGGCTCAATGATGGCAATTTGAAGCGTCTTGTCTTTCCTCTTCAATTGAGCTGCGACGGTAATGCCTGCTGTGCCTCCGCCTATGATGAGAATCTGATAGTGGCTCATGGTTTTGGGTTTTGGTGATGGCCCTAAATTAGCCCAGACAGTTCCCTATCACAGTGATCTTCATCACATTGTGCTGCAAAAAAAAATGCCCCTAAGGGCATGGTGTTTTGGTACTTAAGTTTGTTGGTCTGTTTAATTGTTTTCTAAAGTGGCGTCTTCATGGATCTCAATTTCCAGATCGACTAGATCAGGGGAAATTTCCAATAAGTCTGGAGCTTGGTCAGCAGATACAGCTCCTCTTTCAACCAATTCCCCCATCATGTCCATTTGAAGCGCCATTTCATCACCTCTTTTATGTGCATCCTGAAAGCGTTTCATTAGCTCTTCATCGGATAGTTCTGCATATCTTTGTTTTCGGGCCTCTCTCAGAACGTTTCTTTTCTCACCAATAAGCCTTTCCTGTCTTGCATTAAAATTTGCCTCCCATGCCTGTACTAGACTATCTGATATGGGAGAACCAAAAAACGGAGCCTCTGCAATGGGGAGTCTTTCCGTAGTACCATCTTTATGCGTGACGGTTATCTCTTGTTCATCTTCCAAAATATATTCATCGCCTGTTTCCAGATCTACAATTTTGTCTCCTTCATACAAGTATCTTTCCTCAATTGATTTTTCCCTGGCACAGGCAAAAGCTAGAAGGCCAAGAACTGCTAAAAAGAATAACTTTTTCATAGGTTTTAAATTTAGATTAGTATAATGTTTTATTTTCAATTTCTGTCCAGATTTTAAATGCGTCTCCAGCTTCCTTGATCTCAGTCCGGATAAAGGGAATTTTGCGCGAAGCAGGAGGGAGATTGATTTCTTGATAAATAAAAGCATCATCAAATCCCACTGATGCAGCGTCTTCTTTACTGTTACCAAAATAAACTTTATCCGGTCTTGCCCAATAGATCGCTCCGAGGCACATCGGACAAGGTTCACATGAAGCAAAAACTGTACAACCTTGCAACTGATGAGTACCTAAATTTTTACATGCATCACGGATGGCCACTATTTCTGCGTGGGCAGTAGGGTCATTGGTATCCAAAACCCTATTTGATCCAGCACCAACTACTTGTCCTGCTTTGACGATAACACATCCAAAAGGACCGCCTAATCCATCTTTTACACCGGATTCTGCTAATGCAATAGCCATTCGCATAAATGATTTATCCACTTCCGTCATCTATTGAATTTAAATTTTCCCTTTTTAATACTACAGAAACTTATAAAAAGTTCAGAATTTTATAAGGAATTGTCCTTTGAGTGGAGCTTGCAGAGCAAATAAAATACCGAAAAATGAAATCCAGGAAAATTTTTAGGATACTTAGAAAAATATCAACATTATAAAAGTTAAGAAAGGAGGCTTATGAGAAAGCCTCCTTTAAATTATTTATTCAAATGGAAGGACAACCTTATCAATAACGTGGATGACTCCATTTGTAGCTTGAATGTCTGTTGCGACAATTCCAGATACTCGACCGCTTAAATCGATCAAGCTTGGGCCACTTACATCAATAGTTAATTCATCTTCAGATAACATTTTAATAGAGGTGTTGGACAAGTCGCTAGAAAAAACCCTTCCAGAAAAAACATGGTAAGCCAAGACTTTTTGCAAGCCTTCCACTTGAATTTTATCTAATAGTTTTTCAAGCGAATCAAAACCTAACTCCTTAAGTAAGTCTAAAAATGCATCATTTGTTGGAGCAAATACTGTCAGGTTGTTAGTTGTAGCCAATAATTCTACATATCCTGCAGCTTCAACGGCCGCAACGAGGATGGAAAAGTTTTCATTTCCTGCCGCAATCTCTACAATATTTTGCGTAGGAGGTAACAACACTTTGTCAATACCATGTATAACCCCGTTTCTGGCTCTGGTATTTACCATTACTATATTGGCATCGTTTACCTTTGCACCTGCGTTAAGATTGATTTCAACAGCTGCGCCATTTACTGTAGGCACATATCCATTTGTAAGATCTGTAGAGAGAACAGTTCCGGCTACTACATGATAAAGCAGGATGTTTTGGAGGTTAGGAACATTTCTGATATTTCCAGGATTGAGGCCTAAAGCTGCGAATGCAGCATCAGTAGGAGCAAAAACAGTGAGTTCGTTTTGAGCAAATACAGAAGCCAATCCTGAACTTCCCAATGCGGCATTAAATGTAGCATAAGTGGCACCTGCAGTTTTTCTTGCACTTTCGTTTCCGCTGTCCAATCCGCTTCCAATTGACTTCAATACCTTTAAAAAAAGATTAGTATTACTAGATAGGTATTGGTGATCCTTTCAAGTCTTCTTTGATAATATTGTCAATTAGAAAAATATCTGATTACCCCATCCATTTATTGATAAACTGAAGGAAGGTATCTTTGTAATTTTCACTTACGGTAATGTGGGTGTTTCCTATATGCACAACGTTTCGGGATATAGAATGAATGTGTTCCAGATTAATGATAAAAGAACGGTGGATCCGCATAAATCTATCTGAAGGCAGCATGTCTTCCATATTTTTTAAACTGGTAAGGGATAAAACTGGATTTGGCTTATCAGTGAGATGAACCTTTATATAATCTTTATAGGCTTCTATGTGGGTAATATTTGACAGGTTGATTTTGACTAACTGGTATTCAACTTTGAGAAATATATAATCTGGCTGGTTAGCAGCTGGAGTTATGGAATTCATTTTCTCATAATGCTGATATGCCTTTCCTGCCGCAACCAGAAATTCCTCATAACTGAAAGGTTTAAGGAGATAGTCTAAAGCATCAACTTTATATCCTTCAATAGCAAATTGATTGTAGGCAGTAGTAAAAATTATTTTAGGTTTTTTGCTGTTGGCCTTTCCTTCAAGCACCCTTGCAAGTTCCATTCCTGATAGATCAGGCATTTGAATGTCAAGAAAAACAAGATCTATAGCATTTTGATTGATATAGGCCAATGCTTCTATTGCGTTGTCAAATTTTCCCTCTAAATCCAAAAAGGCAGTTTGTTCCACAAATTTGCAGACTAAGTCCAATGCTAGAGGCTCATCATCGACAGCTATACACTTGAGTTTCATTTCAGATTAAGAGTTAAAAATACATGATACTCATTTGAACTTTCATTTTGGGAGATTTCAAGTTGGTGCCTATCCTGGTAGAGCAGGTTTAACCGACGCATGGTGTTAGATAGCCCAATTCCACTTGCATTTCCCTCTGGTGTATTTTCGGCAGATTTGAATATTTTATTTTTTGTCTCTAGGATCAAAACATTTTCTTGGACTTTTAAGGACACTAAAATTGAACTTTCCTGTTGCGAGCTGATACCGTGTTTGAAACAGTTTTCTATAAATGGGAGCAACAACATCGGTGCAATCTCTGCTTCAATGACTTTTTCAGGAATTTCTATCTGTAAAACCACCTTGCCTGAAAGCCTTAGCCGCATCAGTTCTATATAGTCTCTGATAAAATCAACTTCTTTGGTCAAAAATGTATGTTGTTTTTCTGTTTCATACAATACGTACCGCATCATTCTGCTGAGCTTTAGCAGTGCTGTTTTAGCCTTTTCTACATCTAGATTGATGAGGGAATAGATGTTATTTAGCGTATTGAAAAAGAAATGGGGATTGATTTGGGCTTTCAGGTAAAGCAGCTCCGAATTGATTCTTTGCTGTTCATAAGCTGAGCGTACCTCTTCTTCTGCTTGCCAACGCTGTACAGCCCCTATACTTGTACCTATTCCGATCACCAGATAGTAAGTTACCAGCGAATAGAAATCATAAGTAAGGTTTCTGGGCTTGGGGGTGTATGGAATGTTAGGCCTGATTGCCTTGTGCATTACCATGGACATATTCATCACTTCATCATAAGTATAAAGCAATAATAGATAGCCTATTCCGCTGAGTAGGGTGATAATGAGAAACGTGACTGTACTGTTTTTGAAGAGGAACTTGGGAATAAAGTAGTAAAGGTTGAGGTAAAATGCCAGAATCAACAGGGTGAACCGAGACAATTGCATGATCCAAAATTCCGTCGGTAACTCTACTTTCCAAGAGAGCGGTCCGAATAAAAATAATATAGATCCCAGTAGCCCCCAGACTAGGATATGGATCAGTACAGAGATTCTTTTTTTGAACGGGGACTTGGTCATGGCTTGGTTATATCTCTTAAAGCTAAAAGAAAATTTAGGGTTAAGTAGCAAACAATCGCCCAATCCTATGATATCATCGCTGAAACCAGTGATTTAAGGGGATGAAAGCATGCCTCAAAGCTGAGATTTGACTTTATCAGGTGAATAAGGGTTTTGGTCGACAAATAAGCCTAGGTCCGTCTATTGCTTTTTCTTTTCTCTTTCAGCTATAGTTCCTTTGTTGTCATAAACCGGCCATATTATACCGCAAATTATTTTACCATGACAA
Source organism: Cyclobacteriaceae bacterium (assembly GCA_036782195.1). Taxonomy (GTDB): domain Bacteria; phylum Bacteroidota; class Bacteroidia; order Cytophagales; family Cyclobacteriaceae; genus DAIPZN01. Next base: position 10,315 of record DAIPZN010000029.1, on the reverse strand, counting down.
AATTACTAAACCAACTCTTTTTACCCCTATTGATGATTGCTATGCTGATCACCCCATTGGCAATTGCTCAGAATAGTCCTACAGCTAAATCAGGGTTCAATGTTTCAGGTGTAATTGTAGATTACGCTACCAAACAACCTGTACCCTATGCAGCAGTGGCACTTGTAGATGCCCAGACCCAACAAAACGTAGCAGGTGCTGTTGCCGACTTCAATGGGAAGTTTGTAATCAGCGGCTTTAAAGCAGGTAATTATTTTGTACAGGCAACATTCGTCGGCTATCAGGCATTTGTCTCCAAACCTTTTGAACTTTCTGAATCAAATAGCCAAATTGATCTGGGAAACATCTCCATGGAAGAAGAAGCTGTGGCTCTTGAGGAAGTAACTGTCACCGGACAGAGGGATTTGATTGAGGAAAAAGTAGATAGAACAATCTACAATGCACAGAATGATAAAACGCTAATCGGCGGCGATGCTACGGATGTCTTGAGAAGAGTTCCCATGCTTTCCGTAGACTTAGATGGAAATGTGTCCATGAGGGGAAGTTCCAGAATTCTGGTCCTGATCAACGGTAAACAGTCTGCAGTGGTGGCCAATAACATTGCCGAAGCCATGAAGCAGATTCCGGCTGAGGAAATTAAATCTATAGAAGTCATCACCTCACCATCTGCAAAATATGACGCAGAAGGGACTGGAGGAGTTATCAATATCATAACCAAGAAAAACAACTTACAAGGTGGATCGCTCAACCTCAACAGTAGTGTCGGCCTTAGAGGGTCAAACTTAGGTGTGAATGCTAGCCTTAAAAGAGGTAAAATGGGTTATACTCTTGGTGGATTCGGTAGAGCAGGATATAATATTACCGGATTTTTTGACAACCAACAGTTGGTGACCAATGCGGACGGTACAAACCTGAATATTTTACAGTCTGCAGACACCCGCAACAATATGGCTTTTGGCCGATACAACTTTGGTTGGGATTATGACATCAACAAATACAATTTTATGACGGCATCAGTGTCTTTCGGTCTGAGAAATATGAAAAACAGACAAGATGGACTATTGACTCAGACATTTTTTGAAAATGCCTTGATAAGTTCAGTTTTAAGAGATGTAAATGTGACCAATTTCAACAACAACGTTGATGTCAACTTCAATTATACCAAGACTTTTGAAAAACCAATGAGGGAATTCAGTATTTCCGGACTCTATAGCCAAAGTAATTTGAACAATGATTTCATCAACAGCCTTTATGACGGGAGCTTCAATGGCATCATCAGCAGGGTCAAAAATTACAATGAGGGAATCAACCAGGAATATACTGTACAACTTGATTATGTGACACCAGTAGGTTCTGGTAAAGGTCAGCTTCTTGAATATGGTGCTAAAAATATCCTCAGAAAAGCTATCAGCGATTTCTCCTATTTCACTTCAGTTGGGGCAGATGGTCCTTTTGTAGAAATCACCGACGTAGTGAGATCCAACGAGTTCAGCTATGACCAAAACGTAACAGCAGGTTATGCTTCCTTTACTTCAAGCTTTTTGAAAAACTACACGGCTAAAGGAGGATTGAGATATGAATACACAGCTATTGAAGCTGATTTTAGGAATTCTGAAATGCCAGCAGATATTCCTGCTTATGGGCTATGGGTGCCAAGTGTAAATCTTAGCAGGAAGCTGGCAAAAGGAAACATGATCAAAGCCGCTTACAACAGAAGAGTACAGCGACCTTCTTTAAATTTCCTTAATCCAAATATCAATGATGCCAACCCTCAGCAGATATCCCAAGGTAATCCACTTTTAGAACCGGAATTGACGGATAATTATGAATTGGCCTATAGCACTTTTGTAAAAGGTTCATCTTTGAATTTCACGACTTTCATCAGAAACACGACTGGTTCTATTCAGCCTGTGAGAACTGTCCAAGATAATGATGTGATATTCACTACTTTTGAAAATATCGGTAAAGAAACTGCGTACGGACTTTCTATCTTCTCTAATATCAATCTTTCAGGCAAATTTTCCCTTAATGGAAGCATCGATACCTACTATGCGAGATTGACAAACGGAAACGAAGATCCTTTATATGCCGCTTCAAATGAAGGATTTGTCATCAGTGGGAGGTTGTTTGGTAATTATACCCTACCAAAAGATTGGCAGATTCAGGTATTTACTTTTATGAGAGGCAGACAGGTTGAGCTTCAAGGAAGTTCAGGTGGTTTTGGAGTCTATGGACTTAATCTGAACAAACAATTCAATGAAAGAAAAGGCAGTATAGGTTTTGGGGCAGAAAACTTCTTTACGCAGGTTTTCAGAATCAACAACGAGCTGACTACACCTACAATCATACAGCAAAGTACTGTAGGTATGCGAAACATGAACTTTAAGGTGAACTTTACCTATAGAATCGGAAAATTGAGTATGGAAGGTGCCAGAAGAAGAAAACGTGGCGTTACCAATGAAGATCTCAAGGAAGGATCTGATGGTAATGCAGCAATAATCAACAATTAATTGATAAGGTCCATAAAAGAAAAATCCCGACTGGTTTTACCGATCGGGATTTTTTATGCTTTTAAAGGATTATTAAAAGCTTATTTTTTATACATTACCTGTTTCACAGCATCTAATGTGCGCTTTACGTTTGGAATAGTGGCTTCTATATAAGTAGGCGCGTAGCTCAATGGGATATCCATTGAATTGACTCGGATAACAGGAGCGTCAAGGTAATCAAAAGCATTTCTCTGGATATTGTATGTCAATTCTGAAGAAATAGCAGCAATGGGATTGGCTTCTTCTACTACTACACATCTGTTGGTCTTTTTGACAGAAGTCAGAATGGTTGCATAATCAATTGGTCTAACTGTCCTCAAATCGATTACTTCAGCTTCAATACCGTCTTTTGCAAGTTCTTCAGCAGCTTCCAGTGCTACTTTCATCATTTTTCCGAAAGAGACGATGGTAACATCTTTCCCTTTTCTTTTGATATCGGCAACGCCTATAGGTAGGAGGTATTCCCCTTCAGGAACTTCACCTTTATCACTATACATCAATTCTGACTCCATGAAAATCACGGGATCGTTATCACGGATCGAAGCCTTTAGGAGGCCTTTTGCGTCATAAGGATTGGAAGGAACAACCACCTTTAACCCAGGAGTATTGGCGAACCAATTTTCAAAGTTTGAGGAGTGAGTGGCACCAAGCTGACCAGCATTTCCTGTAGGTCCTCTGAATACAATTGGAACATTGTATTGGCCACCTGACATGGCTAGCATTTTAGCGGCGGAATTGATGATCTGATCAATAGCAACCAAGGAGAAGTTGAAGGTCATGAATTCAATCACTGGCCTCAATCCATTCATGGCTGCACCTACACCAAGTCCTGCAAAACCAAGTTCGGCAATAGGGGTGTCAATGACCCTTTTAGGACCAAATTCGTCCAGCATTCCTTGTGAAACTTTATAAGCTCCATTATATTCAGCCACTTCTTCACCCATGAGAAACACGTTTTCATCGCGTCTCATTTCTTCTGACATGGCTTCTCTGATCGCTTCTCTAAATTGAATTACTCTCATTACAAAACAGTATTTTGGCTCGTAAAAATAGAAAGTAATTGCTCAATTCCAAAACTACATTTGGTAATCACCGTCATAAAATGACAATGATTTTACAGGCTGCTTTTCGGTTGATGTAGGCGGCTGATTACTCGGGTTTTACTACAGGTTTGCCCTGCTCTTTCCAGTTGTTGATCCCCCCTTCAAGCATAAAAACTTTTTTGAATCCCATAGCCATCATCTTTTCAGTTGCTGGAATTGTGCGCTTTGCAGACCTGCAATACACATAATAGGTTTTCTTTTTGTTCAAGGTGAGCAGCTGATTTTCGAAATCTTCTCCGAGAAAATTGATAAAAGTAGCTCCTTCAAGGTGACCTTCTGCTATTTCTTCGGGAGTTCGGATATCAAGAATCACCGACTTTTTGCTTTTCTTTGATAATTGTTCAAATACTTCAGGGCTAAGTTGTGGAGCACCTTCTTGGGCAAAACCCACAGAGGCAATCAAAATCGCCACCACAAATAGAGGTAAAAGTTTTGCTACAAATGGTTTCATGTGTTTAGGTTGTTTTGATGGTATCTATAAAAGATTTTTAAATGCATGTAAGCCTGAGCTAAATTTACTTTTAACTATTATATAATTAGAATAATTTGAAAAAAATCGCATTAATATCTGACTCCCATGGGTATATTGATCCCAAAGCCTATATCCACATGGAATCTGCAGATGAAATCTGGCATGCAGGTGATGTCGGTGATTTAAGTGTCCTTGATCAACTTCCTGCCGGCAAAATCCATCGAATCATAACCGGAAATATAGATGGTACGGAAGCGAGGCAGGAATTGCCGGAAGAGCTCTTTTTTGAAGTTGAAGCAGTCAAAATTTATATGTTGCATATAGGAGGCAAACCGCCTTACTATGCAAAAGGCGTAAAAAATAAGTTGAAATCTTATTCCCCTCAGTTATTTGTATGTGGCCATTCCCATATCTGCAAAGTGGAGTTTGACCATGCCCTCCATGTACTGTATATGAATCCTGGGGCTGTTGGCAATCATGGATTTCATGTAGTAAAAACAATGTTGCTCTTTGAACTTGATCAGGGACAGATCAAAAATCTCCGGGTAGTGGAATTGGGCAAACGCGGAAAATAAAGAAGCCCCGACTTTGGCCAGGGCTTACAAAATTTCTTTCTGGGATGGTCAGCTTATTTTTCGAAGCTTTTTTTCAGCTCTTCAATATCAACATTTTTGATTACCGGCTTGGCACTCAATTGCTTGATTTTAATGACTCTGGTATTTTGACCTTGTCTCTTTCTCCTCAGTTTTCTTTTTAAAGTAGTAACAGCCATATCCTTATCTCTTTATATGATCTCAAATGAAGCGCAAAATTAAGATAAAAATTTGATTTTACTTAACTTTGACCAAAATTTAAATTAGCTATGTCCATACAAAAGCCTGGATTGCCAAAAGGAACGCGTGATTTCGGTCCAGTTCAAATGTATAGAAGGAATTTCATTTTAGACACGATCAAAAATACCTTTCGCATATTTGGTTTCCAACAGATTGAAACTCCAGCCATGGAAAACCTCTCCACCCTTACAGGTAAGTATGGTGATGAAGGTGATCAGCTTTTGTTCAAGATATTGAATAGTGGGGACTACCTAAAGGACGTTACTACAAGTGACCTCGAAAAAGGGGCTCAGGCTACTTTGCCCAAGGTTGCTGAAAAAGGCTTAAGATATGATTTGACGGTTCCTTTTGCCCGGTATGTAGTAATGAACAAAAACGAGATCAGTTTTCCTTTCAAAAGGTACCAAATTCAGCCGGTATGGCGGGCAGATAGGCCCCAAAAAGGTCGATATAGGGAATTTTATCAGTGTGATGCAGATGTGGTAGGGACTGATAGTCTGATTTGTGAATTGGAAATAATCTTGATGATCAACCAAGTATTTAAAGGTTTAGGCATCAAAGATTACAGCATCAAAATGAATAACAGAAAGGTGCTCACAGGTCTTGCAGAGGCCATCGGTGCAGGAGGGAGGGAGTCAGAACTTTGCGTAGCCATAGATAAACTTGACAAAATCGGTTGGGCCAAAGTCCAGGATGAGCTTGCTTCAAAAGGTTTTGCGCAGGACGCCACTGAAAAATTGCAACCAGTTACAGCTTTAACCGGAGACAATATAGCAAAGCTTGATTTTTTCTCAGCCTTCTTAAGCAGTTCTGAAACAGGAATGAAAGGCTTGGAAGAACTTAAAGAAGTTTTGGGATTATTGGCTAAAGCAGGAGCGAAAGACTCCCATGTTGAATTCGATCCGGTACTTGCAAGGGGATTGTCTTATTATACTGGTGCCATATTTGAAGTTAAAGTCCATGATGTAGCCATTGGCTCCGTAAGTGGAGGGGGTAGATATGACAACCTTACAGGTGTTTTTGGTCTTGACGGCGTTTCAGGCGTTGGTTTTTCATTTGGTGTGGATAGGATTTATGATGTGATGGACGAACTGAATCTTTTCCCGGATTCGTTTGAGACGAGCACAAAAGTCCTCATAGCATATTTTGAACAAGAGGGCATGGAGTATGGGCTCCGGATCTTACAGAAACTTCGGGCTTCAAATATTGCTGCCGAACTTTATCCAGAAGTAGCCAAAATCAAGAAGCAAATGGCCTATGCTGACAAGAAAAGGATTCCCTATGTAGTGATCCTAGGTTCAGAAGAAGTCGCAGAAGAAAAGCTTACGCTCAAAGATTTGCAATCTGGTAATCAGGAAAAACTTGACTTAGAGACGGTTTTAGCTAAATTGGGGTAAGTTCGTCAGTCAACTTCATAAATACTGGAAATAGGTATAAACAAGCCTCGCTTCAATTGAACAAAGCGATTGCCTACCGCCCAAACTGTAGTATTTACCTGATAAATTTTCTGATCGGCTGTTTCAAAAGTAATTTTCACTTTATGTCTGAGCAAATTTCCCAAAGTCTGTGCCCTATGAAGATTACTTTCCCTCATTTTGATGGCTTCTGAATCCGTCAATACTTCTCTTAAAGAAAAGCGAAGGTCTGCTATTAATTCCTTTTCAATGATTTCAATAGTCTTCATAATGGTTTGGGTTTAATTTTGACTGCGTACACTTATAATATCGAATAATTCTGCCTAAAGGTTACATGCGATAAATAGGTTTAAAATATTCTCGGAAACCAATAGTATGTTCGGGTAAACGTAGGTTGATATTTTGATGATATTTTGAGAATAACTTAAACCCTTTTCCGCAGACAAAAACTGTATATTTGAGATTAAATAAATAAATGCGCTATGTTTGACATCATGAGTATAATGGGCAAAGTGAAAGAAGCCCAGGCAAAAATAAAAGAGACGCAAGCAAAATTAGGTCATTTAAAAGCTGAGGGAGAAGCCGGTGGAGGAATGGTAAAAGTCACCGTGAATGGCAAAAGAAACGTGATTTCCATTCATGTAGATGACAGCCTCATCAATCCAGCTGATAAAGAAATGATGACTGATCTGATTGTAGCGGCCACCAATATTGCCATGGAGGCTATTGAGCTCAAAATCAAAGAAGAAATGAAATCAGCAACAGAAGGGATGATACCGAATATCCCAGGAATGGATCTTGGCAGCATGTTTTGATGCAGGATGCGGCAATTGTCATATTGAATTATAATGGAAGGAAGACACTGCAGCAGTTTCTTCCTTCTGTTTTACAATACAGTTCTTTCCCAATTATTGTAGCAGATAATTGCAGCGAAGATGATTCCTTACATTACCTAAAGAGTTATGCTGGAATCAGGATTTTAGCCCTTAATTCAAATTTCGGGTTTGCTGAAGGATATAACAGGGCCTTAGCTGATCTAAAAGGATCATTTAGGCATTACATACTCTTGAATTCAGATGTGGAGGTGACCCCCGGCTGGGATAAGGCCCTGATTGATTTTTTGCACCTCCATCCAGAATATACAGCGGTGCAGCCGAAAATCAAAAGTTATCTGGCCAAAGAATATTTTGACCATGCTGGAGCTGCAGGCGGTTATTTAGATAGTTTTGGATTCCCTTATTGTAGAGGAAGGATATTTGATGTGGTTGAAAAAGACCATGGTCAATACGATGACCAAGTTAGCGTGGATTGGGTATCCGGAGCATGTATGGCTGTAAAAGCTGAAGACTTCCATATTTCGGGAGGTTTTGATCCCGCTTTTTTTGCCCATATGGAAGAAATTGACCTCTGTTGGAGGTGGAGGAGGGTTGGAAAAGCATTGGCCTTTTATAGTGGCAGTGTGGTTTATCATCTTGGAGGAGGAACCCTGCCAAAAAATTCCCCAAGAAAAATTTACCTGAATTACAGAAACAATCTCTTGATGCTTTACAAAAACCTTGACAGGAAGCATTTCACTAAAGTTTATGGCTGGAGGGTATTGTTTGATAGCGCAGCAGTATTCAAAGCTGGTATTATTGGGGACTTTCCAACAGCTAAGTCAATAGTAAAGGCGCATCGGGATTTCCGGAAAATGAAGGGAAATTATAACCAAAATGGGTTGGCACCAAAATTGCCAAATCATCAAAAAAATTATAGGATGTGGTCAATTGTCATTGAACATTTTCTCAAAAGAAAAAAATGCTATTCTGAACTCTAATCAAAAAGAACAGGATTGTTCATCTTTCTAAAATATTTACGAAGCTTCATCATCATTGCCATTGAGACGTAGATGATAATGGGAGATCCCATAGTGATGAAAGAAGCATATATAAAGAACAAGCGGATGCTGTCTATTGGGAAATTAAGTTTCTCACCAAGTTTGGAACAGACTCCAAAAGCACGTTCTTCGAAAAACAATTTAATCTTGTTCATAACATAAGGGTCTATATTGCCAAAATTAATAAAGATTTATAATAGTTCTATAAAACAATTTGTCTGCCAAATGTTTAAACTGTATAAAAAAGTTTTTGTCTTGATACTCCTTTCAGGAGTTGCCTTTTCCTGTAGTCCTAAGATATCTCCATATGCTGATTTGCTTGACAATGTACAGGCAAAGCCTGAGGCGTTGCAGCTGCACAGAGACTCCATTCGGTTTCAGCTTACAGGGGCAATACCCTTGAAATATCTTAAAGAAGATGTGAAGGTAGTACTTTATCCCGAATATGTTTATGGTGAAGGAGCCTTGCGATTGGGCGAAACCGTACCCTTTGATGGTGCATATGTCAAAAGCTTCAATTCGGTGAGAGTAGAAGATAAGTATGTGTTCCCTTATCTACCAGGAATGGATTCGGGTACGCTATTGTTGAAGGCAACAGTTGAAAGAAAAGGAAAGCTTTTTCCGGTCGACCAAAAGCAGATAGGAGTGGGGCTCAATACGCTCCCAATGCTTACCCGAATGGGCCAAATTACTCCAGATGAACCTATTCCTGCTATAGGTCTATATGCAACTTCCGGCGAAAAGAATCAGGATATAGCGCAGGTAAGGGAATTTACGGTGTTTTTTAAACTGGGAAGTGATGCTCAGGAATCTGAACATTTACCGCAAGGAATGGCTGATTTCTTTTCAACAACTCCTTTAGCAGCAATCAAACAGATTACTGTCACAGGCCTTGTTTCACCTGAGTCAGCAGAGACAAATACTATAGCGCAAAGAAGAGCCGAAAAGGTGAAGGCGCAATTATTAAGACAGTTTAGATTGGGTTCAGATCTTATTGCGGTTCAGACAAGGAGAAATGATTGGTTTGACTTTAGGGTGTTATTGGGGGATTTTGAAGGTATCAATGAACAGCAAAAGGAAGCTTATTACCGCACCATCATGAACGGCAATGAATATTCAAGCCAGTTGAGGGAAGTCCAAAAACTGAGTACCTATCAGGCAGTTTCAAAAGCGCTTTATCCGAAACTTAGAGCAGCGAAAATCTCTGTTTCTTTAGATAATTCGGCCATAGATCAGCCTCAGCTGGCAGCATCTATATTTAAAATGATCAATGAAGGAGCACCTTTGGAAGGTACAAACCCACAACATCTGGAGTATGCAGGAGTAGCTGCCAAAAGATTGCAGGAAAAAGAAGCTATTTTTCAATACATGGTGAGGCAGTATGGGAATGAAAATGCCTTGAATAACCTGGGTGTGGTATACCTCAACCAAGCCCATCGAGAACTCAGCAATAGGGAAAGAAACATGTTGATCAGTAAGGCCATTGCAAATTTCCAGCAGGCAAATAAAATCCGGCCTACAGCTATTGCATTCCATAATCTAGGACAGGCTCACATCCTTAGAGGTGATTATTTCGAAGCATATGTGGCCATATCTGAGGCATCTGCTTTAGAGAAAGAAGAGAACAACGAATTTATCCGATTTAATGAAGGTCTAAGAGGGGCACTTGATATCGTCAATGGAGACTATAAGCTTGCCACAATTCGTCTGAATAGGGCTCCTTCAACTCCTCATAATCTTTTCAATAAGGGTTTAGCCTATTTTATGACTGAGGATTATGCCAATGCTCTGGCTGCATTTGAGGAGAGTGTGCAAATCAATAGGGAATTTGGTTATGGATTTTATGGCCTTGCTTTAGTTGCAGCAGTAACCAAAGATAAAGATGCGCTTTTGGAAAATTTAGGTAAAGCAATCAATAGAAGTGAATACCTAAGGGAGCGAGCGGTAAGCGAACTAATGTTTAAGGAATTTCATCAAGAAAAAGAATTCAGAGATGTGTTAAGAACACCATAAAAGCTTATTTTTTGAGGGGTCAAATGATTGGGGGATAAAGTTATTTTAATTGAC
>DAIPZN010000028.1:0-41273 GCA_036782195.1 Cyclobacteriaceae bacterium | reverse complement strand
CAACGGTTTGCAGATTTGCGATGGGCGGGATTTTCACCACAAATGTTAATTCGGAGCACAAAACTTTCGGCTACCACTGAACTGGCTGCGGAACACAAAACCCCGCCTATTGCAAATGTGCTGTTAGCACCAGTTGTTTCCCTATCTGTCACCATATCCAAAAATTGTATTACAAGTCCTGCAAATTTTGTCAGGTCGTTTAAGTCCAGAGTTAGACCCTTCTTGTCCGCAAACAAAACAAGAATGATTGTTGTCTGGTACTTCAACAAAGTAACTTATGTAAACTGGAATTTTGAAATAGTCAGCGAGTTGCTTTCGGATTTTTTCTCCTTCCACGTTTAGTTTTCCTTTTTTATAGTTCACAAGTTCTTTGTAAGCTTCTTTTTTAAATAGTCCACTCTCCAGCCAGTTTAAATAAACTCTTTGGTGCTTTGTCTGCCAGTCTTCAAGATGTATTTCAAGCGGTACTTTTGAATATGAAATTTGTCCAAGACAGTTACTACAAGTCAACTCATCAATAAATAGTAAAGAACGTCCTTGCAAAATGTAAAAGTCAGACTTGTCGCAAACGCAATTCTTAACGTTGTCAACTTCAATAATAACGTCTCGTTCTTTGAGTGTCTTAGGTTTCTCAGCAAGCAACTTGTCAAACTTTACGCGCCAAAACTCTTTTATTTCTGTGTTTTTAATCCAGTTCTTGTAAGATGAGTTGTCACGAAATATTACAGTTAACTCTAAAATATTTTTATTTCTTCTTAACTCTCGGGGTTCTGAAAAAATCAAATTTTGTCTATACAGCGTACCTGACAATCCAATAAATTCTTCTCCTGTCGATTTGTTGTCGGCTAAGGTTAAAAGAATTTTTGCTGAAATTGGCTTGTCTGTCATTTGATAATTTAATGTTGTTCTGTGTCGTATTTACAATTGGTGCCAACGTTTTGGCGCTTGGCGCAGTGGCGGATTTCGGAGCATCCGCCGCGGCGGATCAATAAACCACAAAAGTGGATGCGAGGTAGAATGTTCAATTAACCACGTCACCCGCCATTGAGCCAATCGCCTGTTGGTGGCTGGCTTTCTATATTCCATATATTTTTTGTCTTTGTTTGAAAGCACTTTGACCTCCTTCTAATATCTCGCAACAAATTTCACGAGTTGCCTTCCTGTCTATTGAACCTGCATTTAAGATGTGAGATTTAACACTAGTGCTTTTTAATGGTATTATTAATTCTGCATCTCCAAGTACTGCTATGTTTGGATTATGAGTAACAATAATAACCTGCCTAGATTCTTTTATTTTTCTCAGATTCATTACTATTGTTTTGAAGATAAACTCACTATCAAGATTATCTTCTGGTTGGTCAATAATTAGCGGTTTTTTACTTTTTGACAGCATTAATATTCCCAATAAAACAGATTGCTGTTGCCCAAGGGATAATTGTGATATGGATTTTGTGTTTCTTATTGTCGCTCCGCTTTCATCCTTAAATATTTTTGTGATTTTTATACTTGGACGGTCATCATATTCTAGTGATTCAAAGTCTTCATAGGTATGGTCTTTATTAATCCTCTGAATTAATGTTGTTATTTCTGCTGTGCTCAATAATTGAGAACCATTATCATCAGTCAAAGCTCTCAGTTTAGCTTGCTCATTTTTTTTACAGACTTCAACTAACTCTAGGGGTGTTAATTGTCTTGAAATTAATGATGCTTTAGGTACTTGAGAAGTTCTCCAATCCATTAAAGATTTGAGTGATTTTTCAAAACTATCTGAGTATTTACCTTCTTCGTATTTAACATCAATGTATAATCCATCCAAGGTGTTTTTCAAATTTTGATTGACAGTCTCAGAAAATGCAAATCTTGTATAAAAAATTTTGCTTTTTAAGCTTTTGCGTTCTGAGACTAATTGTTTGCGGTCTACTTCAAGTCCTTGTAATTCTTTTTGACTTGCTTCGAGTTTTTTAACTCTTGCTGTTAAGTCAATAATGTCTTTTGAAATTTGATTTATCTTACCCAAATCAAACGGGATTCCTTGTGCTTCTAGTTCTTTCTTTTTACTATCAATCTTAGATTGTATGTCTTTTTCTTTGTTTGTCCACTCTTTCAATTGTTCCCTTAAATCTTCCACCTTTTTGGTCAATTCTTCGTTTAACTCGTTGGATTTACCTTTGACAATTTCTGAGAACTCAGAAACGATTTCTTTAACTCTATGGAAATAATCCTTTCCAACGATTATTTCATCTTCTGATAGAGACGCAAAACTTTCAAAAGTCGAATTGTCGCTTAATATTTCTCTGTATGTTTTGATTAAATCCTTGAGATCTTCAATTAATGTCGCCCTTATTTGACGTTCTTTAATCAAAGCATTTTGAAACTTAACTAGTTCCCCTGCTTTCTCTTTCTCAAGATTTGCTAGCTTTTTTTGCTCGTTTAATAAGGCTTTCTTGGTTTCATCTAAGCTTAAAAGTTCAAGCCTTAGTTTTCTTGAATTACTTTGGTTTTCAAGCAGTTTCTCAACGACCTCTTTCTCTTTATATTTTAATGCACCTAATTCAAGAAATGTATCGAGGAAGTTTACAAGGATACTTGGATTTTCATCACTGTGCTGAATTGTACTAGCCGTTTCCCCTTGTCCGTAGCTTTCTATGTCAATTTTTGTAATTCCATTTATTGGGTCGGATAAGTTTTGTGTTGAGCTAAATTTTTCTCTTTTAAACTCTATCTGTTGACCTGCTTCATCTTCATATGTCAAGGAAATATTTTGAGGCCAAACATCAGAATTAACAACTTTTGAACTGGATGAATTGCCAGATGCTTCTCTTAATGCTTCTAACAAGGTTGATTTTCCTGCACCTCTGCTTCCAATTATGCAAGTTAAATTTGTACTTAAATCGATTTTAACCTTGTCTAATAGACCTCCTTCAAGCTCTATTGATTTTATAATTGGTCTTTGCTCGGGAACAAACTCTTCTAATCTAATTCTCGATTCGTGGCTTAGTAACGCAATTTTAAAAGAGTGAAAGTTTAATTCATCAACTTTGATTCTTGTCAATTTTCTTTCTCCTTCAGCATTTACCCCAAGTTTGTTAAGAGTATGTGAATCAGATGACATAAGTTTTGGTAAATTATAATTTACATCAAGGCCAAATTCCGCTCTTCTGAGATTAATTAATCTTTTTCTGTCATCACTTATGTCTTTGTCTGTATAAAAATCAATGCTTTGCTTTGTGCTTATTTCAAGTCCATAAAGGTTTTTATGCTTAATTACTTCTTCCATTTGAGGTCCGAAACGTCCAATTGTCTTTTCAAAACCAGATTCAAGTTCAATATGTGCCAAAATTCCAATTCCATTAAACTGCTCAGCTAGTGAAAGGCACTGAACTATCCCTTCCTGACACGTTTTCTTGTCTTGGCTAACTGTTAGTTTTCCAAAAAAATCTCTTAAGTTTTTAAACGTCTCAAAATATAATAAAAGGTGTCCTTGAGTTGTACTAACTTCAATACCAGGAATGACAAGAATGTTTTTGCCATTGGAATATCTTAATGCTGTGTCTACATTTTGAATTTCATTGTGATCTGTAATACTAATTATGCTTAAACCTTTTTCAATTGCTTTATCTACAATTGCTTCTGGGGTCATTGTGTGGTCAAATACATCATATGAGCCAAACTCTCCAAATGAATGAATGTGTAAGTCTGCTCTTAAAAATTTAGCTCCTATTGTCATATTATTCTGTCGTTTGTTAAGCTTGCCACCAACGGTTCGCTTCACGCAACTCTTGCGCTATTTGTTCTAAATGGCACGCTTTGCGCAAGTATTGCGGATATATTTTATTAAACTTAAATATTCTTTTTAAATATCCAATCCATCCAAGGGGCTTTTAATTTGGTCAAATCCTTTGGTGGTGATATGGGTATAAATCTGTGTGGTTTTGGGACTTTCATGACCCAACAGACTTTGAATATACCTCAGGTCTGTACCTTTTTCCAAAAGGTGTGTTGCAAACGAATGTCTTAAAGTATGTACAGTAATTTTTTTCTAGGTTTCTCGGAAAACCATCCTGATAGCTTGACCAAAAAACTAAAACCCAAGACCCCAATCTCGGACAAGATTAAAAAAATATGCCTGACCAGCTTCCTGATCAGGCAGGTCTTTTTCAGCCCAGCTTCTCCCTGAAAAAAGCGACTGTCCTTTCCCAGGCCAGATCTGCGGCAGCTTTGTCATAGCGTGGCGTGGAGTGGTTGTGAAAGCCGTGGTTGACTCCGGGGTAGAAATGGACCTCGTATGGTTTGTTGTGCTTCTTGAGTTCGGCTTCGTAGGCTGGCCAACCTTCGTTCACCCGGGTATCCAGCTCGGCGTAGTGGAGCTGAAGCGGGGCTTTGATGCCAGGGACATCTTCTGCAGCTGCCTGACCGCCGTAATAAGGCACTGCAGCAGCCAAATCCGGAAGTCTGGAAGCCATCATGTTGGAAATCCAGCCCCCAAAGCAGAAGCCGACCACGCCGACCTTGCCTGTGGTCTCAGGATGCTTTTTGAGCATTTCGTAGGCGGCAATAAAATCCTCCAGCATTTCATCCCTGCTGCGCTTGGCCTGCATTTCCCTGCCTGCATCATCCGTGCCCGGGTATCCGCCAAAAGGGGTCAGGGCATCCGGGGCAAAGGCAATAAAACCATCCAGCGCCGCCTGATGGGCCACGTCTTCTATGTAGGGATTGAGTCCGCGGTTTTCATGTACCACGATGATACCGGGGAGCTTGCCGCTCCGGTTAGCCGGCCTGGTCAGCAGGCCACGCATCCTGCCGCCTCCTTTGGGTGAATCGTATTCCACATATTCTGCCTGCAGCCGGGGATCGGTCAGACTGAATTTTTTGGCTTCTGCATAGTTGGGCATCAAAAACGACAACAAAGCCGACACGGTCAATCCTCCTACTGCATAGACCGAAAGCCTGTTGATAAATTCACGCCGGTCTATTTTTCCATGTACGTAGTAGTCGTACATGTCGAAAATTTCCTGGTCTAGATCCTCTTTTTTGATGGGCTGCATGATAGTGTCAGTTAGAATAGCACATTTAATTAACAATAAAAACCTACAAAATGATAAGAAAAATTTCCAAGCGGTAAAATTGGTTGAGGTAAGGTGCGGATAACAAAAAAAAATCAGAAGCGACAACTCAATGTCACTTCTGATTAAAGCTTTTCAGTTGAAAATTGGATCAGTTGGTAATGCTGATATTTCCGGAGGTGATACTTCCTCGGATATTGGTTGCTGAATTGTTGTTGATCTGAAGATTTTTGCCTCCTCTGGAGTTGCCTACGGTAACGTTACCGGATGTGGCATTGAGGGAGTAGTTAAAATCATTGATCTGGGAATTGGTCTGGATTTTAAAATTCCCGGAGGTTCCGCTGATTTTTGTTTTTGGGCCTAAACCTGCGTTTTGGGCATTGAAATTCCCGGATGTGACCTTCAGGTCCCCAAGCTCAGCTACATCAGCAACTTTGACATTTCCTGAGGTCACAGTAATGTTGACTACACCGGCAATTCTATTGGCAGTCACACCACCGCTGCCCGAACTGTAATCCAGATTTCCTTTAATATCCTCAATCACAGCTGAACCAGAGCCTACTCTTCCTTTAACATCGCCTTGCACATCATATAACTTCAGGGAGCCTGAACCTGCATTCGCGGTTAGGTTACCTTTGATATTCCTGGCATGCACACTTCCTGAACCGACAGAGATATTGGTATGGGTATTGGCCACATTTTCTATGCGTACGCTTCCGGACCCACCTTTCATTTCAAGATCCATCTGTGCAGGGCCCTGAATTTTGATATGTCCTTTGGTTCTTTGGTTGCCCCAGCTTCTGTTTGAATTGTTTACTTTATGTGAGATTTTGAGCACATCACCTACAGTGACAAAAAGGATATCCTGATCCTGATAGGTAGATTCCAAAAAAGCGCTGACGGAGATTTCTTTGCCTTGGTTGCCGATATATTCGATCTCAAGGGATCCTCCTGATACCTCTACACGGCTGATACCGGTGAAGGTTTTTTCTACGTCTACGAGTGTGCTCATTTGGGCGAATCCCTGTATAGGAGCTGCCACAATAAGCATCAGCAGTAAAATTGAATTCCAGTGATTTTTCATGGTTTTTGAGATTTACAGGGTCAGGCCAAAGCTGATGGTATTTACCTGAGGTCCTTTGTTGGTTTGGAACATTTCATTGAAGTCATAATTGAAAAAGAGATTTACATCTCCGACGCCTATTTCTACCCTTCCTCCATATCGGAAATTGTTGGCAAACATATTGGCGCGCTGAATATCCCGGCTGCGGTTGTTGTTGTCATCATAATAGACAATTTTTCCTCTTCCGCCCATGCGAAAGCCTGCATAAGGGCCAACACCAAGCCGTAGTTTGCCATTTGAACTTTGGATGGTGGGGATGATGCTGATGTTTGCATAGGAGGCACTGATTTTGGACTTGATCCCCTGACCTCCGTCAAAGGTGTCGAATATAATGCCCTCAGAACCCCTCAATGCTTGAAGGTTTTGATCCTCAAACTTGAAGTTGTACCAGTTGACACCCAGGGTGGACTTGAGCTTGAAGTTGTTGCCTGCTTTGTAGGTATAGTAATAATTGATTGCAGGGCTCCAACTTCCCCAAGGCTTGACAGCAGGGGCCTCACCTTCAGGTATCCAGATGTTGATACCCAAATCAAAGTTAATTCCCGTATCGGTTTTGGGGTTGTATTTCTTGGTACGGTGTAAGTTTTGGTCTTCCTTGGTTTCGAAGTCCCAAGTTTTGGTGCCGTCATTGTATTTCGTCATCAGTACTTCATTTCCAAAGATCTGATAAGTCTTTGATTTGACTGCTTCACGGCTTTTTTCTGTTCCTTCCTGACCAAAGGCCAGAAAGGAACAGTTTAAAATCATCAATAGTAGTAGGCTTAGTTTTTTCATGCTGGGTAGCGTATTTGTTGGTTTAGAAAATGACACCGAAAGTGATTGGGTTGAGTTCTGGTCCTGCACCTTTTTGGAACAAGGTATTCATGTCGTAGGTAGTAAAGAAGTTGAACCTGCCTACGCCGACCTCACCTCTTATACCGTAGCGGAAATTATTCAGATAAAGGCCTGTTGCTTCTTTTTCTTTTCTTCTGGCCCCGCCATTTTCAGGTCTGTAGACATACTTGCTTGTGCCGCCAAGTCTGTAGCCTGCATAAGGGCCTGCAGCGATGCGGAAGCCTTTTCTTCCTTGGTCATTCATTTGGCCAAAATCCACCTTGAAAAGTGTCATGGCTGTTAAATAGGAGGCAGATATCTTGCTTTTGAAGCCTGCTACATCTGAACGCTGGATAAAGTCGATTGCTTCATCCCCTCTAACAGCCTGGAAGTCCCTGTTTTCGAATTTAAAGTTGTACCACTGCACGCCCAGTCCAAGATCCCAATGCACCCCTTTGCTGATCCTTTGGCTAGCCATCCAGTTGAGGCCCACGTTCCAGCTTCCCCAGCCTTTTGTGGCGTATGGTGCTGCAGAAGAGGGGAATTCCCCATCCGGGTTGAGGTAGCTATTGATCCCGAGGTCCACATTGAAATAGGTCCTGAAGGGAGGGTCACTTTTTTTCCTAGTGCCAGTTTCTACCCTTACTTTGGTGTCGCCGCTACTTTCATCCACAATGACTTTGATTCCGGCTACATGTACTTCTGTCTCAGTACCGTCTTCGCGGACACGGACCACTTCTTTGGTGCCTTTTCTATTTTGCACTTCTACGACTACCAGTTCCCCAGTCTCTTCGTTGAGTTGCAGATCCAGTTCCTGAATGATCTGGTTGATGTTCATGCCTTTTAATCTTTCAAAATCCTCCTTGTTGTCTACGATTAGGACAATCTTTCCGGATTTGCCGAATTCTACAATGATGCTGTCTTTTTGGACAGAGAGGCTTTCATGGTTGGCGCCAAATGCGAATTGGACCAGGCCCAAGAAGCAAAACAATAACAGGTATTTTCTCATGGCTTATTTGCTGATAATAGTTGACTTATTTTCTTTCTTTTCTGGTGGTATTGATGGCGAAGAGGTTTTCTTTTGCATCCTGCAGGTCTGCAAATCCTTGTTCCACTTTGTTGAGCAATCCACCTATTTTTTCTACTTTGTTTTCAATTTCTCCTATAAATCCCTGCTTTTGGGGCTCATCTTTGAGGCCTTTTGATTTGATGGTCACCCTATAGCTTGGTTCTGCCATTTCTTCAGGAACATCATTAAAAGCCAGGCTTTGGTTGAGGTTAAGTTCAGCAACCGGTATTTCCTGTACTGGAAGTTCGCTTATGTTGATGCGTTCAATGGCTGGTACCGCTTCTGCCAATAGCTGGGTTGGTGCAGTCTCTCTGGTATTTGCCTTTGGTGAAATGGTTTCCTTTTTGGTCTCAGTAGCAGGTTGGCCAGGAAGCTCCTGCGGCTGTACCGCTGATTCTTCTTCCCCGGCTTCCTCTAGGGTAGGAGGGGCTGGCTTTTCTGATTCCTGTTCCTTTTGCAATGCTCTTTCCTCTAGATTGGCCATCTGTGGTGATGTTTCCCCTAGTGGCTGTCCCAAGCGGTAGAAGAAGTAACCTACCCCGATCAGCAGGACAATACTTGCTGCAATACCCCATAGCGGGAGGAAGGTGCCTTTTCTTTTTCCGTTTAGTTTTTCATCTAGTTTTTCCCACGCCAGTTTGGAAGGCTTTTCTTCATGGTTGAACAGCTTTTCTCTAAAATGCTGGTCAAATTTTCTTTCTTCATTAGCCATTGATTCTCCTTTCTTTGATTTGGTTATCGGCTATTTTTTGTTTCAATACATTTCTGGCCCTATTGAGCTGAGATTTCGATGTGGACTCCGTGATGCCCAGGAGATCTCCGATTTCGGCATGGCTGTAACCTTCGATGGCATAGAGGTTAAAGACTGTTCTATAACCAACCGGTAGCTCTTGCACCAGGCTCAGCAGCTCGGCTGCCTCCAGATGATTGAGCTCATAAGTGTGGCCTGCCGTTTCCAGATGAGCCTCAACATGCACTTCCATAGCCAGGTTGCGGTTGCTTCTTAAGCTCAGCAAGGCTTGTGTGACGATGATACGCTTCATCCAGCCTTCAAAACTTCCTTTGGCTTCATACTGGGACAGCTTTTCAAAGATTTTCATAAAGCCTTCAATCATCACGTCTTCTGCTGTGTCACGGTCTTTGATGTACCGCAGGCAGATGGCCATAAACTTTTTGGAATACTGCTCATAGAGATGCTGCTGGGCTTTTCTTTCCCCCTTTAGGCACCCTTTGATCAGGTCTGTTTCCGAATTAAAAGTTTTGTTAAATAACATTGTTGGCGGCTTTCTGATTAGGTAGATACAAAGCTTTCCAAATTGGTTGCACGGGGTTGTGAAAAAAAGTTAAAATATTTTTCAGTTGACTGGATTCCCTAAAATAGGGATGCCCTTGATTGTCAAATTTAGCTTAATTTAGCTGCTTAAGCGGTTTTTTTATTTTGATTAGCTGCAAAAAAATCCAACAGGACATGATAGATTATCACGGAAAAATTTTCAGGGCGCTCATGAATTCTCCAAATGGTGAGGTTGGCCCGGACATGAAATTTCACTATTGTCAGGAAGGTGCTATCCTCACTTGCAGTTATAGTGGTGGGGAAATACTGAAAGGTCAGCTTATCGGGATCGTGGGCGAAGGTGGGGTAATTGACATGCGGTACCATCAGGTCAATAAGCGAGGGGAACTGATGACGGGAACCTGCAGATCCACCCCGGAATGGACTAAAGAAGGAAAGATCCGCCTGCATGAACAGTGGCAATGGACTTCTGGAGACTGCTCTCAAGGCAGTTCTATTTTGGAGGAAGTGTGAAGATTTGAGGTGTTTTTTTCCTGGGGATTTACCTGTTTTCCACAGTGGATGAATCAATAGTTTGAAATTCCAGCGATCAGGGCTTTTACATGAGTTGGTTTAATTTTTGTTTTTAATCAGCCTTAGCCGGTATTTTTTTGACCGCTTTAAGTTCAAATAAACCTTCGTGTAATTTTAGTAGATATGGCCATTATTGGAGAGATCATCAAAAGGGTAGTAGTAGCTGCAGATAAAATTTTTACCAATCCCAATCCCAGTGAGGCACAGGAGGAAGTCTTGCAGCATTTGTTGGCTAAGGCGGAGGATACGGCTTTTGGAAAACATTTTGACTTTCAAGGTATTTTGAAAGCAGAAGACATCCGCAAGGCATATTCCGAAAAGGTGCCTTATTTCAGTTATGATGCCATCTATGAAAAATGGTGGAAGCGTGTCATTGATGGGGAAGAGGATGTCACATGGCCCGGGAAGGTCAGGTTTTTTGCGGTATCAAGCGGTACGACTAGCAGCAAAAAGCATATCCCTGTGACAGATGACATGCTCAAGGCCATCCGCAAATCCGCCTTACACCAGATCAAAGGGCTTGCGGATTTTGATTTGCCTGCTGAGTTTTTTGAAAAAGAAATCCTGATGTTTGGCAGCAGCACAGACCTCAAAGAAATCAACGGGCACCTGGAAGGGGAAATCAGCGGCATCAGCGCCAGTCAGATTCCTTTTTGGTTTGAAAGTTTCTACAGACCGGGTAAAGAGATTTCCTCCATCAACGACTGGGATGCGCGGGTAGAAGCCTTGGCCAAAGAAGCACCCAATTGGGATATTGGAGGTATTTCAGGTATTCCGTCTTGGATTGAACTGATGCTCAAAAAGGTAATTGCATACCACAAGCTGAACCATATCCATGAAATTTGGCCCAATTTTCAAGTTTACACTTCTGGAGGAGTGGCATTTGAACCTTACAGGAAGAGTTTCGAGAAAATCTGCGGCAGGCCCATAGATATCATAGACACTTATTTGGCTTCTGAGGGCTACTTGGCTACGCAAACCCGTAAGGATACCGATGCCATGTCCCTCATTACTGACAATGGCATCTATTTTGAATTTGTGCCTTTTGTTCCCGAACATATGAACGAAGATGGCACAGTCAAAGAGGATGCTCCTGTATTGCTAATCGAGGATGTGGAAGAAGGGGTAGATTATGTGTTGCTGATCAGCACTGTAGCAGGAGCGTGGAGGTACATGATCGGTGACACCGTGATGTTCACTGACAAGTCCCGGGCTGAAATCAAGATCACTGGCAGGACCAAGCATTTCCTCAATGTAGTCGGATCCCAACTTTCTGTCATTCAGATGACCAAAGCCATAGAACAACTGGAGGAAGATTATGCCTGTGACATCAAGGAATTTACAGTGGCGGCGGTGGAGGAAGATGGAATTTACAAGCACCGCTGGTACCTTGGCTTTGACGGAGAAAATACACAAGAAGAGGATGGATTTGCCAGGGCATTGGATGAAATTCTTCAGGAGAATAACAAAAATTATAAAGTAGCCAGAAACAAAGCGCTCAAAGCTGTTGAGGTTCGGTTGATCCCGGTACATTTTTTTCATAGATGGGCCGAAGAGACCAAGCAAAAGGGAGGTCAAGTTAAAGTCCCAAGGGTGATGAAAGAAGCTGATTTTAAAGAATGGGAAGCTTACATACAAAAGCAGCAGGTGAAATAACAGCGACAGTTTTGTGTGGATTTTCTTAAATTTGGTTTTTCCCAAAACCATTTCATCCATGTACCAAATCATCCGAACTGACGCTTCGCATCCGGAATTTAAAAACCTAGTCAAGTTTCTTGACCAAACTCTGGCCATCTCAGACGGTGAAGAACATGCCTTTTATGATCAATTCAATAAAATCGATAAGATCAAGCATGCTGTGGTAGCCTATCATGAAGAAACGGCGATAGGCTGTGGAGCCCTTAGGGAGTTTGACTCAGGCAGAGTAGAGGTTAAGCGGATGTATGTGACAGAGCATATGCGTGGGAAGGGCGTTGCGAAGGCTGTATTGGCTGAACTGGAAACCTGGGCCAAGGAACTGGGATTTCGTACCTGTATTTTGGAAACCGGGTTGAAGCAGCCTGAGGCCATACAGCTTTACCACAGGTCAGGATATCAGGTGATAGAAAACTATGGGCCGTATATTGGTGTGGCAAACAGCGTGTGTTTTGAAAAAGCTATCTAAATAGCATTTTTTTGTTTTCTTTTCAAAACATTCCTGTACATCTTGTCATTATATATGCATTTCTACATCAACAAGCCGTTTCTTGAAAAATAATTTCGATTATATCATCGTAGGAGCTGGAGCTGCAGGTCTGAGCCTGGTCAATTACCTGCTAGACCAACCCCAGTTGGCCAAAAAGGAGATCTTGATAATTGACAAAGACAATAAAATAGGGAATGACAGGACCTGGTGTTTTTGGCAAAAGACGGACAGTCCTTTTGATGATGTACTTCATGCCCAATGGCAGCACCTTTATTTTCACTCCGCTGAATTCTCCCAATTGCTAGACATCCACCCATACCGCTACAAAATGCTGCGCAGTAGCGATTTTTATAAGCTGATTTGGGAAAAAGTAAAGTTATTTAAAAATGTATCGGTGGTTCAAGATGAGGTGCTAGAGCTTGAATCAGATGGGAGGGTTGCCTGTGCGAATGGTACCTATAAGGCTTCCTTGGTCTTTAACAGTGCGATCAGACATATACCGGCAGATAAAAAGAAACATTACCTTTTACAACATTTCAAAGGCTGGTTTGTGGAGACACCTGAGGCCGTTTTTGATGTAAGAAAACCAGTTTTGATGGATTTTAGAGTCCCTCAATATGGTGATTGCCGTTTTGTCTATGTACTTCCAACTTCTCCAACCAAGGCATTGGTAGAATACACCCTATTTTCCAAAGCGGTTTTAGGTCAAGAGGTCTATGACAGGGAATTGAAAGCTTACATGAAAGAGTATTATGGCTTAGATACTTATACCATATCCGAAACGGAATTTGGTGTCATACCCATGACCAATGCGAAAATTCCCTTGCGGATCAGCAGTAGCGTGATCAATATTGGGACTGCAGGAGGGCATACGAAAGCCTCAACAGGTTATACCTTTACTTTTATACAGCGCAAGTGCCAAAAAATGGCAGCCAATCTTGCCATTGGAAAAGACCCGCTCTCTGGACTTGAAAATATGTTGAACAAATATTACCTCTATGATTCGATTTTTCTAAGGGTTTTGTCAGAAGGTAAATATCCCTCATGGCGGGTTTTCCATGATCTGTTTTCGCAGCTGCCACCGACTTTGGTGCTGGATTTTTTGGATGAAAACAGCAATCTATTGGATGACATCCGACTGATGAATGCTTCTCATATTCCTACTTTTCTGAAGGCCACTTTTAAGGAGGTTTTTTAATTGTTGCCTGTAGGCATTCCATAAAGAAGCAGTTAAAAGTTCTGTAGCTGGTATTTTCAGCAAGTGGGTTGCTGAACAGCATTGCCTAGCATTGATATAGCGTGTTACTGAGTTAAAATCCATTGATCCAGGTATATGGCTTTTGGTGGATGATAAGTTCCTTGTAAAAACACCATCATTTTTTACCAGTTGTCCTCACGCTTACTTAGACGGAGAAATTTTTATCTGCTTAATTGGTAACTTTCTAATCGAAATTCCTCATCATGAAAAAATACTTCTTCGTCACTATCCTGACTCTGAATTACCTGGTCAACATATCTGTCCAGGCTCAGGAAATGTCTTTTGAGCAGTACAATCCCAAGTCCACACTCGTGGTGCCTGAGCATCCCTTGAAGCGTGCCAAATTCCCCTTTATTGACATCCACAGTCACCAATGGAATGTCAGTCAGGAGACGGTACAGCGGCTGACCAGCGAGATGGATGAACTCAATATGGCTGTTATGGTCAACCTGAGCGGTAGGGGTAGGGGAAGAGGGGGCAGCGACGTGGATACGCAGGAGTACATGTACAGCATGATCAGGCGATTCAATGGCGTATCGCCGGGTAGGTTTATTGTTTTTACCAACCTGTCGTTTACAGGATTTGGTACACAGGATTGGATCGCAAAAGCCAAACGGGAATTGGAAGAGGATGTGAAAAACGGGGCCAACGGCTTGAAGATCTACAAAAGTCTTGGGCTGAGTGTCAAGGATGTTCATGGCAACAGGGTACCGGTGGATCATCCTGACCTTGATCCCATTTGGGCAAAATGCGGTGAATTGGGCATCCCGGTGTTGATCCACTCTGCTGATCCGGCCCCTTTCTGGCAACCCATGGATGCCGATAATGAGCGGTGGCTGGAACTCAAGCTGAACCCAGGTCGGAAGAGGGCAGCGGATGACCCTGTTCCTTTTGAGACAATTATCCAAGAGCAGCATCATGTATTCCAAAAGCATCCTAATACTACCTTTATCAATGCACACATGGGCTGGATGGCCAATGATTTGGCAAAAGCAGGTGCCCACCTGGAAAAATACCCTAATGTCAATTTTGGAATAGGCGCCGTCATTGCGGAATTTGGAAGGCAGCCTCGCATGGCCAAAGCTTTTTTTGAAAAGTATCAGGACAGGATTTTGTTTGCCAAAGATGCTTATGTCAAAGAAGAATTTTACACCTATTTCCGGGTTTTGGAAACAGAAGATGAATATTTCCCCTACTACAAGAAATACCACGCATTTTGGAGCATGTATGGTTTAGGTCTTCCGGATGAAGTCCTCAAAAAGGTTTACTATAAAAACGCCATCAAGATTATCCCGAATATCGATAGGAGTAGATTTCCCGACTGATGGCGCTTCCGGCTTAAATCCCGTCAAACAGTACAAAACTCTCCAAATATTCTGGTATGATGGGGTGCCAATCCAGTTCTTCCTGTAGCCTTTCAGCCAATGCTGAAGAGGCATCTTTTTCCCCATGTACCAAAAAGGTCATCTTTGGTCTACTTGTAAATCCTTCTGCCCATTCAATAAGCTCATCCTGATCTGCATGTGCAGAAAGACCCTCAATGTAGAAGACTTTTGCTTTGACAGGAATGTCCATGCCATACATTTTGATGGTAGGATCTCCTTCTAGCAGATTGCGGCCTCTCGTGCCTTCGGCCTGATAACCTACAAAGATGATGCTGTCCTGCTCATTTGGAAGCCTGTTGTACAGGTGATGCACTATCCTGCCGCCTGAAGCCATTCCACTTGCTGAGATGATGATAGCATCCCCTTTTATGGCATTGAGGGACATAGAAGCTTCTTGGTTTTGGTAGTAATGGATGTTTTTATGGAGAAATGGATTGGTTTCTTTGTCTTCAATCAGTGCGCCCAGTCTATGGTAGCTGCCGAAATCTTTGTAAAGCCTTGTGACATCGATAGCCATTGGGCTATCTACATAAATAGGAATGTTTGGGATTTTACCTTTTTCCTGAAGCAAATGCAGGTAGTACAGGATCATCTGCGTCCTACCCACAGCAAAAGCAGGGATCACAGCCACACCGCCACGCCTGTATGTGTCTCTGATCGCCAAAGCCAAATCATCCTCGGGCTTAGCATGAGTTTGGGGTCTATTCCCATAAGTTGATTCCATCAGGAGGATATCTGCAAAGGGTATCCGAGAGGGCGCATGAAGCAAAGGATCATGATAGCGCCCAAGGTCGCCGGAGAAAACAATTTTTTTCTCCTGTTGCGCTCCTTTTAGTTTTATTTTGAGAATTGCTGCGCCCAAAATGTGGCCTGCATAGAAAAATGTGAAGGAAATAGAATCATTGATGCTAAATGGTGTCTCAATATTGATGGGAACCAGCAATGGGGTCACTTGCTCGGCATCGGCTATTCCATAGAGCGGTTGGGGCTTTTCATGTTTAGAATATCCCTTTTTCTGGGCATAAGCAGCCTCTTCTTCTTGAAGTTTGGCAGAATCAGCTAAAAGGATCTTCACCAGTTCTGCGGTAGGCGTGGTACAGTAAATCGGTCCGTTGAAGCCTTCCTTGACTAATTTTGGCAGATATCCGCTATGGTCAATATGGGCATGTGTCAAGATCACGGCATCAATCTCTGAAGCATTTATTGGAAATGCTTCCCAATTTCTCAGTCTCAACTCCTTGAGCCCTTGGAAGAGTCCACAATCAACCAGAAGTTTTTGATTTCCAATCTCTAATAAATACCTGGAGCCAGTAACAGTTTTCGCTCCTCCGAGAAATTTAATTTTTACTTGCATATGCCTAAATCCTTCAATAAAGTTAATAGTTTTATTCAGAAGGAAGTCTTCCTACAAAGGATAAAAAAGTCCATTTATAAATTTGAAATCAGTCCAAATAGGGCAAAAAAAGAACGGCACTCAAGAGGCCGTTCCTTTAGGATAAGAAAGTGTTTGGCTTATTTCATGAAAAAAGCACCCTCGTATTTGGCACGGGAAATACTGTCCTCAGCACTCAGATCCCCCGATACATTGCAGGTCAAGCAATGAAGACCGTTGGAGTTGAATACCCAGTAGTTGCGTGAATGCACATCTCTGGTTTTGTATCCATAGCGGTGGAGGGTATTCCTGATGATGTGTAAGATGCTTTTGTCCATGATAAAAACCTTGTCAAAAGGGATTTCTAGTTCTAAATTCAAATGCTGGCCCCTAAACCTATCCATTTTGCTGATATCTATTCCTCTGTCTAGGGTTAAGATGCTATCAGAAAGGGTGTAGTTGTATATGATTTCTTCAGCATTCTTGACTGCATCGGCCCTGTTTTTTCCCCTTGCTTCAAAATTCTGCAGCAAAGTTACTTCATTTGCATCTGTACCTGAGAGCTTGATTGTAACCAAGTCAAATATTTCTCCTGATTTAGGAGACATGGCAGACTTCAAAACCAAAGTGCCATCAGAAATTGCCAAAGGAACTGCTACTGTATGCGTACCCTCAGTTCTAAACTGTGTGACTACCCTTGGAATCTGAAATGCACAAACTCCTATACTCAATAACCATAGTCCTAAAGCTACAAAGCCAAATCTTGCATCAATGATACTTCTTTTGACCCAGACCGAAATTGCAAGAAGCATGATGATTATCCCCGGTACCAAAATGGCTATGCTAGCGGCTACTGCCAACCACACGGGTACGATTTCGCTGATCCAGGCCATTGGTATGTTTTCACCCAAACCTAAATGCACACCTTCATCAGGAATCCAACCCAGATACACACCCAAAAGGACAACAGGAGTGATGGTGACGCTCATGCCAATCAAGAAGATGATTAATCCAAAGAAAACCCTAATCACAGCCAGCAAAAACCTTCCCAATGGACCCAAGGCTTCTCCAAGAGCATTGATAACCTTGCCTAAAAACCTGAAAGGTGCCAATAATACCCTGCCGCTTTGACTCTCAGTCGGAGGGGGTGTAGGATTCATGTTTTCTTTCAGCGTAGTCTCAATGTTGTCCAAGGTGATGGCGCCGCCTTTCATCTGAATCCGTTCAGTAATTGACTTGGCTTGTGGAGTGATAATCCAAAGGATAAGGTAGATCACCAATCCAGCACCTCCTGCAAACATCAGCCCTATAAAGATTAACCGGATCCAGATGACTTCAATGCCAAAATAAGCACCGAGGCCACTGGCCACACCACCTAAAGTTCTGTCATCAGGATTACGGTAAAGCTTTTTGATGTTTTTGTCTTCAGGCTCTTCATAGGAGACAGGCAGGATAATCCATAGTACCACATAGGCGATGACAGCCCAAATGCCTAGGGAGAAATTGAATTTCATATTCCATGGAAGGAAATCCCAACCAGGATTGCCAAAATTCAGCCTTCCGCTGAAAAGCAGGAGTATGGCCACCAATCTGGTCCAAAGTGGGTCGATGGAGAGGTAATGGGCCATGCCGGCACATACTCCACCAAGAATCTTCCTGTTTTCCAGCCTGCTGAGTTTTTTGTACCCTTTCCCATCTTGGGTAGGAGGGGTGATATACTTATAGTAATCGTTTTGCTGCGTATTTTGGCTCTCCTTACCTGAAGCAGGTTCATCAGCAACTTCTTCTTCAATAGCCTTGAAATCGGCAATGGTGCCCATTTTTTCAATCAAAGCAGTGACATTCTCGGCAGTGATTACCTGCTTGTTGTTTTTCAGGTTACTCAAGAAAATCTCTGCAATCCGGTTTTCTATATCGGAAATGATTTCCTGATGATCGGAATAGTGTGAAAAGTGCCTGTTGATTGATTCCAGATACTTTTTCAGTGTGGTATAGCCATCCTCCTCTATGTGAAAAAGGATTCCACTTATATTGATGCTTATTGTCTTTTTCATTTTCTTAGCGCTTAGAGGTGATTAATTGGGTAGATGCCACGAGTGATTCCCAAGTTTCATTTAGAGTGGTCAGGAATAAGGATCCTTCCGGTGTGATGGAATAATATTTCCGAGGTGGCCCTGACTCTGATTCCACCCATTTATAGGAAACCAAAGAAGCGGTTTTCAGCCTATTGAGCAAAGGATACAAGGTGCCTTCCACCACAATCATCTTTGCCTCAGTCAATTCTTCTATCATATCGGAGGCATATACTTCCCCTCGAGAGATGATGTGCAAAATGCAGAATTCCAGTAGGCCTTTCCGCATTTGAATCTGGGTGTTAGAAGCGTTCATTTTAGCTTAGGTTAATTTCACGGTTTTTATTCAAGAAGACAATAATATAGTCCTCCATATGGATCACCAGAGAGAAAAAGTATACCAAAGTTAAAGAAGCTACCTTGTTATGCATGATTCCTTGTGTAGTGAAGGTGATACTTGCCCGACTTTTTATGAAAAAACTTTAAAATTTTTTAATAGAGGCACTTTTTTAAAAATTCCAGACCAAAAGATTTTTTTTTGCCTTTAATAACACATTTGGTACTCCTAAATACAAATGTTGTTGGAGCGTACATTATGATGTACGATTGCGTACAATCTAATCCTGATTCTACCAGGTATATAATTTTGAAAATTAGCTTTTTACTAGGTTATTTGGACTTTATTAGCACCCTACTTGATCCCCGCTTAATGATTGTCAGAAGTTTTTTCTTTGGAGTACTGGCGATGGTAGCTGTTCTGCAGCTGCAGGCTCAGACTATTGCTCCAAAATATTCCAATGAGTTTTTGAAAATTGGAATAGGCGCAAGGGCTTTGGCAATGGGAGGTACGCAGGTTTCGGCGGTTCGGGATGTCACAGCAGCCTATTGGAATCCTGCAGGATTGATAGGGGTAAAGCATGAACATGAATTTTCGCTGATGCATGCCGAATATTTTGCTGGAATAGCCAAATACGACTACCTAGGCTATACCACAAGCATAGATGAAAACAATACTATTGGGGTATCGGTCATCAGATTTGGGGTGGATGATATTCCAGATACCCGTTTTCTCTACAATGCCAACGGTTCGCTCAATTACAACAACATCCAGTTTTTCAATGCGGCAGATTATGCCTTGATCCTGTCCTATGCACGTGATGTCAGTGACATTTTCAAGCTTGGAGTCAACACCAAAATCATCCACCGCAACGTAGGCAAATTTGCCCAAGCTTGGGGATTTGGATTGGATGTAGGTGGGATTTTTCTAGTCGATGACTGGCGCTTTGGATTTATGCTAAGGGATGTGACTACCACCTTCAATGCATGGTTTCACAATGCTGCTTTGGTTAGGGATATTTATGCGCAGACCAATAATGAAATTCCTGTAAACTCTATTGAACTTACCTTGCCTCAGGCTACTTTCAGTGCCACACGAAACCTGGACCTTACAGATCAGATCAGCCTACAGGGTACCATAGATCTAGATCTTAGCTTTGATGGCAAACGCAATACCTTGATCAGAACTGGCCTGGTTAGTCTCGATCCTAGAATGGGTATTGAAGCAGCTTATCGCAAAATGTTGTTTATAAGGGCTGGAGGAAGTCAGGTGCAAAAGTTAATCGACTTCGACAGGTCTTCATATTATGCCTGGAAACCGAGTTTCGGATTAGGGGTCTTCCTCAATGAGAAATTTCATATCGATTATGCACTTTCTGACATAGGAGGGGTCTCTCAGACACCATATTCACATGTTTTTAGTGTAAAGGTAAGTTTAAATGAACATGGCCAGAAATTCAGGCTTTACAAAGGATGGGACAACTGACATGAAAAAGCTGATTTACCTCTTGTTATGCTTTTGCCTGCTGTCCCATATGGCAGTAGCCCAATCTGATTGGATAGATTTCAACCGCAATTATTATAAATTCTTCACTTCTGAGGATGGGATCTATAGGCTTTCTTTCACTTCCTTTTCGGCATCTGGTCTCAATCCTGCTTCAATTGACCCTAGACACATCAGGCTGTTCCACAGAGGTGTAGAGGTGCCAATTTATATCCAAGGAGAACAGGATGGTAGGTTTGATGCATCTGATTTTCTGGAGTTCTTTGGTAAAAAGAATGATGGGACCTTGGATAAGGGTCTTTTTGCTGATCCGGCACATGTCGGCAATCCATTATACAATATCCATTCGGATTCAATTGCTTATTTTCTTACAGTGACCCCTGGTGTCTTTGGCAAAAGAATGCCCATTGCCACTCCAGCTCCTGCTTCAGGTCCCACATTAACTGCTTATCCTACCTCAAGGTTAAATCTATATGCTGACCAATATAATTTGGGAAGAGAGTACAATCCTGGTGTTAGACTAAGTGAGTTTGAAGAAGGGGAAGGATGGATGAGCGCTCCGATTCCAAAAAATACTCCCAGAGTAATAAGTATTATTGGATTGGGAGACATTCCTGCAGGAAGTACAGCAACCCTTGAAATAGGATTGGCAGGAAGATCTGAAAATCCCCACCTTTCGGTAATCAGCGTTGGTCAGAATACCAATAGCCTGAGACAGGTTGCGACTGTTGCGTATCAGGATTTTCAAGTGCTTCAAGAGCATATTACCATTGCTGCTACCGACTTCAATAGTGATGGGAGTATTGCCGTTAGGGTAGCTTCTGCTGGACCGGAGGCTATAGACAATGTCTCTATCTCATTCATTCGCCTCAAATATTCCAAAAATATTCCCAATACGGATTTCCTTCAAGAAGTTGTGTTTTTGCAGCAGGGGGATATTTTGCAGGTTTCAAATGTCAATGGAAACTATCTGGGAATGGAGGTGTCTGATAAGGACAATCCAGTAAGGATACCTGTTTCAAAAACAGGTAACCAAATCCGGATTCAGGGGGTACAGAATGGAGCAGAAAGTACCATCTGGCTTCAAAACCTGCAGACTGTAAAAGAAATCAATGTCATGCAGCTTGTCCGGTTCAGGAACTTAATGAGTAGGACGGCAGATTACATCATCCTTACCCACAGGAACTTGCGCAGACCTTCCGCGACCTATGGTGACCCTGTTTTGGCTTATGCCGCACATAGGGCTTCGGCAGCCGGTGGAGGATATGATACGTTGGTGGTCAATATTGACGAGCTGTACAATCAGTTTAGTTTTGGTGAAAAAACCCCTCTTGCCATCTTTGATTTTTTAAAAGCCTACTATCCCATTCATAAACCTACTTATATGCTAATGGTGGGAAGGGCGATGGGTATTTTCTCTTCTACACGTGTAAATAACATCAATTACTTCTACCGTCAGCGGCCGTCTGCATTTCAGTTCCAGGACTTATTGCCTCCTGCAGGCTACCCTTATGCGGACAATAATTTTGCCATTGGGCTTGATCCTGCATTTCCTGATATTCCGGCCATTGCCATTGGGAGAATTCCGGCCCGGACACCCAATGAAGTAGTGCAGTATCTGGATAAAGTCAAAGAAAAGGATGCTTTGGGTATTGTAGATGAATGGCAGAAGAATATTATACACCTGAGCGGTGGGGTGACGGCTTTTGAGCTTTCCAGATATTTTACGTTTTTGAATGGGTTTAAAGCAATTGCAGAAGGACCATATCTAGGAGGGGATGTCACTACCTACCGAAAAAGATCAAACTCAAGTATTGAACTTATTGACATTTCTGGTGATGTGAATAAAGGAGTGAATTTGATCACTTTCTTTGGTCATGGAGCCCCTTCAATTATTGATATTGAAATCGGCTTTGCCTCAGATCCGACGATGGGGTACAACAACAAGGGGAAATACCCCATGTTGCTGCTGAATGGCTGTGATGCCGGAAATGCATTTGGCAATGCCTATACCTTTGGTGAAGACTGGATCTTGGCGCCAAATAAGGGAGCCTCCAACTTTATGGCACATTCAGCTACAGGAGTGGATGTTTTTTTGAGGAGATACAGCGAGTCCTTCTATACCGCAGCTTTTGCAGATTCTGCCTTGATTTATCAGCCGGTTGGGTTGGTCAAAAATGAAGCAGAGAAATTGTTCTATGGACGTTATGGCAATAGCATTGTCCACAGGGCACATGCTGAACAACTCGTGATGCTTGGAGATCCTGCGGTTAGACTTTTTCCAGCTCCTCTTGCAGATTATGCGATCAAAGAATCAGAGGTTTTGCTGGAAAGTTTTGACGGAAATGCTGTTAATGCCCTATCGGATTCCCTGAAGCTTTCTTTTGTCCTCCGCAACCTTGGAAGGGTTGACATGGATTCATTGAATTTTAGAATAAGCCGAAGGCTGTCAGATGGTACTGTAATCAACTATCCTCAGGCTCGGATGGCTGCTGTTTTCCGGAAGGATACCATAGAATTTGCCATACCAAATACAGGTGTAGCTGCTTTTGGTGAAAACCTATTTACTATAGAAATCAATCCTTCAAGGGAAATTAGGGAGTTGACATATGCCAACAATGTGGTTTCGGCTATGCGTTTTATCCCACTCAGTGGCACCATGCATTTGATTCCACAGGCTTATGGGATTGTGAATGAAAGGCAGATTGAGCTGATCGCACAGATTCCAGGTAAGTCAGTTGAACCCAGAAACCTGATCCTTCAGCTGGACACTTCCGCTGATTTCAGTTCTTCGACAAGGCAAGAAGCCAGGATCACGACTGCAAATCTCGCCCGATGGCAAGTGAATCTGTTTCAACAAGTAGCAGAAAAGGATTCCGTGACCTTCTATTGGAGATCCCGCTTCTTGGAGCCAAAAGAGGGAGAAAACCAGGATTGGACAAGGGGGAGCTTTTCCTACATCCGCAATAGCGAAGAAGGCTGGACCCAAAGGGCCATGCCACAGTTGTTGGAGAATCAGCTGACCAACCTGGAACAAAATAAAGAAACCAAAGAGTGGAAATTCAATGATATCAACCTCAAAGTTGGGGTATTCACTTTTGGAGCCGAGGCGGATAGCCTAACCTTTAGAAATGCCCAGTTTTATCTGGAAGGTGTGCCCTATATTTTGGACAATGTCAATAATGCCAACAGCAGACTCTGCCCCAATGGCAGCTTGGGTTTAGTAGCTTTTGACCAAAGGTCCCTGACACCGTACCTTGCCATACCTGTAAATGGTTTTGATATTCTTGACAATAGAAGCTGTGGCAGGGTGCCTCAGGTCATCCAAAGTATCCGCAACGCCTGGATTACTACTCCAGGACAGAGATTGCTTTTAGATTATATTGATGCCTTGAAAGAGGGAGATTATGTAGTGGTGTTTTCAGTGGGCAATGTGACTTTTGAGCAATGGCCTGATGAGGCATTTCTCAAGATGAAAAGCATAGGAGCCAATGAGGCAGTATTGCGGAATCTCAAAAGCGGGGACCCTTACATTTTGTTTGGCCGCAAAGGAATGAAGCCGGGTGAGGCAGTCGAAATTGTCGGAAAGCAGCAATCAGAGCTTGCTCCCAATGAACAGGTTTTGGAGTTTGAAACGGACTTGGTAGGGTATTTTACTGCTGGCAGTATCCTTACCCCTAGGATAGGCCCTTCTTCTGAGTGGAAACACTTCTTCAATCATGTCAAGAAGAGAAACTGGTTTGATGAGGAGCTGGCATATTTTGATGTAATAGGCGTAAGGCCTAACGGAGATGAACAGGTACTCCTCAGTAATGTGCAGGAGCATGAAGTCGATTTGGGAAGTATAGATTCCAGACTTTTCCCGTATCTCAGACTTCGCTATGCGATGGATGATGAAAACGCTACAGCTCCGGCCCAGCTGGATAAATGGCAAGTAAATTTCAAAGGGGTGCCGGAAGGTGTTTTGATATTCAAAAACAGAGAAGAACAGATGAATGTCAAAGAAGGTCAACAGGTAGCGCTGCGCTTTGAATTTCTCAATATTTCAAAAATGGATTTCAGTGATTCTATCACGGTCAATTGGCAATTCAATAACATCACCCAAAGAAAGTTGGAACAACATACCCTCAAGATTCCTGCAGTAGCTGCAGGGGAGGGGCACAGTTTTGAAATAATATTCAATGCTACCGGAAAGGCAGGACAAAACCGTGTTGAAGTTCAAGCTAACCCAAGGATACTTCCCGAACAGACTTACCGCAACAACATCGTGGACCTAGGCATCTACTTTAATGTGGAGGCGGATAATAGTACAGCGATTTTGGATGTCAATTTTGACGGGGTGTATATCATGGATGGGGACATTGTTTCACCTACCGTGTTGATTTCGGCACTACTCAAAAACGACCGGACACTGATTTTAAAAAATGACACATTAGGGATTGAATTGTTCCTCAAGCAGCAATGTGACAATTGCCAGTTTAGCAGGATCAATTTCTCAGATCCGAGGGTAGTATGGAGCCCTGCCACAGAGAACAGCAGTTATAAAGTAGAGCTCCGTCCAGGTCCTTTGGCTGATGGCATGTACACTTTCCGCGTAGTGACTGCCAACCTTGGGGTGGACAAGCCTTATGAAGTCAACTTCGAAGTGGTAAACGAATCCAGTATCACTAACTTCTATCCTTATCCCAATCCTTTCAGTACTTCTGTCAGGTTTGTCTTTACAATTACGGGTTCAGATGTGCCGGATCAGATCAAAATTCAGATCATGTCGGTGACTGGTAGGGTTGTGAGGGAGATCCTTCAAGATGAATTGGGACCGCTTCGTATCGGAAACAACATCTCTGAGTATGCATGGGATGGCAAGGATGAATATGGAGATCAGCTTGCAAATGGGGTTTACATTTATAGGGTACTAGTAAGAAAGCAAGGTGCTTTTGTAGAAGCACGGGCTACTGCTGCCGACAAAGCATTCAAGCAGGGATATGGGAAAATGTATCTGCTTCGTTAAGATTCGGTTTTGCCTTCTTTGTCACTGAAGAATCTCCATATGCCATAAATGCTGGCTATCAGCAGGATTACAATCATCCCTGTGTGCCAGCTAAGACCCTCTTGACGAATGGCACTGCTCAAGTCAGCGGCCAAAGTGCCAGAAAAAAATACTAATGTGGTACGCGGGAGCATTCCTAGGCTACCATAAACAACCAGCCTCAGCCAGCCAATTTTCAACATGGCAAAAATCAGATTGGATAGTGCAAAAGGGATAATGGGACTCAGTCGGACAAAAAATACCAGATTTCCTTTTCCTTCATTTCTCAAAAGCCTCGACTGAAGTTTGGGATACTGATCCAATATCAACCCCAAGCTGTCTTTGGCAAGAATTTTACCCCAGGCATATCCAAAAAGTGAAGCTAAAGTATAGGCCAGTACTAACCAGGCAAAGCTGTTCCATCCGAACAAAAAGCCGGATATGGCAGCGATTAATGTGGTCGGCATCAAAGCGAGACCCATTAATGCGGTCGCTATGACCAATGCTGTCAGTGTCTGTGGGGGATCGGTGAAATCCCATTGCTGTAAAATTTTTACATTGGAAATGACCCAGGGGGAAATGGCTAAGCTGCCTAAGGATGGCATCATACTTACCCAAAGGAGGCCAAAAGCCACCATTGGATTAATCTCTCTTATGACTTTGAATTGCTTGAATATGCCTCTCTTTTTTTCCATCTTTGGGCAGCCGAATGGCAAAGAAAATAAATCTGCAGTAAGAATTAGTGCTTTTGACCAAATGGTTTTAAGCTGTCATTTTACCGGATTTGACTTTTGACAAAATATAACCCCAGAGAAAAAGTAAAAGATATGAAATTTGGAACCAAAGCCATCCATGCAGGTGTAGCGCCTGATCCTACTACTGGCGCGATCATGACGCCAATTTATCAGACCTCTACCTATACCCAAAGATCTCCTGGTGATCACAAAGGATACGAATACTCCAGAACACATAATCCTACCCGTACTGCATTGCAGGATAATCTTGCCGCTCTAGAAAACGGGAAGCATGGGCTTTGCTTTTCTTCGGGACTTGGAGCAATTGATGCAGTGGTCAAGCTGCTCAATCCAGGTGATGAAGTGATCAGCACCAATGACCTATATGGTGGTTCCTACAGGATTTTTACCAAAGTTTTTGAGCGCTATGGCATCAAGTTTCACTTTGTGTCCATGGACGATCCGCGCACCATTGAGACCTATATCAATTCCAGGACAAAATTGATATGGGCAGAAACACCCACCAACCCGATGATGAACATCATCGATATAGCAGGAATTGGTGAAATAGCCAAAAAGCATGGGATTCTATTTGGTGTAGACAATACTTTTGCCACTCCTTTCCTTCAAAATCCCCTGGATATGGGTGCAGATATCGTGATGCATTCTGTGACCAAGTATCTAGGAGGACACTCAGATGTGGTGATGGGTGCTTTGATTGTGAATGATGATCAGCTGGCTGAAAAGCTTGCTTTCATTCAGAATGCATGTGGAGCTACACCAGGACCACAGGATTGTTTTTTGGTGTTGAGGGGAATCAAAACCCTACACATCAGAATGGAAAGACATTGCCAAAACGGCAAAACCATTGCTGCGTTTCTCAAGAATCATCCAGCTGTGGAAAAAGTATATTGGCCAGGTTTTGAAGACCACCCAAATCACCACATCGCCAAAAAGCAGATGCGCGATTTTGGTGGAATGATTTCATTTACCATCAAAGGAAACAAGATGTCGGATGCTGTCAGCGTGTTGGAAAAGCTGCACTACTTTTCTTTGGCTGAGTCACTAGGGGGAGTAGAATCCCTTTGTGGACATCCAGCCACAATGACACATGCCAGCATTCCCAAAGAAGAAAGGGAAAAGGTTGGATTGGTTGATTCACTAATCAGACTTAGTGTTGGGATAGAGGATGTAGATGACCTCAAGGAAGATTTGAGACAGGCACTGGAACAATTGTAAGAACAGATAAAAGCCAAAAATCCCTACTGTACCAGAGCAGTAGGGATTTTTTTAATCCAGTATTTTCTCGAAAAGGAATTTGCACTGCTCCTTAACACGCTCCACATGGAGTTTTTTCTGCTCTTGCAAATGTGCCAATAGATCCAGATACTTTTTGGAGATTTTTTCCTTGTCAGTTAGATAACCTGTAAGATGCTGCATTAGCAAGTGATTTTCATACCAATCCAAAAGTGACTTTTGAAGTACGGCCATATGGTCATGTACATTTTCCACAAAAATGGAATTGAAGCCTGACTTGATTCTGAGGTTTTCTAAAGCCGTAATGACTCTGAGTCCTTCGTATATGTCCTTCAATGCCTTGCTGTCAAGTTTGGTTTTGTGGTCAGTATTGAAAAATACCAGCTCGTCGTTGATAATCTGCGTAGTGGCAGTGTTGATCATCAATGGTTTAAGGCCTTTGCTGTACCGGTGTGCTTCCTCATAAAGTTTTTCCCAAACTTGGGTAGGTGTGCTGAGAATCATGTCGAAAACACTGGCATAGATGCTATTCTTTTCGCTTTCAAGTTCCTTCCCATAACTTTCGAATGCGACACCGAATTTGTTTTGCAGGAAATCAACCTGGCTTCGCACCATCTTGATATGCTTTACTTTTTTCAATCCTTTGAAAATCTTTTTCAAAGGCCCAAAAAGTTCAAATTTTAACTTTTCCTCATTGAAATAGATCCTAGAAATCAGGTCAATGTAAATTTCCAGAAAAATCAGCTTGTTTTCTAGTTCAATGGCTTTTTTTCCTCTGAACTGCTTGCCCAGTAAGAAAAACAGGGCTTTGGCTTCCTCGTACTGTTGGTCGAACAACTGGAAAATCGGAGATAATTTACCTTCCATAATCAAATCGTTTTTGCTGAATCACAGCAAAGTGGCATAACCGATCTATAGACTACCAAAGTCTTTGGAAAACTATGGCCATTCAGACGGTAGGTTTGCATATTGGTTGTTTTGCCAAAAATGGAGAAAAAAATCTACACTAGAAATGTCTACTGCGGTTCTTGTCACAAATACTTAGCCAATGAATGAAGCAGTAAATAAAAAGCAATGCGCTACTGTCATTAATAAGGGAAGTCAAAGGCAAAATTTCTTTTGCCCTGTTGAATATTGTTTTGTATTAAGCTGGGTTAATAGTGAGCGTTTAGTGGATTTTGACTAAGGTTGCTCCGTAGCCAAACCTGCTTTTCTGGCTGTCCTGGAAATACTTGATATTTGGGAGTTGACTGAGGTGCTTGTGGATCTCATTGCGTAATACCCCGTTTCCCAATCCATGGATAAAAGTAATTTCGTCCATTCCAGAAGCTATGGCGTAATTCAGGTTTTTCTCAAAAGTTTCCATTTGGAGCTTAAGCATGGCTCCATTACTCATGTTGCTTGCATCTTTGACCAGTTTTTCGATATGCAGATCCACTTCTTTGGGTGGTTTGGGAAAGCTAGGCAAAACACTTTCACCTTTTAGCTCTTCATTGAGCTTTTTGATATCGATCTCCTGAGCAGAATCCGAAAGCTTGAATAGATAGCCGTTTTTGCCTAAAATGGGGGCAGTACCTTTGCTTTTAAAAAATGAGGATGCTTTGAATTTGAGTTTTCTTTCCAGATTGGGAAGTGTCGGTTCAATTCTATTGTTGATCGGAAAAAACTGTGTCAAAAGCATTGGCCACTCTTCAAAGCTGCTGATGGTTTTTTCACCCAGCTTTTGCGACCCTTTGGCAATCAGTTTGCCTCCAAAGATGGTTTGACTGTTTGTACCATATACTTCTGAGATCATGATCAGGTGATCTTTCTTGGTGTTGTTGACCACATAGATGCTTACTGCCTGATCATTAAGGGGAATGTAGGCAATAAAAAGCCCTTCTTCCTTATTGTTGACAAGCTTGGTTTGCGGCAAATTGTCTACTTGGGGTTCAGCCTGTTTTTCACCGAAGTATTGTTTTTCGGCAGCACCGATGACCACGACTTCTTTTTTCATAGCAGGGATCCTGAAGCCGTCTTCGATTTCTACTTCTATCCTCCCACTACTGGAAATTTTGGTGATAATTCCCTCTTCTTTGCCATGAAGCAAACGTACTCTGTCTCCTATATTCATTGTGCTAATGCAGATTTAAATGTTTCTAAAGCGCGTTCCCGGGCAAATTTGTGCTCGACTATCGGTTTTGGATAGGATGCTGTGCCATATTCCGGTACCCACTTTTTAATGTATTTCAATTCCTTATCGAATTTTTCAGTTTGGGATTCAGGGTTGAATATCCTGAAATATGGTTGGGCATCTGTTCCTGTGCCTGCCGCCCATTGCCAACCCCCATTGTTAGAAGCAAGTTCAAAATCGAGCAATTTTCTTGCAAAATAAGCTTCGCCCCAACGGTAATCGATCAGTAGGTGCTTGGTCAGAAAGCTTGCCACAATCATTCTCACGCGGTTGTGCATGTAGCCTGTGGCGTTTAACTCCCTCATTCCTGCATCGACAATTGGATATCCGGTCTCTCCTGAACACCATTTAGCGAAGTCATTTTCATCATGCCTCCAGCTGATTTGATCATACTTGGGTTTGAAAGCCTTTTCCACTACCTGTGGATTATGGTAGAGAATCATGATATAAAATTCTCTCCAGATCAGCTCATTGAGGTATGTGCTATTGAGTTGGGCAGCTTCTTGGGCCAAAGTACGAATACTGATGGTACCAAAGCGGAGATGGATTCCCATTCTTGATGTCCCTGATATGCCGGGGAAATTTCTGGTTTTGTCGTAATTGCGGATAATGGCTTCCTTCCTTTCAAGTGGAGGAATTTCAATTGAGGAAGGCTCAAAACCCATTGATGCCAAAGAGGGGTGTGGGAAAGGGGCAG
The DNA here is from genome assembly GCA_036782195.1 of Cyclobacteriaceae bacterium. Classification (GTDB taxonomy): domain Bacteria; phylum Bacteroidota; class Bacteroidia; order Cytophagales; family Cyclobacteriaceae; genus DAIPZN01. The sequence continues at coordinate 11,339 of DAIPZN010000028.1, read as the reverse complement.
TTTGGAAGAAGCTGTTTTTGTTTGGATTTAGCTTTTGATTGCTAAACTTGGTGGTTCTGAATTTTTCTAGCCACAGTTTGCTGTAGGGGGTGAAGACTTTATAAAACTCCCCGCTTCCGTTGACAATTTCCTCTTTTTCGAAAATCACATGGTCTTTAAAATCTAAAAACTGGCTCCCATTATGTTGAGCGAGCTTTTTGATTGCTGTATCCCTGCTAATGGCATAAGGTTCGTAGTCCCTGTTGGTATATATATTTTGGATATCATATTGGGTAAAGAGTTCTTCGAAAATATCAAGAGGCTTACCGTATTTCACCAGTAAGGAGGTACCCATTTGTTGAAGCTGCTTGTCTAGCTTTTGAACCTGTTGATAGATGAAGCTCACTCTGCCGTCATCCTTATCTTCCAATTTGTCCAAAATCTCTGTATCGAAGATGAAAAGGGGGAGCACGTTTTTTTCTGTGCTATAGGCATAGCTAAGACCTGTATTGTCTTCTAGCCTTAGATCTCTTCTGAACCAAAATATTGTAATTTTTTCCATGTTTGCTGTTGTCGGCATCCTTTTGATAAAGAATATCTCTCAGGCCAAATTGTTTATTTTGTGCCCCGGGAATTTGATTTTTTTTCCGGCTTGGGACTATTTGGGTCCATTTGGAGATCAAGAGGACTGCCTCTTCTTTCAAGGTCATCTAAAGGTATGGGCTTCCAGTTTTGCTGCTGTTCAAACTGATACCTCAGAAAATCATCTGTATCATTCAAACGCAATCGGGCTTTTTCTCTTCTTCTGATTTTTTCCCAAAATTCCTTAAAGGAATCAAAAGCAAGATTTTGGGAAACAGATATACCATAGGTTGCCACATTCGGTGAAATGGAAAGTGAGGTGAAAGTATTGAAGTTGTTTCTGTTGTAAATCCTCATTCTGTATCTGCCATCTTCTGTAAGCAGATATTCTGCCTGCCAGTCACCAGCGATGCTGTTGAGGTCGGCATTTCCGCGGAGATCCGTAAATCCACCATCTCTGGTGACCCTCAAACGACCGTCAAGAAAGGTGTAGGCTACCCGGAGTTGAAATGTTTCTAAAGCAGATTGGTCCAGATTGGCAAGATCTATATCCACTTCCAGGTTTTGATCCACCTGCGCAATAAAACTGTTGAGCTGGGAGGAGAGCAGCTGGCTCAAATTGGATGTGGCAATATTGCTGACGCCGCTAAACTGTCCTTCTGGTGAAAGTGAACGCATCATGATGACAGAGAACACCTGCCTGTTTTTTTCCTGTTCATCATTGGCTATCCTATTTTGAAATGCAGAGATATAGGTCTGCACATTGCCTTCACTTGGGAAGCCCGTGAAATCAAAATTGAATGTAATGTCCGGTGAAAGGAGATTACCCTTAAGCCCCATCAGCACCTTAAGTGGCCATCTCCTCCGCATCTGAGGATCGTCAATCGTAGAGTTGGTATTGTTCTGAAGATTCTGAAGTGATACACTTTCCTGGTAGTATGCCTTAAGGTCCATAGTGCCTTGGTAAGGATCTCCAAACCAGCTGATGCGCCCTCCTGGTTCTACAACAAACTGCTTACGGATGATATTGTAAAGCGAGAAATTGTATCTGGCTTCAGTAATCTCATAATTGCCGCTCATGGAGAAGTTGCCCTGTGTATCAATATTCATGGTCAAGACCCCTCTGCCCCTTCCTTGGATAGTTTCCCCTGTACGAGGATCGATTTGGATTTCTACATAGGCATTGGGATTGACATCTAAAGTGAAGTTCATCCTAAGATTGTTGATTGCCAATCTTTCAACAGCTTCTTCAATAGCCACTACGCGGCTGGTGTCCCTGACATTGATGATGTTGATAAAGTCTTCTTGAGCCTGTGCAGAAGTCGATCCAAAGGGGATATAAATTCTGGTATTGGGTTGGGAGGTGGCCCTTGCAGTGATATCGAGATTGTTGGCCGCACCGAAGATGTTTAGGCTTCCTGTCACATATGCCGTTCCATAGAAAATGTCATTGTCCCTGATACCGGTATTGAGGACTTGGAAGTTTTCCAAGTTGGCGCTGATGTCCAATATGAAATCATTGAAGTAGTCATGGGTAATCCCCCCACGCATGCGTGCGCGGTGCTCATCCACATCTTGGACGATCAGCTCCCTGAAGTTGATTGCATTGGGTTCAAATATCAAATTTCCGTCTACTTTGTAAAAAGTTTTAAGGTAGTTGATCATCAAGGTGCCTCCATTTACCCGGGCACTTCCAGTGACTTCAGGGAATCGAATGGATCCGCCAATGTCCAAGTTCCCACTGACCAATCCCCCCATTCGAGTAAGGTAATCAGCAAGAAATGGCTCAAGTATGGAAAGATCGGCGTCATTCAGGTTAGCTCTGAGCGAGAGTTGATCATCTTGGCTTCCCAAAAAGCCACTAAGGCCAATTACTTTTTTGCCTTCTCTAAAATTGTTGAGATTGACGAAGATCTGTTGGTCCTGAAGAAATGTGGCAGCTTGGATATCTCCTATAAGGAAGTTGTTGATAAACAGGTCATTGATCATCAGTTCGCCGTTGATGCCCATGGTTTGATAGAAATCACTCATCAAAAAACTCCCGTTAGCAATACCTTCAAAAGATTTTGTGCTTAACGTGTTAAAAAAATCAAGATTGACTTCATGGATGTCAACTTGAAGTTTGTCTTGGTCTGACTGTGAAACTCTGCCGTTTACTGCAAGGTATTGTGCAGCATTGGACAATTTGAGCCTATCCACTTGGATGAGGTCACCCTGAATAGTGATCATATTATCAGGGTCAAATCTCCAGATTTTATCTAATATCTTAAGTTCGGAAGGATCAAAGACAATTTGGGTTCGGTCTTTTGAAATGGTGATCTCATTTTTGATCCTGACATAACTATCACTCGCCAGCTGATCTTGGGCATAGCTCATGTCAATTTTGGAATCGTTCCAGATGGCTTCCAGTGCCAAGTTGTTGAAAGTGAGTCCGGAAGAAAGGATTTGTTCCTTCGAAAAAATATAAAAAGACGCCAACACCTCATTGCTGTTGACCATTTTGGCAGTGTTGAAATCTATATTGGTATCTAAAAACCTGTTTCCGTCATAGTAAATGGAGTCTATGCCAGAGAAGAAGTTGAAAATGGTGTTGTCAGGTGTCTGATAGAAAGCGCCTTCAATTAAGGTATTTTTTGAAATGGAAGCCTTGGGCTCTATCAGGTTGATAATAGGGTTGATGTCAATGAACTTGAGGTTGATGTCAATATTATAAGGATCGGAATTGAGTATGGTTTGATGTTTCACATCTTGAGGGGTGTTGGTCAGAATATTGAAGTATTGCCTACTGAGTGTCTGAACATCACTCACCAGTTGATCAACTTTAAAGACCCCCGAAATCCCCGCTACCAGAAGATCTGAATTGAGCGAAATGACCCTGCCTGCATCTGTGAAAAGGGATTGGAAAAAGAAATTGTCCAAGTAAAGGTTTCTGCTATCGTATGACAAGTTGATGTCGCTGAATTTTACAATACCCTCTACGTCATCCAATGTGATTCCTTTGGTGTCAAGTTCAATGTTGCCACTGACAAAGCTTTCTTTTTCAAGTAGTTTGAGTTCTTTAAGAAAGACCGTGTCCAGTCGGACAGTCATCCTTGCAGAATCCTTACCGTCTCTCAGATCCAAAATTCCCTGGGCCTCACCTTTCAGGTTTGGATCCTTGATTTGTAGCTTACCTCTGAAGAGATCCTTGCCATAGGTAGCATCTGTCCTGATGTTGCTATAGTTGTACCCGTTAATACCGATGTTTCGGATATCTGCAGCCAATTCCAGAAGTGCTGTTTCGACCGTAAGTCCGGTACCTCTGACCGTGCCGACCATGGATAGTTTTTGAAAGGTTCCTGGATCTTCCAGGAGGACTCCGATGTCAAGATTTTGAAGTTCTAAGCGACCATTGTAAGTGGAGCGGTTGTTTTCATTTTTAAAATTGAGCCTTCCAATGATATTGCCTATGCCTGTTCTGAAATTTCCTGTAGCAGTAAAGAAATGCAGGTATCCCGAAAAATCAGCATCAAACCTCACATCCCTGAATTTATTGATTTCCTTTCTTGATTCCTCACTGATGTAAGGCTGAAGGTCACTACTGTTCAGTGTGGAGTTGACCAGTGACATCTGGAAAAATGTATTGGAAAGAATTGGCAAGCCATCGATCTGGAACTTTCCAAATAGTGCGCTTCTTTGACCAAATCTGACCAATAGCTGCTCAGACCTTAGTTTGTCTACATTTCCGCTGAATTCGCCGGACAAGATCACTTTGTCTTCAAAATCAGGTAGCTGATCTGTAAAATATTTCAGATCCTTGATATCCAAGATGGTTTGGTCAAGCCTGGCCAGGATTTCTACTTGATGGTTGAAATCAGAAAGGGCTTTGGTATTGGCATAACTAAACTTCAGGTAATCCTTGATTTCTGTATTGTTTGACCTCAAATACAATTGATCGAACTCCATAAATGTCGGAGCATAGGTAAAGTTTGTCCGCAGTTGTTGAAATTCCATCCCAGAGGTGCGCTCAATACCTCTGAGGTAATTGATTTTCATGTTAATGATTTCTGATTGAACAGTGAAATCATCAGCATCTGCAATCAGATTTCTGAAATTAAGGTTGTTGAAATCAAAGCCACTTGAAATAGGGGTAGCTCCATAATTGATGATGTCCAGAGAAGTTTCCCTAAGACTGATGTTGTCAATCCTAAAAAGTGTGGCAGGTCTCTCGGGATCCTTGGGTTGAGATGGGAACAAACTGCTTAACCTTCCGAAGAATTCTGCCATATTGATATAACTCTCTTCTTCATGGAAGAGGAGCCTTACATTGCCGCCCTTTAACCTAATCTGATCCAAGGACGGATTGGCACGATCAAACAAGCCTGAGACCGAAAAATCAATATAAACTTCTTCTAAACTGACCATCAAGCTGTCATGATGGTCGTAGATCACGACATCATCAAGACTGATGGCATCCCACCATCGGATTTTGACTTTGGATATGTCAGTCTGAAAACCTGTATGTTCACTTAAATAAGAGGTGAGTGCCCTGCTGATCCTTGTTTGTACAGCGGGAATCTGAAGCAACAAGGCGACCAAAAGAAGTGAAGCAGTAAGGAAAAGAAACAGCCTGAAAATGATCCTAAAGGCTTTCAGTAAAAATTCCGTAACTTTCGGGTTCTTTTCCAAGGGATAAGCAAAATGAAAATAAATATACTGGCAATAGAGTCTTCTTGTGATGAAACGTCTGCAGCGGTAATTTCTGATGGCAAAGTACTTAATAATATAATCGCCACACAATCTGTACATCAAAAATATGGGGGAGTAGTGCCAGAACTTGCCTCAAGAGCACATCAACAGCATCTGATTCCAGTCATTGACGAGGCGATCAAGACATCAGGACTCAGTAAAAAGGATTTTGATGCGGTAGCCTTTACCAAAGGACCGGGATTGATGGGGTCGCTCTTAGTTGGAGTCAGTTTTGCCAAAGCTTTTGCTTTTGCACTCAAAATACCCTTAATAGAAGTAAATCACATGCAGGCGCATATCCTTGCGCATTTTATTGAAGATCCAAAGCCTACATTCCCCTTTATCTGCCTCACTGTAAGTGGAGGACATACACAATTGGTTTTGGTAAGGGATTACCTGGATATGGAAGTGATCGGCCAGACCACGGATGATGCTGTAGGAGAAGCATTTGACAAAACAGCCAAATTACTCGGCTTACCTTATCCAGGTGGACCACTCATTGATAAATATGCGCAGTCGGGCAACGAAAAAGCTTTCTCCTTTCCGATGTCTGATATGCCGAACTTGGACTTTTCTTTTAGTGGCATCAAGACAGCAATTCTTTATTTTCTGAGAGATAGGTTGAAAGAAGAACCTGAGTTTATACAGCACAATCTTCCTGATATCTGTGCATCGGTACAGTATACGCTGATCAAAATGCTGATGCAGAAACTGAAAAAGGCAGCCAAAAAACATGGCATCAAGCAAATTGCCATTGCTGGCGGGGTATCTGCAAATTCAGGTTTAAGAAAAACCCTTCAGGAAGTTGCCTCCCAAATGAATTGGTCCGTATACATTCCTAAATTTGAATATTGTACGGACAATGCCGCCATGATTGCAATGGCTGCACATTACAAATTTAAAAAAGGGGAATTTGTAGGGTTAGACGTGGTACCGGAAGCACGCATGAAGTTTTAAAATGAGCCTTTAAAGGAAGGTAATTGACCATTGCCGAAATGACGAAAAAAAACAGATTCGATAAAATTATCAATATCAAAAACAAGAAGGCAGGATTTGAATTCGAGTTTTTGGAAACATATGTTGCAGGGATAGTCCTTCGGGGTACAGAAATTAAATCCATCCGTGAGGGCAAAGTTTCACTAACGGAAGCCTATTGCTATTTCAGTAGGGGAGAACTTTTTATCAAGCAGATGCACATTGCTCCTTATTCCATGGCGGCCAGCTACAACCATGACGCAGTGAGGGAAAGAAAGCTGTTGCTCAAACAAAAAGAACTGGATAAATTAGAAAGTAAGTTTGAGGAAAAAGGATTGTCCATCATTCCTTTGCGGATTTTTGTCAATGACAAAGGGATGGCAAAAATGGAAATCGCCCTAGCACGTGGTAAAAAGCTTCACGATAAACGGCAAGATATCAAAGCCAAAGATGTGAAGCGGGAATTGGACCGTATGAATTACTGAAACAAACCGCCTTCACACTAGGTTTTTCAGTAGTAAAAGTGATGAAACTATGGATAAACGTGTGTTGGTTTTGAATTTGGATCATACTCCTGTGGCAGTGGTGTCTGTTCAAAAGGCCGTGGTGTTGATATTACTGGAAAAAGTGAGTTGTCTCGCCAATTACAATTCCTTGTTTATCCGAACAGTAGCCAAAAGCTATCCATATCCAGCCGTAATCAGGTTGAATGAATACAAAAATATCCCCTTCAAAGGAGTGCTCCTCAATCGGGCCAATCTGTTTAAAAGAGACCAGGGGCAATGTCAATATTGTGGTTCCAAAAAGCAGCTGACCATAGACCATATTGTACCTAGATCCAAAGGGGGTAAAAGCAACTGGAGTAACCTGGTCACAGCATGCCACCGCTGTAATGTGGTCAAAGGAGACAAGACACCAGAACAGGTGGGGATGTCATTGAGGACTCAGCCATTTAAGCCTTCATTGGCCTATTTTTTGGTAGCATATGCTGAAAAAAATGCCGAAGAATGGATTCCCTTTCTTGAAGCCAAAGAAGTTTAGGTCCGCCTACAACATTGAATCAAAAATTCACAGTTTTTTAAAAAGCTAGTCCAGAATAATTTGAAGTTTATCAGCAAAAGTATTCAGTTGGGTAACAAAGTCGTTATCGGATTTGTACTTGCCACCATTCTTGTGGCAAGTGTAAGTTTGATTACCTATTACTCCATTCTCAACCTTTTGGAAACGGTAGAAAACCTTTCCGAACCCAATGAAAGATTACAGAATCTCAACGGGCTTTTGGCAGATGTATATTTGCTGGATATGTCAAAATCTGAACGGACTTCTGACAAAGACTCTGTTCTGGAACTGACCATCAATAGAATCAAATCCCGACTGGATTGGCTTCAGGACAACTCAACAGACACCACCGAAAACAGGATTTTTGAACAGATTGGATTAAACATTTCAGAACTTTTAGTGGTATATGCGGGTCTGGAAGAAATTACACTCAATCTCAACAGCAGGAATTTCAGTGAGGAGGCCTTGCAAAATGTGGAGAGAAGAATCAAGCGGCAGCAGCAACTGAGTGAAGCCCAGTTTTTAGGAGGTCTAAGCAATAGGGACCTTTTCAGTGAGCTTCGGCCCCAGCGAAGAAGTGGAGGGGATACCATCAGCAATCCTGTTCCTGAGACCATGGAGGAGGTGGAAGCGGCATATGACGACGTGTTAGAAGAAGACCTTATTGAAATTGTCAAAGATCTGGAAGAACTGAGGGCGGCACCCAATGCCCCGATCAGGAGCAAAGCACAGAGCGACTCTGCTTTGTTGGCCATCCGGAATTTCGTTGCTGCGATCAACAGAGACGAAAGGAGGTTGCGCAAGAGTTTTTCGAATCTTGAAAACCAGCTTTTGGCCAAAAACAAAGAAGTCTTTTTCCAAATCCAAAGCCTCATTTCTTCAATGCAACAAGATGTATTGAAGGAATATCGCAATCAAAACCAGTCCGCTTACAGCCTCACCTCAATGGTGTCCGGAATATTGGCTTTTCTGGTTTTTCTAGGTGTGATTGGGTCTTTAGGTTTTGTTTATAGCATTTTGAAAGAAGTAAAAAAGGCTGATACCTACCGCAAAAAACTCGAAGAAGCCAAGCAGCAGTCTGATAATCTAGCCAAAGCCAAACAGGACTTTTTGGCAAACATGAGCCATGAAATCCGTAACCCCCTACATGCCATTGCAGGGTTCCAACAAGCGCTCCATAAGACTGGGCTTAATGCCAACCAACAAGAGTTTGTCAAAATGATTGGATTTGCATCCAATACGCTTATGGCTATCGTCAACGACATCCTTGACTTTTCTAAGCTTGAAGCAGGAAAAATCCAAATTGAATCTATTCCTTTTGATCCGTTGAAGTTGTTTTTTTCCATTAAGAGTTTTTTTGGCTTCAAGGCTGAAGAAAAAGGAATCGGCTTCAATTGGAGTGTCACATTGCCTGAAGGGCAGTGGCTTCAAGGTGATGCGCTGAGAATCAATCAGATTTTGAACAACCTCATCAGTAATGCAATCAAATTTACAGAAAAAGGAGAGGTGAATGTCACTGTTGCATATCTAGAGGGGCAAGATAAATTGCTGATGGAGGTCAAAGATACAGGCTTGGGCATGTCTTCAGAAGTGTTGGCTAATATTTTTCAGGAGTTTAACCAAGGTGATACCTCTGTAACCCGGAAATTTGGAGGAACAGGCCTTGGATTGGCAATTGTGAAAAAGCTGGTAGATCTTCAAAAGGGAAATGTACTTGTCGAAAGCAAAGAAAACCAAGGCACCAAGGTACGTATTGAACTTCCGATCAGTAGTGTGGCGCCGAATGAATTGGTAGATGATGAATCTAAAGTAATAGAATTTTCCATGCAGGGATTGAAAGTGCTGGTAGTAGACGATGATCCAATCAATCTTAAACTAATTCAGCTCTTGCTGGAAAGCAAAGGTTCAAGAGTGGCTGCCTACCAAGGAGGAGCTGCGTTTAAAGCAAGTTTTCCAAGTGAATATTTTGATTTGGTCTTGTTGGATATACAAATGCCCCAAGTCAGTGGCATAGAAGTTTTAGGTATGCTAAGGGCCAACGATCTCTATGCTGATATTCCGGTAGTTGCGATGACAGCCAATGTTTTTGCAAATGAACGAAATGCCTTGATGGAAGCCGGGTTTGACACCGTTTTGTTGAAGCCGTTCAATGAAGAGGGCCTTGTGTCCCTGATTGGAGAGCTGCTTGGCTTGCGGCCGATCAAAAGAAATACCCCACATACCCCACAATCACAAGAATTGAAAAAATATGACCTCACAGACCTTAAAGGGTTCTGTATGGGCGATGAAGAATTGCTGTCTGAAATAGTTTCTGACTTGATAGAAACTACAGGATTTAATTTAGAAGAACTATCAACAGCTGTTACTGAATCAGATTTTGCTAAAATAAGGGAAATAACCCACCAATTATCCAGTAGAATGGCTCAAATTAAAGTGTCTGAAGGAGCTAAAGCAAAGGAAATTGAAGTGCTGATTAAGGAAGGCCAACTTGAAAAAGTACTTGACAAGACAAACTTGCTTATCCAAAATCTCCAAGTGGTTTTAGCTGGCTTGAAAGCAGACTTTATGACTGCTAGGCAATAACTTATTCCAATCCGTATTTTTCCATTTTATTATAGAGTGTTTTTCTGTCCATACCCAGAAGTTTTGCCGCTTTTGATTTGTTGTAGCGAACCTCCAAAAGTGTTTTTTGGATCATCTCTTTTTCTTGGAGCATTTGGTTTTCTTTGAAATTCCCAGATTCTACAAGAGGTTCCTTTTCTTGTACAGTGACTTCTAAAATATCCATTGGAAGAAGTTTGGGGGTAATTTCATCTTCCTGACAAAGTAAAACTGCCCTTCGGATAATATTTTTCAGTTCACGAAGGTTTCCAGGCCAAGGATACCGGACCAGCCAATCCTGAACTTCTTGGTTGAATCCTTTTACGTTTTTGTTGAGTTTGACATTGCTTTGTTGCAAAAAGTGGTTCGCAAATACCATTAAATCTTCTTTTCGTTCTCTTAATGGCAGTACTTTTAAGGTGAATTCATTGAGCCTGTGATACAGATCTTCCCTAAAATTCCCCTCCTTGTGTGAGCTTCTTAAATCATCGTTGGTAGCGGCAATAATTCTGATGTCAACATTGATTTCCTGATTTCCGCCAATCTTTCTGATTTTTCTTTCCTGAATGGCGCGGAGGAGTTTCACCTGGATATCATAGCCTAGGTTACCGATTTCATCCAAAAATACTGTCCCGCCTTTTGCACTCTCAAAGTGGCCCGTTTTATTGTCTGTAGCACCTGTAAATGATCCTTTGATATGTCCAAAAAGTTCACTACCAGCTAATTCTGGAGAAAGAGCGCCGCAATCTATTGCTACAAATGGCGCATCTTTTCTATTGCTGAATTGATGGATTCTTTTGGCAATATATTCCTTGCCCGTACCTGTCTCGCCAAGGATCAGCACGCTAAGGTCAGTTGGGGCGACCAAAGCGATGTGTTCCTCGAGCTTTTGGGCATTCTCACTACTCCCGATGATGTAATCACTTTGTGATTTGAGATCGGAGGAAGTTTTAGTTTTGCCTTCAGGTTTTTTGTCTATGGCATCTTTTACAGTGACAAGGAGTTCATCTGGATTAATGGGTTTTGTGATATATTCGAAAGCTCCCATTTTCATTGCCTTTACAGCAATTCGGATATCGGAATAACTTGTTATCAGAATAACAGAAATGGATTGAGGAAGACCATTGATGGTTTCCAACACCTCAAGACCATTTCCGTCCGGGAGCCTAAAGTCAGTAATGACAAGATGTGGCCATCCGCTTTTCATCGTAGCCTGTGCATCTGCTATTTTGTGAAAAGATTTAACTTCAAAACCGTTGTTACTCAGGAAATTTTTGATGATTCTGGAATAGGTCAGGTCATCCTCTATCAAAAGTATATTCGCCATGAATCCGCTAAAATTTCCTTAAATCTACAAAAAATAAAAAGCACCGGAAATCTCCGGTGCTTTAAAAAGGATAAAAAATATATAGAAT
>DAIPZN010000027.1:0-41454 GCA_036782195.1 Cyclobacteriaceae bacterium | reverse complement strand
CCATTGCCCCTACCAAGAAGCATCCAAGCATGATGATGAAAATGTGTTTACGTATATTCATTTGTTCAATATTTTAAATTCCAATCAATACTTCTAATCTTGCTTTTGCCATCATTTGGTCAATTCTGGCGTTGAGGGAGCTCAATTTAAAATCCAAAAGCTCTTTTTGAATGCCGAGGATTTCTTCAAAAGAAATGCTGTCTGTAGCATATCCAGCTAAGGATAATTCCATCGTCTGCTCAAGCAATTTCAACTGTTCCCTTACCAACATCACCCTCCTTTCCGCATCCCGAATGTCGGTAAGGACATTTTCCAATTCTGCTTCAAGCTCTTGCTGAAGAGATTGTTTCTGAAGTTTAGTATTGCTTCTCCACATCTCAGCTTCAGCCTGGGCTGACTTGTATTTTTTGCGGTAGATGGGCAAAGTCATGGTCACCATTGGCATGACCATATTCCTGCCCATTCCTGAGGGCATATATGCCATATCTCCAACTTCTCCGGGCATCCCTGATTCGCCTCTTGGAGAAAATACCATGTAATTAAGACCAGCTCCAAACATTGGTTTTCCTTCGAGTTTTGCCATTTGACCTTGAAGTTGATAAGCTTCGCCTTCTCGGTCAAGCATCAACAACATTGGGTTTTGGGCGGTGATGCTTGTTACTAAATCATTTTCATCCAGATCTAAAACATCAAATTCAGCCAAAGTACCTACCTCGATATGGGATCCTTTAGCCCTTCCCAAAAGCTGATTCATTTTAGCTTCAAGAGGTTTTCTGTTTTGGCTAAGCTGAATGAGCTCACTTTCCAATGAGAGAATTTGCATTTGTAACCGCAGCACATCAGTCAATTTGCCCCCTGAAGCTCTTGTTCCCATGGTATTCATCCCCTGGGCACTTGGCTTGGAGGAAGAAGATTCAGATCCAGCGCTTCCTCCGCCCATAGACATGCCTTCAGCAGTTGTATTGCTGGTCTTGTTTGACGAATTGGCGGGAGAAATACTAGATGCAGATGAACCTACACCAGAATTACCTCCTTGAAACCGGCTTATGGCCTGCACTTCCAATTGTTTGAGGAGGTCTAGATTTTCTTCCGTAATTACCTTTTCCTGATCTAAAAGTTGAAGTTGGTAAAACACCTCTTTAACCTGAAGTTGTATCTGATTTCGTTCATTCCTGAAAGCTTCATAGGCTGCTTCAGCCATTTTAGTCGCTTCATCCTTTTGAGTCTGAAGCATCCCAAACCATGGGAACATCTGCATGACAGATGCCTGACCCCGCTGATTTCCCATCAAAAGCTCCATTGGTCTTAAGAAGAATCCCAAATTCACTTCAGGATCCTGAAGACTGCCTGTTTGGTTGATTTTTTCGAGTTCAATCTGATAGCGACCAAAAGAAGCTTGAAGGCTAGGGTTATTTTCCATTGCCTCTAGCATAAATGCATCCAAATCCTGCTGTGCCTGTAAAGGCATCACGCTGAAGCATAGACCAAATAAGCTTAGCAAAGATTTACTTAGCATTTTGATTCCTACATTCTGATCTGTTTCCTCTTGAGAAAAGCCAAAATCCCAAGATGGCCCTTTGATCCAACGAAGTATGATTATTGATAGCTCTTTCATGGATGCTTAAATTATATTGTTCGTCGTTTCTGAATTCATTTTTCCCAGTTTGATTTCTTGGTATTTACCGTACAACACAGGTACAATAAAAAGGGAAATCAAAGCCACTGTCATACCACCGAATGCGGGAATAGCCATCGGAATCATGATATCTGATCCTCTTCCAGAGCTTGTCAATACCGGCAACAATGCCAAAAGAGTAGTAGCTGTAGTCATAAGACAAGGTCTTATTCTTTTTAGCCCTGCAGCAGTGACTGCCTCTCTAATGGCAGATATACTTTCGGGCTTTCTTTGATCAAAGCTCTGCTGTAGGTATGTTCCCATGACGACTCCATCATCTGTCGCTATCCCAAATAAGGCTATAAAACCTACCCAAACAGCAACACTAAGGTTGACAACCCTCATCTGAAAGAGTTCACGCATATTGGTCCCCATAAAATCAAAGTCAAAGAACCATGCTTGTCCATACAACCAGAGCATCATAAATCCCCCTGCAAAAGCCATTGCAATGGCTGAAAAAATCATCATTGTAACTGCGGTAGATCTAAACTGGAAATAAAGAATAAAGAAAATGACAGCAAGACATATTGGGATGACAATTGATAGCCTCTTTTCTGCCCTGACTTGGTTCTCGTAATTGCCGGAAAACACATAGGAAACCCCTGCTGGGACAATTAAATTACCTGATGAAATTTGCTCCTGGATCACTTGTCTGGCTTGTTCCACGACACCTACTTCGGAAAACCCATCTCTTTTGTCAAATAAAACATACCCTACAAGGAAGGTGTTCTCCCCCCTGATCATCATGGGACCAGGTCTATAGTTGAGCTGCGCCAATTGACCCAGAGGGACTTGGGCACCTGTAGGTGTGCTTACAAGGACACGTTGGAGCGCCTCTGGATCATCACGGTACTCTCGTGCATATCTTGCCCTGATCGCATAGCGCTCTCTACCTTCTACAGTCGTACTCAAGATCATGCCTCCTACTGCCACTTCTATAAACTCCTGTACATCCGCTACATTTAGTCCATATCGGGCTAGTGCTATACGGTCCAACTGGATTTCAAGATAAGGCTTGCCTAAAGAGCGATCTGCAAATACCGCCTCTGCTTTTACTGAAGGAACTTCCTTGAGGATTTTTTCCAACTGCAGACTGAAGTTTTCTATTGTTTCAAGATCTGGACCGAACACTTTCATTCCCATTGGAGCCCGCATCCCTGTCTGAAGCATGACCAATCTGGTTTCTATTGGCTGTAACTTTGGAGCAGATGTCACTCCTGGCAGGTTTGAAGTTACCTGCTGTATTTCATCCCAAATATCATCAGGAGACTGTATGTGTGCCCTCCACTGTCTGAAATATTGCCCCCTTGGATCAGGTACAAGGTATTTTTCAATTGCCCTCACCACTGTTTTACGTTGGCTCTCTTCCATGTACTTCCGGTCATCATCATAAACGGAATCATCTTGGCTGTCAAACCACCATTCTTGACCGTTGATTGAAATTTTATAGTGTCCATTAGCATTTACAGCAAACCGTTTTTTAATGGCCTGCTCATCCTGGATGTACTCTGTCTTGTAGTTGATGATATTTTCGTACATAGACATAGGTGCTGGATCAAGAGGGCTTTCTGCCCTTCCTGCTTTACCCACTACCATTTCAACTTCCGGAATGGCCTGCACCAACATATCCAGTTGCTTGACGATTTGCATATTAGCCTCTACACCTGAGTGAGGCATTGAGGTAGGCATAAGCAGGAATGACCCTTCATTTAAAGCCGGCATAAACTCTTTACCCATTCCTGGGAAAGTATGGGTAAGGCCTGACCAAACAGATGTAGTCCTTACATTCCAACCAATGGAATCGAATCCAGAAGAAACAAAACCAAAAACACGACCAAACCCCAACCAGACATTTAAAGCAATCAGGATAATGAAAGTCGGAAGGAGAAGAAATATTTTCGTATGGTTCAGACACCATCTGAGCATCGTTTCATAAAACCTGATAAACAAGGCAAAAATCCCAAGGACTATTCCAATCACTAAAAGAATAAAGATGAAATTGACAAAAATATTCTGCCCTAATCCAAGTGGTCTCCACGCCTCTGAAAGTAAAACTGCTACTGCAATCACAGCAATCAGCATCGCAATCATGCTTTTGTACCTGCCATTGGAAGTCCATTCGGGGCGGTAGTGGTGGATCAACACATTCCCCGTAAAAGCGATGAGCGTTAAGCCTGCCCAAGGGTAGTAGAACACCAAGATCAGCCCCAGTACAAAAAAGATAAGGTTCAGCAGGTTTTTCAATTTTACTGACCTGAGCCTCATGCCAAAAGCCCAGTGAGCAAATGCTGGCATAAATACCAAAGTAAATATCAATGCAGCTACCAACGCATAAGTCTTGGTGTAAGCGAGAGGGCCAAAAAGCTTACCTTCAGCTGCCTGAAGTGTAAATACAGGAAGAAAACTGACTATCGTGGTCATCACTGCTGTCACAATAGCAGATGCCACTTCAGAAGTCGCTTCATAAATCACCTGGAGCAAAGGCCTTCCCCCGTTCTGCTCTTCTTCTAACTTGCGAAGAATATTTTCATTGAGGATAATGCCCAGATCTACCATCGTACCGATAGCAATCGCAATCCCGGAAAGCGCCACAATATTTGCATCTACCCCAGTGTATTTCATTAAAATAAAACACATCAAAACTGCAATGGGCAGCAAAGCTGAGATCAATAGCGAAGCCCTCAGATTGAATACCATCACCATGATTACAATGATCGTAATCAAAATCTGAAGGCTGATCGCTTCATTCAGCGTATTGAGTGTTTCATTGATCAGCCCGGAGCGGTCGTAAAAAGGAACTATCGTTACTTTAGAAACCGTACCATCTTCCAAGATTTTGCTGGGAAGACCAGGTGAGAGCTCCTCTATTTTATCTTTTACCGCTTGAATGATCTCCAAAGGATTGTCCCCATACCTAGCAACTACAACTCCCCCCACTGCTTCGGCTCCACCCTTGTCCAAAAGGGCGCGTTCTGCCCTACTTGCAGGACCAATGGTTACACGCGCTATATCTTTAATTCTTAAAGGAATATTATCATTCAACTTCACTACGGCGTTCTCTATATCTTCCAAGGACCTGACATATCCCAGTCCCCTTACGATATATTCCACCTGATTGACCTCCATGGTATTGGCACCTACATCAAGATTGGACTGACGGATGGCATCCATTATTTGCATCATGGACACTCCATGGCTTTTCATGGCAACTGGATCTAGATCAACCTGGTATTCTTTGACATGCCCCCCGATACTAGCCACTTCTGCCACACCTTCAGTAGCAGATAGTCCGTACTTGACATAAAAGTCTTGAATACTTCTAAGCTCATGCAGATCCCAACCTCCTACTGGATTTCCGGCTTCATCCCTACCTTCTAGAGTATAGAAGTATACCTGTCCAAGACCAGTAGCATCCGGACCCAGCTTGGGTTGAACCCCATCCGGCAATAAGCCTGTGGGCAGTGCATTGAGTTTTTCCAATATTCTGGATCTGCTCCAGTAGAATTCTATATCCTCTTCAAAAATGAGATAGATGGAGCTAAAGCCGAACATTGAAGTGCTCCTAATGGACTTCACTCCTGGCATTCCCAACAAAGAAGTGGTCAAAGGATAAGTAATTTGATCCTCCACATCTTGGGGACTCCTTCCCATCCACTCCGTAAAAACGATTTGTTGGTTTTCTCCAATATCAGGAATCGCATCAACTGGAACAGGGTCATTGGGAAGTATCCCAGTGTTCCAATTGAAAGGTGCTACAACTATCCCCCACAATAGAATGAGGACCAATAGGAGAACTGTTACTAGTTTATTTTCAAGAAAGAATTTGATGATGTTATTGAGCATCATGATCAGCTGTAATTAATGAACGAATAGGCAAAAAGCAATACCTAAAGGTTCGGGTCAATAAATTTTTAAAGTAATAAAGCTGATGCCTGAAGAAAAAAACAGGCAGATGAATCCTATATTAAAAAAATATTGTGTTGAAGATAAAGCGGTAGCTTACCAACAAATGGGGGAGAACTATCAGCAAAGAAGGAGACAGTTTCTGAATCTAAAAAAGGTATGGAATATTCCCATTGAGTGACAGGTAACAATATCAAAACTGCCACTGTATTATCCAATCCAAAAGCATCGACCTGCTTCTGATCGGTATTTGGCAACTCGAGATGCGAAACATCATCACAGCATCCCGGCATAGGTGTATTACTTTCACAGCATGATTTTGCCTCAGCATAAAAGTTGATTCTTTTATATTCCTGGCCACAGAAATGTAAAGAATAGCTCATCCCTGCGTTAAAAAACACATAAAATAAAAGAAGAGATATCCTGATCAACTGTTTCATTATGAGCGAATACGATGTAAATGTAAGAAAGTTACGCGAATCATTTGTATAGAATTTTGGAAAGAAATTATACCTGACTATTTATAGGAGGGCCAGATTTAGAATATTTTTTCATTCACCCAGTCAAAGTGGGTTTTGATTATAGTCTCTTTTTCTTCATTTAAATGTTTCAGAAATGCCTCTGCCACAGGAGAAAAACGTTTGCTTTTGAGGTAGATCAGATTCCAATTCGTAGTGATGGGCAGCTTTGGTACAGGTACAATATGCAAGTCTCCACTTTTTAATTCATTTTTGATCCCGATAATCGGCATGATTGAGCAGCCTAAACCTGCTAAAACAGCTTGTTTTACTGCCTCATTAGAGGTAAGCTCAAGTTTTTTACTGACTGGAATGTTGTTGTTTCTGAGAAACCTCTCCATTGTGAGTCTTGTTCCTGAACCTTGCTCTCTATAAATCAATGTAACTTCCTCAAATACTTTATTGTCAGACTTTCCATCTTGTATCGGGTAATTCCTTCCTGCAACCAGGTAAAGCTTGTTTTCCATCAATTCTACTGACTCCACTTGTAAAGCATCCGGAAGAATTGAAACCAGGGCAAAGTCAATGTCATTTTCATTGATGTTGTTGATCACCATGGCACGGTTGGTGACATCTAGTCTCAGCTCAATTCCTGGATGCTGTTGAAGGAAATTTGTGAGAAAATAAGGCATCACATATTTCCCTGTAGAAACCACGGCAATTTTCAGCCTACCAGTGAGTTGCCCTTTGTAAGCCAGGGTTTTAAGATTGATCGCCTGTACCTGTTCAAGAATTTTATTGGCAGCTATTGCAATTTCTTTACCGAATTCGGTCACATAAAGCTTCCTGCCAACTACTTCAGTAAGCGGAATCTCAAACTGCATCTGGAAATTTTTCAACTGAATGGAAACTGCAGGTTGTGTGAGATGCAATTCCTCAGCGGCTTTGGTAATGCTGCCGTGCTCGGCGATTTTAAGAAAAACCTGGAGCTGATGTAGGGTATAATTCATAATAAATTTTAATATAAAGCATAATAAACATAAATAAAAACTTATAAAAATTTTCCGTCAATATTGCAGTAAAATCACCAAGCATACAATGACACAAAAAAGGTTGTTCTTCTGCTGCCCAGCTGCCTACTCAGAGCCGTATATAAGAAGCAAGTTTGAGGGATCGATGGCATTCTTTACTGCCTTAGGTTCAGTATTTCCTTTCCATGACAGGGATTTTGTACAGATGGTCAGGGATTTCCTGATTACTGAAGACATTACAGATGTGATTCATGTACATGCTATAGATTCATTTATGATGGCCAATACCCTCAACCAGCAAGGGGAGACAGACCGACTTTTAAATGAAATATACCATATTCATTTTGCCGAAATCAACCAATTTGAAGGAATTCAAAAAAAAGCTGCCAGCCTGTCCTTATTTCATATGGAATATCAGGCGCAACAAATCCTGAGTCATCCGATGTTACTTCCTGTTATCATTGAAAATAAGATAAACCTTAAGGGGCTTCTCATCCAAAATGGTCAAAACAAATCCTTAGAATTCAACCTTAATTTATCACTACAAAAACAATGAGTCTCCATTTGTTGCTTGACAACTTCACTAATCCTGCATTTTTATTTTTTGTTCTTGGAATCATAGCAGTACGGGTAAAAAGTGATCTCGAAATTCCTCAAAATTCTTCCAAATTCATTTCTCTCTATCTTCTATTTGCAATTGGTTTTAAAGGAGGTCAAGAACTTGCCCATAGCGAATTTAGCTTCCAGATTTTGTGGACGGTTTTATTTGGGGTTTTGATTGCCTGCCTGATTCCCTTATACACCTTCTTCATTCTAAAAAAACGATTGGATATTGCCAATGCCGGAGCTATTGCCGCTGCTTACGGATCGGTGTCAGCCGTAACTTTTGTGACAGCAGCATCTTTCTTGGAAATACAGCAACAGCACTTCAGTGGCTATATGGTGGCAATAATGGCTTTGATGGAAGCTCCTGCCATCATTATAGGTGTGCTCTTGATTCGTGTATATGCTACAGACAATGGCCCAAACATGAAATTAAGGAAAGTAGTAAACCATTCCTTTACCAATGGTTCAGTCTTGTTGATTTTAGGAAGTTTAATAATCGGCTTCTTGGCCAGTGATCAAGAAGCTCAAGGGATAAAACCATTCACTACCGATATATTCAAAGGCTTTCTAGCCATCTTCCTCCTCGACATGGGCATTACAAGTGGAAGAAAGCTTAAGGATTTTCTGGATTCCGGTAAATTCACTGCAGTATTTGCAGTTTTAATACCTCTTTTGAATGGATGTATTGTAGCCTTTTTGGGCAGATTTCTATCCCCAAACCCTGGAGATGCCTTTATGCTTGCCATATTAGCTGCTTCTGCTTCTTACATTGCCGTTCCTGCAGCCATGAAAATAGCAGTACCCAAAGCCAATCCCGGTATATTCCTGCCAATGGCCCTAGCTGTCACCTTTCCATTCAACATCACCTTTGGATTTCCCATTTACTACATGATCGCATCCATGTGAGGTAAATGAAAAGAAAAAAGAGTCAATTATCTCTACTTATTCTATAGCAATGTGATATTTTCGCGTGTCACCTAAATACGATTGTTTATGAAGAAGTACAGTTCAGCCGTTTGGCTGATATTGGCATTGTTTTTTGCCAACCCCGTTTTGGCTCAAATTGAAAGTGAAATCAGTGAAGCCGCCGCAGCATATGCTCGAGCCCATATCAGGGAGGACTATGAAGCGCTACTTAATTTCACTTACCCTGACCTCATCGAAAAAGCAGGAAGCAGGGAAGACATGAGGAAAACGCTTATGCTCATCAAGGAAAACCAAAAAAAGAACGGCATCAGCCTTCTGTCCTATAAAGTAAAGGATCAGATTGTTTTCACCAAAGTGGGTCAAGAAATTCACGCCATTGTTCCTACCACAACAATAAGTAAAGCACCCGGGGGAAGACTTACACAAGAAAGTTTCCTCATTGCTGTCAGAACAGAAAATAATGGAAATTGGTATTTTATTGAAACTACCCTTTTGAACGAGAGGAATCTACCAAAAGTGATTCCTACTTGGGACAACTCATTGATGCTTCCGAACAAGCAAGCTCCTGTCTTCAAAGAAGACAAATAATTACAGCTTTCTGAATTTCCATTTCGCTTTCATATAGCCCCAAAGAAGTTTGGGGCTTATTGCTTTTTTCCCCGGGACACCTCCATCATATCCCACATTTCCTGTGGTATCTGGTCAAGATTATTAAACTCGCCTGCTCCCATTAACCATTCACCTCCATCTATGGTGACTACTTCCCCATTGACATAGGCAGAAAAATCTGAAACCAGATAAGCTGCAAGATTGGCCAGTTCCTGATGATCTCCCACTCTACCTATTGGGACTTTATTTGCAGGATCAAATTTTTTCACCAATTCACCTGGGAGTAATCTACTCCAGGCACCTTCTGTCGGAAATGGACCAGGTGCAATGGCATTTGAACGGATTTTGTATTTGGCCCATTCCACAGCCAATGAGCGGGTCATCGCCAGAACACCCGCTTTCGCTGCGGCACTTGGGACCACATATCCTGAACCCGTCCATGCATAGGTTGTAACAATATTTAAAAATGTTCCAGGTTGTTTTTGTTTGATCCAATGCTTCCCGGCAGTGAGTGTCATGTTGGAAGTCCCTTTTAAAACAATATCCAATACAGTACTAAAAGCATTGGCAGAAAGCCGTTCAGTAGGGCTAATAAAATTGCCTGCTGCATTGTTGAGCACAACATTTACAGCACCATAATGAGTGACTGCTTCCCCAAACATTTTTTCAACTTGTTCAATATCGCGGACATCACATGCCAATGGGAGCACGTGCCCACCTGTCTCCGCTTCCATCTCTGCTGCAGCTGCTTGGAGCACATCCAATTTCCTACTCGTAATGACAAGTTTTGCTCCAAGCTTTAAAAAATACATGCCCATGGATCTACCCAGCCCTGTTCCACCACCTGTAATCAAGATCGTTTTCCCCTCTAAAGCACCTTCCTTTAGCATTCCTTCTGTATGACTCATGTTCTAATCGTTTGTTTTTGGAATATAGCCAATTGAATGCAAAAAAGCAGCACAGCTTCTATTTTGGCATCATTTTATTTATTGTTTTAAACAGCTTACATTTACAGCTTTATTGACCAAGCATGAAAAACAGTTTTTTTTTACTATTGCTAGCTATCTTCGCTTTCAGCTGTGACGGTGAAGCAGAAAAAGATATCACCACGGATCTTCAAACTGAGGGCAATGAAATTTTCAGGGTCTCCTTAGCTCTTGAAGAATCCCAAATTTATGCGTTTTACAGCTTTGAAGAATATCAAAGGATGGGTTCAAATGCCTTGCCCGGTTGTCCTGACTTGGCCATCGATACCCAAAACCGATCTGTAACCCTTACATTTTCGGCAAAAACTGACTGCCCCAGTCAACGGGTAAGACGAAGTGGTAAAATTGTGGTGAATTTTATTACTACCCCACAGTTATTTAGGCAAACACATTTGGTATATCAGGATTATAAATTCAATAACAATCCCATAACAGGAACCCGGATTTTTCAAAGATCCGGATTTTTCATCAGTACCGGCACTTGGCAGGAGACCATTGAAGACATGTTGGTTTATACACCTGAGGGTTCTTCTACAAAAATTACCGGGCAATTCACCCACAACCTCCTATTGGTCAATGGACTCATCACAGATGTAACCTCGACCGGAGAACTTGATGGCCGCAACATTACAGGAAGGAGAATTACCATGTCTAGGGTGGTTCCCCGCAAGTATCGCAATGACTGCTTACAATCCGGCCGAACTTTATCATTACAAGGTGCGGAAAACTGGCAAATTTACAGGACCAATCAACTGGCAGTATCTCACAACCTTGTTTTTGAACTAGTTGAAGGCTGTACCTCAAGTGCGAAAATCGTCTTGCATGATGGACGAAGTATGGTTTTCGAACTGTGACCTAAAAGCCCTTATTCTTCATCATTATTAATAAAGCATAAAAAAGGCTGGCAAGTGAAATATTTGCCAGCCTTTTTACTTTCAAACCTATCAATTAATACCTGTAATATTCAGGTTTAAATGGACCTTCCGGTGTGACACCAATATATTCTGCCTGCTCGGTGGAGAGCACATCCAATTCAACTCCCAATTTGGCTAAATGCAAAGATGCAACTTTCTCATCAAGATGTTTTGGCAGGACATAGACACCTGGTTCATATTGATCAGTATTTGTCCAAAGTTCAATTTGGGCCAAAGTCTGATTGGTAAATGAATTGGACATTACGAAAGAAGGGTGACCTGTTGCACATCCTAAATTCACGAGCCTGCCTTCAGCAAGTATCAGGATATCTTTACCTTCCACATGGTAAAGATCTACCTGCGGCTTGATGACATCTTTTGTCTGCCCATAATTCTTGTTAAGCCAAGCCATGTCAATTTCATTATCAAAATGCCCGATGTTGCAGACAATAGCTTTGTCCTTCATGGCAAGAAAATGATCTTTTGAAATAATGTCTTTGTTACCAGTTGCAGTCACCACAATGTCAGCTTCTTTGACTGCATCTACCATTTTCTTAACTGCAAACCCATCCATTGCTGCCTGAAGCGCACATATTGGATCAATTTCAGTGACTATCACTCTGGCTCCGGCTCCTCTTAAAGAGGCTGCGGAACCTTTTCCGACATCACCATATCCTGCCACTACTGCCACTTTACCTGCCATCATCACATCTGTAGCGCGTCTTATGGCATCTACAAGCGACTCCTTACAGCCATATTTGTTGTCAAATTTGGATTTGGTCACAGAGTCATTGACGTTTATTGCCGGCATAGGCAAAGTACCTTTCTTCATCCTTTCATATAATCTATGGACACCTGTAGTGGTTTCTTCTGATAAGCCTCTGATTCCACTGACCAACTCTGGATATTGATCAAGCACCATGTTTGTAAGGTCTCCACCATCATCTAGGATCATATTCAGTGGCTTCCTTTCTTCACCGAAAAACAAAGTCTGCTCAATGCACCAATCAAATTCTTCGGCAGTCATTCCTTTCCATGCGTAAACAGAGATACCAGCTGCAGCAATCGCCGCCGCTGCATGGTCTTGGGTAGAAAAAATATTGCACGATGACCAAGTCACTTCAGCACCTAATGCAACAAGGGTCTCAATTAATACCGCTGTCTGTATGGTCATGTGGAGACAACCTGCTATTCTTGCTCCTTTGAGAACTTGAGAGGGACCAAATTCTTCACGCAGCGCCATCAATCCAGGCATTTCAGCTTCAGCCAGTTTAATTTCTTTTCTTCCCCATTCGGCAAGCGAAATATCTTTGACTTTATATTGGATAAATTTATCAGACTTAATTTCAGACATGACTTGATTTTTAAGGTTTTACTTCAAATGAAATGGCAAAAGTACGGCTTTTCAGATTCTAAATGAAATGGCAGTTATAGGAACTTGATTTCCTTCAGGTCATACGCAACAAGCTCTCCTGTTGTTTTTCTGATTTCCAGCCTGCCTCTTTGATCTATACCCTCTATTCTTCCCTCAAAAACCTCTTGATCTTGGTATTTCGCCCAAGCCTGATACCTATATAAATTTTGCATGTATTTCAAATGGACATCTGCCGATTTTCCACTTTTAAGTTTTAGGTACATGCTTTCCAATTCATGGATGGTCTTTTCCAAAACTTCCTGTAAACCTATTGGTCGACCTAGGACATTCGCCAATGATGATGCTGTAAATGAACCGAACATACCTTGGTTGATGTTTAATCCAATACCCACTACGCTATATTCAATGCGCTTTTGGGTGATGGAATTTTCGATCAAAATCCCAGCAAGTTTATGTCCATTGACCAGTACGATGTCATTTGGCCATTTTACCATAGCCTTTATTCCATACTGATCGAGCATACTTACTAATCCTAATGAAACAGCCATGCTTAATAAGAATTGTCTGTCAGGCGAAAGAAAAACCGGTTGCAACACAAGAGAAAAAGTAAGGTTTTGGCCAGGTTCGGAAAACCACCTGTTGCCTCGTTGGCCTTTACCTGCTGTCTGATGATCACTGATAATGACACTGCCCTCTGATATTGACCGTTCCTTTATTTTTTCAAGGGCCATATCATTTGTAGAGTGACACTCTGTCAGGTAAATAATATCTTTTCCCAAAAAAAGCGTGTTGGCAAGGATTTTATACATTTTATATTAGTTAATTTGTCGGGCATTCGGGAAATTGAAAAGTTGAAGAAACGCCCATTATGAGTTTGTAAAAATAGGAGAAATAAATATGACAGCGGAAGAGCTGAGTAAAGTTATTGTGAGGGGAATGGAAGAGAAGAAAGCCTCTGACATTGTTGTAATGGACTTAAGGGATGTCAAAAATTCATTCACTGATTTTTTTGTAATTTGCTCAGGTAATTCTGACACCCAGATAGAGGCTATTTTCGATTCTGTAGAATCAGAAGTGATCAAGACTGGTCAAGAAAAGCCTTGGCGCAGTGAAGGCCGAGCAAATAATCAATGGATACTTATGGATTACGTCAATGTTGTCGCACATATATTCCTTAAAGATCAAAGGAGTTTTTATGGTTTAGAAGAACTTTGGGGTGATGCTAAAATAACAAGAGTAAACTCCTGATAATGTTTAAACTTTACAGGATGATTATCGTTTTACAGGAAATTTGAAGTATAATTAATAAAAGATGAGCGATAAAAATAAGAGTAAGAATTTTATACCCAAGGCTCCTCAAAAGCCCAATTTCCAGCTTTGGCTGATCATCACTGCTGTAATTGTGCTGATCGGTGTCACTTGGTTCAACCAGAGGAGTTCGGTTATAAATATTACCAAAAACCGTTTTGAAGAAATGTATCTGGCAAGAGACGTGGCAAAGGTCATGATCATCAGAAACCAGAACAGGGTAGATGTCACTTTAAACGAAGAGGCTTTACAAAATCAGAAATATAAAACTGAACTTGAATCAAATAGCCCTTTCTTCAATCCAGGTGGCCCACATTACTTTGTAGAAGTAGCCAGTGCCGAAAAATTTGAGAAGGATTTTGAAGAACTGGAGGCAAGAGTTCCAGAAAGTGAAAGAATAGGTTACAATGTGAAAAATGAAGAAAGTTGGACCAATTGGTTTTCCAGCTTCGGCTTCTTGATCATCCTGTTTTTATTTTTCTGGCTGATGATGCGCCGTATGGCGGGACCATCCGGACCTGGTGGGCAAATATTCAATGTGGGCAAATCAAAAGCACAGCTTTTTGATGCAGAAAACAAAGTCAAAATCACGTTTGACAACGTGGCAGGTCTTGACGAAGCCAAAGAGGAAATCCAGGAGATAGTAGAATTCCTTAAAAACCCAGGGAAATTTACCAAACTAGGTGGCAAAATCCCGAAAGGAGCACTGTTGGTAGGACCTCCTGGAACAGGTAAAACCTTATTGGCAAAGGCTGTAGCCGGTGAAGCTGGTGTACCGTTCTTCACCTTATCAGGTTCTGATTTTGTGGAAATGTTTGTTGGAGTCGGTGCAGCCAGAGTTAGGGATTTGTTCAAACAGGCTAAAGAAAAAGCCCCTTGTATCATCTTTATTGATGAGATTGATGCAATTGGCCGATCAAGAGGCAAAGGACAAATGCCAGGTTCAAATGATGAACGTGAAAACACCCTCAATTCCCTTTTGGTAGAGATGGATGGATTCGGTACAGACTCTGGAGTTATCGTACTGGCAGCCACCAACAGGCCTGATGTTTTGGACAGCGCATTATTAAGGCCAGGCAGATTTGATAGACAAATCAGCATTGACAAACCAGACATCAATGGCAGAGAGGCAATATTCAAAGTTCATTTGCAGCCAATCAAAATTGCAAGTGATATAAATCCTAAAAAACTTGCTGCCCAGACACCTGGATTTGCAGGGGCTGAAATCGCCAATGTCTGTAATGAAGCCGCGCTTATAGCTGCCAGAAGAAACAAGACGGCAGTAGATATGCAGGACTTTCAGGATGCCATAGACAGAGTCATTGGCGGTCTTGAAAAGAAAAACAAAATCATTTCTCCTGAAGAAAAGAAAATCGTTGCCTATCACGAAGCTGGTCATGCGGTGGCCGGTTGGTTTTTGGAACATGCAGATCCGTTGGTCAAAGTTTCAATCGTCCCTCGGGGTATAGCGGCTTTGGGATATGCACAGTATTTACCTAAAGAACAGTTTCTATACCAAACCGAGCAGCTCATGGATGAGATGTGCATGACGCTAGGCGGTAGAGCGGCTGAACAGATCATGTTCGGAAAAATCTCTACGGGAGCACTCAGTGACCTTGAGAGGGTTACAAAGATGGCTTATTCTATGGTGTCGGTATATGGTATGAACGATAAAATCGGAAATGTCTCCTTCTATGACAGCAAATCATCAGAATACCGCATGACAAAACCCTATTCTGAAACGACTGCTGAAACCATTGACGATGAAGTCCGCAAACTTGTAGCTGAAGCTTATGAAAAGACAAAAGAGTTGTTAAGCAACAAAAGAAACGAACTTGAGATTCTTGCCAAAGAGCTTTTGGAAAAAGAAATCCTCTTCCAGTCTGATTTGGAAAAACTCATTGGGAAAAGGCCTTTTGCCAAAGAAACTACTTATGAAGCATTTACGAAAAATGGGGCTCAACAACAGAATCCCCCTGATGCAGAAATAAAACCTGAAGGTTCTATTCCTCCTTCTGATGAAGAAACAGAAAAAGAACTTGAAGACAAAAAAGGTTAAAAGTCAAGGCCTCCACTCTGGAGGCCTTTTTTGTTAGTCTAAGTCTTGGGTTTAGTACTGAGGTTATGTTGCTATTTTCTATCTTTGACACCCACACGAACAAAGTATGAAGATTGAGCTCTATCATAAGAAGGTCTATTTTGCTTCTGATTTCCATCTAGGTGCTCCAGACGCCATCAGCAGCCGTTACCGAGAAGACAAAATCATCAGCTGGCTTAAATCAATTCAAGATGATGCTGCTGCAATATTTTTGGTAGGGGATCTTTTTGATTTTTGGTTTGAATACGATACCGTGATTCCAAAAGGACACATCAGGTTCTTGGGAAAATTGGCCGAACTACGAGACAAAAATATACCTGTATTTATTTTCACAGGCAACCATGACTTATGGATCCGGGATTATTTTACTTCAGAATTAGGTATTCCTGTACATCATCATCCAATTGAAATCCAATTGGGAGAAAAAAGATTTTTAGTCGGCCATGGAGACGGATTAGGACCTGGAGACCAGAAGTATAAACTTCTTAAAAAGGTCTTTACCAATAATTTTTGTCAGTGGCTTTTCAAATGGGTTCATCCAGATCTTGGTGTTAGACTAGCCCATACTTGGTCCAACAACAGCAGGATAGTAAACCTACAGAAAAATGAAAATGAGTTTAAAGGCGAGAACGAATGGCTATGGCAATACTGCAAGCAGGTTCAAGAAAGCCGGCATTTTGATTATTATGTATTTGGTCACAGACATCTTCCACTAGAGCTACCAGTTGGCAAGAAATCCACTTACTTCAATTTAGGAGAATGGGTAACCCAATTTACCTACGGTGTTTTTGATGGTGAGGATTTCCAACTTAAACAGTTTGAGCAATGAGAATTCTAGGCCTGTTATTGTTCTACTTTTGCTGCCATGTGAATTTTGCCCTGGGGCAACAATGGCTTAATGATGTTCAGATAGCGTTCCCCAGATTGGATAAATTTTCGGCTGACAACAGCGATCATGTATTCATTTCAGACCCAGAGGGCAATTTGTTTCAATACAATGCCTTAGCAGAACAAATAAACCTATTTTCTCCACAACGCCAGGGACGGCTGACACAAATAGAGGCCGCCTGGACGGTCAATATTTTTACCTTTTCTGCCGACCTTCAGGAATATCGAATCCTTGACAGATTCTTAAAACCTGTTGCTGAAAACAGGATTCCAACAGATGTTGTCAACTTAGCTAAAGCTGCAACCCTCGGCAACAATAACATTATCTGGATTTTCGACGAAACTGATTTTACACTTAAGCAATTGGAATATGTAAAAGGTCAGGTGCTCCAACAACAACCATTGAATTTGATATTGGGAAAAACATCTCTTGAAATTGTTGAATTGAAGGAATATCAAAACTTGCTATTCATCAACATCCGAGGAGAAGGATTGGCTATTTTGGACAATCAGGCCAACTTTATCAAAAAAATAGAGATCAAAAATGAATTCAACTTGAATCTGTGGAAAAAATATGTGCTGATCCCGATTGGAAATGTTTTGGAATTAGTGGACTACACCACTGGAGAGCGGAATAAGATAGCGCTTCCGTCTGCTGCTCAACGGGTTCAAATCAGCAATGGGCGTGTTTACCTCCAAGTGAAAGGCGGCCTCTTAATTTATAAAATAGGCGACACTCCACTAAAGAACATGTAAATACTGCAGGAAATCCCTTTCCGGAATTTCCCGCAGCTTTTACCTTAATCTATTGCGACTAATCGGATGTCAAATATCAGATCCTGACCTGCTAAAGGATGGTTAGCATCTAAGGTTATCTTTTGTTCATCCACATGTACAACTTTGACAGGAACGGGCTGTCCTGCTTGATTTTGAAGAGAAAGTTCCATTCCCAATTCAGGTTGAATGTGTGGTGGAACCTGATCAATTGGAATATCCAACATCATATCTTCTCTTTTTTCTCCATAAGCTTCTTCACATGGGATGGTTATGCTCTTTTCTTCACCTGCCTGCATTCCATAAACAGCTGAGTCAAAACCTTTGATCATATTGCCATCACCTAGTGTAAATTCAAGCGGGTCTCTGTTCGCAGAAGTGTCAAACACGGTTCCGTCATTGAGTCTGCCCGTATAGTGCACTTTCACTGCATTTCCTTTGCTTGCTACTGACATATTGTATATTATTTTGATAAAGTTTAAAATTAATAATTTTGTTTAGGGAATGAAAGCTGTCTTTTCCCTAATCCTAAAACTGTTCGAATAAATTCTGTTTTTGTTCAATAATGAACACTTACTTGCGTAACTTAGGGGACAAATATGCCCAAATTCCCTCTTTTTGCTACTGGCATAATTTTGTATCACCTTAATAGAAATAGTAAAGACATGGAAACCCAACTCGGAAAGATTTTAATAGTAGATGACAATGAGGATTTACTTTTTGCTGCCAAGATGCTCTTAAAAAAGCATGCAAAGGAAGTGACTATTGAGAAAGATCCTCGAAGAATTCCCTTTCTAGTAAACAACAATAGCTATGACGTAATTTTGTTGGACATGAACTTTACTGAGGACACAACTTCCGGTAAAGAGGGTTTTCATTGGCTAAAACAAATCAAGGAAATAGATCCTAAAGCTGTGGTCATACTGATCACTGCATTTGGTGATGTAGAGATGGCTGTGCAAGCTTTAAAAGAAGGTGCTACAGATTTTATCCTTAAACCATGGCAAAACGAAAAACTCCTGGCTACGCTTACCTCTGCTTCTAGACTCAAAGAAAGTTATAATGAGGTAGACAAGCTTTCCAAAAAGCAAAAGCAGCTTCAATCAGACCTGAAAAAGCCGTATGCTGATATTATTGGCAGCAGTGCCTCAATGAAAAACATCTTTTCTATCATTGATAAAGTAGCCCAGACTGATGCCAATATTCTGATATTGGGTGAAAACGGAACAGGCAAAGAACTGATTGCCAGAGCCATTCATGAAAGATCTCTTAGAAAAGATGAGATCTTTGTAGGTGTAGATATGGGTGCTATTACGGAAACGCTCTTTGAAAGTGAACTCTTTGGCCATAAAAAAGGAGCCTTTACAGATGCCAAAGATGATAGAGCCGGCCGATTTGAGATAGCAGACGGGGGCACTCTTTTCTTAGATGAAATAGGAAACCTCAGTATGCCCCTACAATCAAAATTGCTGACTGTACTCCAACGAAGAGAAGTGACTAGAATAGGATCCAACAAAGCCATTCCAGTAGACATCAGGCTGATTTCTGCTACCAATATGCATGTGCATGAGATGGTAATGGACAACACCTTCAGGCAGGATTTGCTTTATAGAATCAATACCGTTGAAATTTTCCTTCCACCTTTGCGTGAAAGACAGGATGACATCCCTGTATTGGCAGAACATTTTCTCAAAATATACGCCCAGAAATACAGAAAAGAATTTAAGGCCTTTACACCATCAGCACTTCAGCTGCTTCAGAAATACAGTTGGCCAGGAAATATCAGGGAACTTCAGCACGCAATAGAAAGAGCAATCATCATGGCAGAAGGCGACCAGCTTGACAGCAGGGATTTCTTCTTTTTATCCGCAAAGCCAACCAATGACAAAGTAGCATCACCCGCTTCATTCAACCTGGATGAAGTTGAGAAAAATGTCATTCAAAAAGCCATCGACAAAAACGGCGGCAACATCTCAAAAGCAGCAAAAGAGCTTGGGCTTACCAGGGCTTCTTTGTATAGAAGGTTAGAAAAATATGGACTATAAAGTAGGTTTATTGGGCAGAATAGTGATGCTTGCCCTGAGTCAGTTTTTACTTGCTTATTTCATTTACAACGGGTCAGGGGTATTTGCTATTTCCCTATTTGTCATTTTGGTAGTGGCCCAGATTGTCTTTTTCTTGAGCTATGCTGAAAGCTCTTTTAAAAAAGTCCGACAGTTTTTGGACAACATCAAACAAGACAACTATACCAACCTCTACCCAGTAAAATTTGATGGTACGGAAACAGATGACTTACACATTGAATTCAATGCCATTCTAGCCAAACTTCAGGAAGACCAAGCCGAAAAAGAAGCCAATTACCAGTATTTCAGGTCTGTTTTCCAATATTTGAGTATAGGCTTGATTACTTTCGATGAAGACGGCAAAGTCCAGATTGTCAATACAGCAGCCAAACGCATGCTGAATATTCAGCAGCTTACTGCTATAGAAGATATTGAAGCGATCAATAAAGAGCTCCATTTCGCCATTCACAACCTCCGCACAGGAGGAAGTGAGTTGATCAAAATCGCTCATCCCGATGGTATCATGCAGCTTTCTGTGTATGTGATCGAACTCGTGATGCGCGACACCAAGTTCAAGCTAGTCTCACTACAAAATATACAGAGCGAACTTGAGGAGAAAGAAATGGAAGCCTGGCAAAATCTTGTCCGGGTGCTGACCCATGAAATCATGAACAGCATTGCCCCAATTTCATCCTTGGCAGCCACAGTTAAAGGAGATATTGAAAGCAAAATAGAAGACCAACAAATTGTGGAATTGCAGGATCTTGAAGATTACCTGATGGCCCTAGCAACGATAGAAAAGCGAAGCGAGGGCATGATCAGTTTTGTAAGCGATTTCCGAAGCCTCGCACACATTCCTACCCCTAAATTCCAAACAATAAAGTTGCAGCTACTTTTCACTCAGCTAGAGACGCTTTTACAACATCAATTTGAAGCCAATCAAATACAGTTTATCAAAAACATCAGCCCTTCTGACCTGATCTTGTTTGGAGACCAAACACTTATTGAGCAGGTTTTGATCAATTTGATCCAGAATGCTATTCATGCTGTTGAAGATTCAATCATGAAAGTGATAAAAATGGAAGCATTTATAGATGATGCGGGTAAAATCATCATAGAAATATCTGATTCAGGAAAAGGAATCGAAGAAGAAGCCCTTTCAAAGATCTTCATCCCATTTTTCACCACAAAAAAAATAGGGTCAGGAATTGGGCTAAGTCTCTCCAAGCAGATTATGAGAAGACATAAAGGGAATATACAAGTCCGTTCCAAATTAGGCGAAGGAACCACATTCAAACTGATTTTCAACGCCTAGATATATTTCAATCCACTACTCTTTGGTATAAAAACCCCGGACCATCGCAAACAGTCCAACCTGTGTTGCTTAGCCTCTTATCCGGTAAGATTTGAAGCAATTCCTTATTCGTATCTCCACAGTTGCTTACCAGGTCTGAGCCTGAAGTAAAAATCAATTCCAATTCATAGAGGAAGCGTTCGTTACTTGAAGCTTCCAAGGTGTAATTGCCAGTGGCCTGTTGAGGTAAATCCGGATTTTGGCTGTCAGGCAGTCGGGTAGAATATTTGACAAAAGTTCCGTTCCTTTCAAAGACATAGCTTTCTGTAAACCCAATATCATCTCCAAAGTCAGTTGAATCTACCCAAGCGTACTCTACAGCAGTCAGCGTCCATGTCCCCGTCATTTCAAATTCAGGCTGTTCATCTTCCCTATTGCAAGCCACACAGGAAAAAATCGTCATGACAATCACTGCTAGTTTTCTCATTTTAATGGGTTCAATAAAGTAACAGGAGTAGAATGTTATTCTCCTAGACGCTGACCATTAACAATTGTTTCATATTTGCGCTTAAAAAATGAATAATATCATCAAATCATCGCAGAAGGTTAATATCCAATTAATCACCACTTTATATTGAAGTCTTAGATTTACTGCAAATCTAAGGCTATTGAAAACGCACTATAAAACCCTAGTCATCTCAGACGTGCATCTGGGAACAAAGGGGTCAAAAGCAAAAGAGGTTGTTCGGTTCCTTAAGCAGTTCAGCTGCGACAACCTGATACTCAACGGAGACATCATTGACGGATGGCAGTTGAAGAAATCTGGGGCATGGAAAAGAAAGCATACCAGATTCTTCAACCGATTGCTCAAGATGATCAACCAGCATCAAACGCATGTATTCTACCTAAGAGGCAATCATGATGACTTTTTGGATCAGGTATTACCCATGCAGATTGGAAACTTGAACATACTTAACGACATGGTATATGAAAGCAACGGGAAAAAATTTTTCGTGACTCACGGGGATATTTTTGACAGTGTTACCACGAATTTCAGGTGGATTGCCTATTTGGGAGATATTGGGTATACATTTTTGCTTTGGCTGAACAGAAACGTGAATTTATACAGACAAAAAAAGGGACTCCCCTATTTTTCCCTAAGCCAATATGTCAAAAGCAAAGTAAAAACCGCAGTCTCATACATTGACCAGTATGAAACTGAGCTCACCAAAATGGCCAAAGCGAAAGGCTGTGATGGAATTATATGTGGTCATATCCACAAAGCTGAAATCAGGGAAATTAACGGTATCCAATATCTCAATTCAGGAGATTGGGTAGAAAGCTTGAGTGCGCTTGCAGAAGACCATCTTGGCAACTGGCAATTGATCTATTATAATGAAATCGATTTTTCGGTTCATCAACCTGTAAAAGCAGAGATTATTCAAATGCATTCGGAAGCAAAATCTGTCGCATTTAGCACAGCACCTCTGAATTGGAAGTTTTTTGGCTTATGAAGAAATTTCTTTTTTTGGTACAAGGCGAAGGAAGGGGACATTTGACCCAGGCAGTAGCATTGGAAGAAATTCTCTCCCGAAATGGACACCATCTTACTGCAGTATGTGTAGGAAGCAGCCAAAGAAGAACGCTCCCTGATTTTTTCATAAGCAATATTCAAGCCCCTGTACATCTTTTCCCTAGTCCAAATTTTGTGACAGACCAAAAGGAAAAGAAAATCAGGCTGACGCAAAGCATAATTTTTAACTTGAAAAAATCAAAAACATACCTTAAGAGTCTAAAGGCTATAGACCATTGGATTGGGTACTACCTCCCTGATATTGTGATCAACTTTTATGAACCACTTGCAGGTCTCTATAAGGTTTTTTATAGACCAAAATGTCCCTTTTGGTCTATAGGTCATCAGTATTTGATATTCCATCAAGCCTTTCCTTTTCCTAAAGGAAGAATTTTGGAACGCTGGCTATTTCGTCAATTCACTAAAATCACGGCCCTGGGCTCATCTCGCTTACTTGCACTGTCTTTTAGCCAACTTGGACAAGCAGATCATTCCAAAGTCCGGGTAATGCCTCCCTTGCTTCGAAAAATGGTAAAGGAAATTGAACCTGAAGTAGGTAACTTTTATCTAGCCTATATGGTCAACAGCGGATATGCTGTAAATGTCATGAATTTTGCCAGCCTAAATCCAGACATTTATATTGAAGCATTCTGGGACCGAAGAGGCAGGCCTACAAGATATCAGCCATTAGAAAACTTGGTTTTCCATCAATTGAATGACAGGCTGTTTCTTGAAAAAATGGCAACATGTAAGGGCCTTGTATCTACAGCCGGGTTTGAATCTATATGTGAAGCGATGTACTATGGCAAACCGGTATGGATGGTGCCCTTGGCAGGACAATATGAACAGCTGTGCAATGCCCATGATGCTCACATTGCAGGTGCGGGATTTATAGGTGAGGATTTTGATTTTGAGATGTTTGATAGATTTATAGACGTCGGAACTTATTTATCTAATCCAAAAAACCCTTGGTTATCTTCATTTGAAAAAAATTTTTTGCCTTTACTGTCTAATCTTGAACAATTAGAAAAAGCTTGATTGCTCCAAATTTGAATGGCTTTATGTCCAATTTGTTTTTAATTGAATAAATTATAGGGAAAAATGTAGTTTCAGAAGCTTTAAAATGTGAAATTTTAAAAATTAATGCGCAATAAAAATTAGGTCCAATTTATAACCTGTTTGCCGATCCACCAGTTTTTGCAATAGCTCCGAAGAAAAATGCTAAATTCGGGTTGCTGAATTGAGATTACATTGATGAATATAGAAAAATTAAGGCTACAGGAAGACCGGGACAAGAAGAAACTTTGGAAGAAATGGGGCCCATATCTTACTGAAAGGCAGTGGGGCACTGTGCGTGAAGACTACAGTCCAAATGGTGCTGCTTGGTTCAATGTGACGCATGAAGATGCACGCAGCAAAGCATATAGATGGGGTGAGGAAGGAATTGGTGGGATCTCAGACAATGAGCAAAAACTCTGTATTGCATGGGCGTTTTGGAACGGAAAAGATCCAATGCTAAAAGAGCGGCTATTTGGTTTGAGCGGCCCGCAGGGAAACCATGGAGAGGACGTAAAGGAAATGTATTACTACCTTGACAGTACGCCCTCCCACAGCTATATGAAAATGCTGTACAAATACCCTCAGCAGGAGTTTCCCTATACAAGATTAGTGGAAGAAAACGCAAGAAGAGGAAAAAGCGAGCCCGAGTTTGAAATCATGGACACCGGGATTTTTGATGACAATGCTTACTTTGATATTTTTATTGAATACGCCAAAGAAGATGTTGAGGACATCGTCGCCGTGGCTACTATACACAATAGAGGAAAAGAATCAGCCGAAATATGGGTAATCCCTACTTTATGGTTTAGAAAAACATGGTTTACCGGTCATGAACCATTCATGCCAAAGTTGACTAAAACCGACTTCAACGCTATTACCGCCTTCTCACCGAAGAGTGGCAATTACTTTTTCTCTTTTGAAGGCAAACCTGAATTGAAGTTTTGTGACAATGAAACCAATAGGGTAAAATTGTACAACATTCCCAATGAACGTCCATTTCTAAAAGATGCCATAAATGATTACATCATTCATGGTGATGAAAAGCATGTGAATCCTGCAAATGTAGGGACTAAGGCTGGGGCTATCTATAAAATCACCATTCCTGCCGGAGAGTCAAGGAAAGTTTCGTTCAGAATGACCCATTCAAGCAACACCAAGAATCTAGGCTCAATAGAATCCGTCATAGAGGCTAGAAAAAGGGATGCAGATGAGTTTTATGCTGAAGTACAACACAGGGTTCAGGACATAGAAATGCGCAGTATCCAGCGTCAAGCTTATGCTGGAATGATGTGGAGCAAGCAGTTTTATTACTATAATGTTGAAAGATGGCTTGAAGGGGACCCTGGTCGTTATAGTCCTCCCGTAGAAAGAAAAAGCGGAAGAAATAAAGAATGGAGGCATCTGTACAATGCTGACATTATTTCCATGCCAGATAAATGGGAGTATCCCTGGTACGCAGCATGGGACTTGGCATTTCACTGCGTACCGATTTCAAGGATTGATCCGGATTTTGCAAAAGATCAGCTGATGCTATTGCTCAATGATTGGTATATGCACCCTAATGGGCAGATCCCGGCCTATGAATGGAATTTCAGTGATGTCAATCCTCCCGTACATGCTTATGCTGTACAACGTGTCTACCAGATCCATAAAAAAATGAACGGCGGCAATGGTGACAGGGAATTTCTTGAAAGATGCTTCCACAAGCTGATGATCAATTTCACTTGGTGGGTCAATCAAAAGGACAGTGACGGAAAAAATATTTTTGAAGGCGGTTTCTTGGGACTGGATAATGTGTCCGTTATTGATAGAAATCATGCACACCATTACAGTGGCAAATTAGAGCAAGCTGATGCCACCTCATGGATGGCAATGTTTTCACTTAACATGCTCAGAATTTCCCTTGACCTTTGTGAGTTCAATACTGTCTATCAACATACCGCCATCAAATTTCTTGAGCACTTCCTCAATATAGCTGGCGCTATGAGCAATATCTCAGGAGAAAATATCAGCCTTTGGGATGATGAAGAGAACTTTTTCTTTGATGTTTTCCATGTCCCGGGCAAAGAACCCAAGGTAATGAAGGTGAAGTCAATTGTTGGCTTGATACCGCTTTTTGCTGTGGAATCCATTCGCTTGGATATGTTTGACAACCTACCTGAATTCAAGGCCAGAATGGATTTCCTCCTAAAAGAAAAGCCCAAACTTGCTGCTTTAGTCTCCAGTTGGATCAAACCTGGACACGAAAAGAGGAGGCTATTCTCATTACTAAGAGGCCATAGGATGAAAAGCATCCTAAACAAAATGCTAGACTCAAATGAATTTTTGAGCGAATACGGCATCAGATCGCTCTCCAAATTTCATGAAAAAAAACCATACGCGACCAAACTCAACGGTGATGTCCTAACAGTCAAATACACACCTGGAGAATCAGACTCCATGATGTTTGGGGGAAACTCCAACTGGAGAGGTCCTATCTGGTTCCCGATCAACCATCTGATCATTGAGTCCCTGAGGAAATTCGATTATTATTACGGCGGGGAATTTTCCATTGAATATCCAACAGGATCAGGCAAGTACCTCACTATGGATTTGATTGCACGGGAATTGTCGTACCGCTGTATCAAGCTGTTTTTAAAGGACAAAAAAGGACATCGACCTATATATGCCAAAAACAAAAAACTTCAAGAAGATCCTCATTTCAAAGACCACATTCTTTTTTATGAGTATTTTCATGGAGACAATGGCAGAGGCATGGGTGCTTCCCATCAAACCGGCTGGACAGGCTTAGTTGCTGAAATGATCCATAAATATTACAAGAGAAGAGATAAGGAAACCGAAGATGCTGCTTCCATATTTAGACTCCAATAGGAAAGAAGCCGGCTGTGATGAAGTTGGCAGAGGATGTCTCTGTGGGCCAGTGGTGGCTGCTGCAGTCATCCTGCCTCAGGATTATGCAAATGCCCTGATCAATGATTCAAAGCTGCTGACCAAAAAAAGCAGAAAAAGTCTGGTGGAAGAAATCAAGATGCAGGCAATTTGCTGGTCTATTGCTGAGGCTAGTGTAGAAGAGATAGACAAGATCAATATTCTCAATGCTTCTTTTCTTGCCATGACCCGTGCCATTCAGCAATTATCCGTGACACCTGAATATTTGTTGATAGATGGCAACAGGTTCAAGAGCGAACTTACCATTCCCTTTTCTTGCATTGTCAAAGGAGACAGCAAGTATGCGAGTATTGCAGCTGCCTCAATCCTTGCAAAAGAATATAGGGATGATCTCATGTCATCGTTATCACATCATTATCCTGGCTACGCTTGGGAAAAAAACGCCGGATACCCTACTCGCTCACATAGAGAGGGGATCATGAAAAGCGGGCTTACACCGCTCCACCGCAAATCCTTTAGACAATTGCCTGATCAGCTGACACTGCCTTTTTAAAAGCGCATTAAGGTATAACCCTGGGGAACATACGTAGTGACGGTTGTCAACATCGACAATGCCAATTTTGCACCAGACCAAATCTGGTCTTTAGATATGTTTCTTCCGATCAGGGATTGTCCGCAGATGTAGAAGTCCACTCCTGCTGCTTGTAGCGCTTCATAAAGAGCCAAATTCGGATTGTTGACTCCATGTAGCTTTTTGTATTCTGAGTCAAGCAGCAGGCTATACACCGCACCTCCATGAATGGCTACTTTGACTTTGATTTTTTCTTGCGGAATGCCTGCTATACCATGAAGATTGATCATCCGGGCGATGTTGTCCACCATCTTGTTAACTTGCTTAGGATCTTCTGAAGCCGAAACAAGATCGATGAGAATTTTATAATCCATTGCTGGATCTGGGGATTCCACTGCATCTGGTATAGCATAGATACCACCGTATCCTTTCACAATCGGGAATTGTGGAATTTGTGCTATTGCAGACTTCATCCCAAACAAGAATATAAGAAGAGGTAACAATCGAATCATAAAAGCTGCTTGAATGCACTAAATTAGGAAAATAACTATTCCAAAAACGAGAAATTACTGATTCAAAAGTTAACTGTTTAAAAATAAAAAAAGCCCCGGAACCGGAGCTTTTGTGCGCACGAGAAGATTCGAACTTCCACACCCGTAAGGGCACCACCCCCTCAAAGTGGCGTGTCTACCAGTTTCACCACGTGCGCTTTTAGGGTCAGCAAAAGTAGAAAGGAATGCCTTTCCCTGCAAGACACATTTTGCTTTTTTTATAATTTTCCTGCAATCCACTGAATCCCAATCCTCTTTTTTCATCCACTTCCAACAAAAGGGCAATTGGAACATCAATTAATCGCCAGAGTAATTAAAAGCAATACAATCATTGCAATCAACAACCAAAGGGGAGAATCCCAAAGGTACTCGATCAATTTGTTTTTGGCAGGTGCTTTCATGGCAACAGACTTTTGATATCAATCAATTTCCGCATTTTCTTACCCTCAATTCATGAAGATTCTTTCCTGCAGACATGATGTTGATCAGTGAAATATCCACGAAAACGAATTAATGAAATAAATCAAGTCATGATCAGCAATAAACTTTTTTCTCAGCAGCCAAGAGGGTATTGTATAGCAATGCAGCTATGGTCATAGGCCCAACTCCACCCGGAACTGGAGTAATAGCTGCTGCTTTTGCTTCTACTTCTTCAAATGCCACATCACCTACCAACCGGAAACCGGATTTCTTGGTGCTGTCATCTATCCTATGAATTCCCACATCAATTACTACGGCGCCTTCTTTGACCATTTCGGCAGTGACAAATCCCGCTTTGCCGATAGCTACAATCAGGATGTCTGCCGTTTTGGTAATCTCCGCTAAGTTTTGGGTTCTGCTATGCGTGAGTGTAACCGTACAGTTGCCAGGATATTCATTTCTAGCCATGAGGATACTCATAGGAGACCCTACTATATGACTCCTCCCAATGACCACGCAGTGCTTTCCTGCTGTATCGATTTTATATCTTTTGAGCAATTCAATGATGCCATACGGGGTTGCTGAAACATAGGTTGGCCAGCCTAGAGCCATCCTACCGACATTGGCTGGAGTAAACCCATCGACATCCTTTTCAGGCTTGATTTTGTTGGTGACTTTTTCAACTGAAATATGTTTCGGTAGCGGCAATTGGACGATCAACCCATCAATATCAGGATTTTGATTGATCTCTTCGACGGTTTTGAGTAGTTCTTCCTCAGTCACCGAAGCATCGAGCCTTACCAATGTGGACTGGAATCCTACTTGTTCGCAAGCTTTCACTTTGGCACCGACATATGTTTGACTTGCACCATCTAATCCTACCAGAATGGCTGCTAGGTGAGGAATCTTCCCCCCTTCATTTTTAATTCTAGCTACATTTGCAGCTATTTCATTTTTGATTTCCTCTGAAGTTTTCTTACCGTCTATCAGGATTGCCATTGATCAACTGTTATTTCGTTAGAATTGAAGAAGCCGGCGCAAGAGTCAGGTACCTCTTGCGCCGGCTTCCAATAATATTTTAATCTAATTTGAGTACCGCCATGAATGCCTCTTGTGGAACTTCTACGTTGCCCACTTGACGCATGCGTTTTTTACCCTTCTTCTGTTTTTCCAACAGCTTCCTTTTTCTGGAGATGTCACCGCCATAACATTTGGCAAGTACATTTTTACGAAGGGCCTTTACGGTTTCCCTTGCAATGATCTTGGTGCCAATAGCAGCCTGAATCGCGATTTCAAACATCTGTCTTGGCACAAGTTCTTTAAGCTTCTCGCACAGGCGTTTGCCCCATTCATAAGCCTTGTCCCTGTGTACAATAGCAGAAAGGGCATCTACTACTTCTCCATTGAGCATTACATCCAACCGTACCATATGGGATTGCTGAAAGCCTTTCAGCTCATAATCAAGAGAGGCATAACCTCTAGAAATTGTTTTGAGTCTATCAAAGAAGTCAAAAACAATCTCAGCCAATGGCATGTCAAAGGTCAATTCTACCCTTTCGGAAGTTAGGTAAACCTGATTTTTGATTTGTC
This sequence comes from Cyclobacteriaceae bacterium, assembly GCA_036782195.1. GTDB lineage: Bacteria > Bacteroidota > Bacteroidia > Cytophagales > Cyclobacteriaceae > DAIPZN01. The sequence continues at coordinate 11,892 of DAIPZN010000027.1, read as the reverse complement.
CCCTCTTGTCCATACACAGCTGTATGACAGGTCCAATATAATCCGATGCAGTAATGATAGAAGCTTTCACATAAGGCTCTTCAATATGCTTAAACAAATTAGGTTCAGGCATATCGGAAGGGGCATTGATGATTTTGTATTGATTGTCATTCATCAAGGCTTTGAACTGTACTGAAGGTACGGTGGTGATGACAGTCATGTCAAATTCCCGCTCCAGTCTTTCCTGTACAATCTCCATATGAAGCATGCCCAAGAAGCCACACCTGAACCCAAAGCCTAAAGCAGCAGAGGTTTCAGGTTCCCATACTAGAGAAGCATCGTTGAGTTGTAACTTTTCCATTGAAGCTCTCAACTCCTCAAATTCTGTGGTATCAACCGGATAAATACCGGCAAAAACCATAGGCTTAACATTTTCAAAGCCTTTAATCGCAGTTTGGCAAGGGTTCTTGGTATGGGTGATGGTATCTCCAACTTTTACTTCCTTAGCTACTTTGATTCCTGATATGAGGTATCCTACATTACCTGCACTCAAGGAGCTTTGTGGGATCTGGTTCACACCTAAAATCCCTATTTCATCTGCATTATACTCTTTGTTTGTATTTACAAATTTGATCCTGTCTCCTTTGTTGATGGTACCGTTGAAGATCCTGAAAATTACTTCCACTCCTCTAAAAGGGTTGTAAACGGAATCAAAGATCATGGCTTGAAGCGGCTCATTGGCATCACCCTTTGGAGGGGGGATTTTTTCTATGACAGCCTTAAGTATGTCGTCTATTCCTATACCTTCTTTCCCTGAAGCCAAGACAATATCTTCCCTATCACAGCCGATCAAGTCAATGACTTCATCAGCTACCACTTCTGGATCAGCACCTGGAAGGTCAATCTTGTTGAGTACCGGAATAATTTCCAAATCATGGCCCATGGCCAAATAAAGATTGGAAATGGTCTGTGCCTCCACACCCTGAGATGCATCCACAATCAGCAAAGCACCTTCACAGGCTGCTATAGAACGGGATACTTCATAGGAAAAATCAACGTGTCCAGGAGTATCTATTAAGTTGAGTATATACTCTTCTCCTTGATAGGTATACTTCATCTGAATGGCGTGTGACTTGATGGTTATCCCCCGCTCTCTTTCCAGGTCCATGTTGTCCAACAGCTGGTTTTGCATCTCCCTGTCGCTGACAGTATGGGTAAACTCCAATAGGCGATCCGCCAATGTACTCTTCCCATGGTCAATATGGGCGATGATACAGAAATTTCTAATCTTTTGCATATTCATTCTGGGTGCAAAAATAGATAATTTATAGTGATAATCAGTATGCTCTTCGAAGTTAGGTTATATTTTCCCTAAGCTTTAATGCTAACCATAATGATGAGCGAGTGTTTCTTTTTCAACTATATATGCTAAAAAAACGGCTTCTTGATGCGGGTAGTACATGCATTAAAATGTAATCCTGTAAATTTGCCCGAATCAAGTTTTAATTATGAAAGCCGTTGCAGATAAAAAAAAGGCCAATAACATTGGTGAGTATATCATTTACATGTACCAAATGGAAGACCTTATCCGTGCTTACCAGTTCAACCTAAAGGATATTGAAACCTATGTGATTCAGCATTATCCAGTAAGTCAGCTTGAAAAAGAAGATACTGCAGCATGGTTTGCGGAAATGGCAGAAAGGATGCAGAAGGAGGGCTTACAGGAAGCAGGTCACTTATCGTCAACTCAGCAATCCGTAGATCAATTAGCCTTGCTCCACTGGAACCTACTTAAAGTTGACAGCACCTATTTTGCCATTTACCAAAATGCGAAGCCCCATGTAATGGAACTAATCCTTGCCTCCCAAAACAATCCTCCAAAGCATGAAATCCAGACCTGCATAAATGGAATCTATGGCTTACTTATCGCACGGCTTGCAGGAAAGGATGTGAAAGAAGAGATGTTAACCGCTACCAATGCATTTGGTGATGTACTGAGTTACTTGAATAGGATCTACTTTATCCAAGAAAATGAGCAGGTCAGAAGTAACTGATTACTCCAGGTGCTCATATACACTGCTGTAACATTGATTTTGATCCATATAATCCAGCATGGATGCATAAAATTCATTGGAGCTTAGGGTCGCGCTATCACCGACCATGATGAGTTTTCTTTTGGCTCTAGTCATTGCTACATTCATTCTACGGGTGTCAGAAAGAAATCCGATTTCGCCTTGGGGGTTTGACCTTACCAGGCTGATTAGCATCAGGTCCCTTTCCTGACCTTGAAAACCGTCAATAGAATCAATGGTCAACATATCCGAAAACGCCCTTAGGTTGGGATAGTCATAGGTAGTGAAAAGCAACTCATGTAGCTTTCTCACTTGGGCTTTGTAGGGTGCAATCAACCCGATATTCCAGCCATTCTCCCTCAATTTACCGATACCGATCCGCTTAATCGTTTTTTCTAAATAGCTCAAACAAAACCTAGCTTCTTCAATATTGAATGTGCTCAAAGATTCCTCTTCCAGTTGATCAGCATACCCACTGCCAGCAGTATCAATAAATTCCAGCACAGGTTCTCCTTCAGCCAATGAATGTAAAAATGTGTTTGGTGCAGATTTCAGCTGATTTTCATAAAAGTAATTACTGGAAAATCCCATTATTAACTCCGGCATCCTGTATTGGAGCTCCAGCATTTTGGATACTTGTGGATGGATTTTGATTGTTTTTTCAAATAATGTTTCAGCAAGCCCTTTTCTTGAGGCTTCAAAAGACTTGATTGTGGGCGGAAGTTGGCAATGGTCACCTGCCATAACCACTTTTTTGGATTTCAGTATCGGTATCCAAGTCGCTGCCTCCAATCCTTGAGCAGCTTCATCAATGAACACCACCGGAAACTCCATTCCTTTCAGAAACTGACTTGCTGATCCAACCAAAGTTGCCGCTACTACTTGTGTCTTTTGGAATATGTCATAAACAATATAATTCTCAAGGTTTTCGGCATCTTCCCTACATCTTGTAGCTTGTTCCAACATCAGCTTCTTTTGGGTCCGCTCCGCATGACCAAAATTCCGCTTGTACTTCAAACCTAATTTCCTGTAATCTTCAGCTGCTTTTTTAAGTCTTTTCAGGTCTTTATAGCTATCATGTTGGGCGATTTTGGCATCCAAAGTCTGGGATAGAATATGGTCCTCTACTCTAGCGGGATGACCGATACGCAGTGTACTGATGTTTTTTTCTATTAGCTTTTCAACCAAGAGATCTACCGCAGCATTGCTTGGCGCACATACCAATACTTGGACATATCGCTTCAGGCTCTCTTCAATAGCTGCAATCATTGTGGTGGTTTTCCCTGTACCAGGAGGGCCATGGATAATGGCTAAATCTTTGGCATTGAGTACAAGCCCAACTGCCTCCTGCTGGGCAGGGTTTAGTTCTGGCAATTGAGGAAAGTCATGTAAAGTCACTGTAGGCTGAACTTCCCCCATTAAAATATCCCGAAGCTCCCCAAGTCTGCCTTTTTGAGCCTTCATTAAGGACTTGAGCGTAGCTTCCATTTCCCTGTAACTCGCTTCATCAAATAGGAGATCTATTCCAATTTTGCCCCTGTGCAGCCAATCCGGCAGTTCCTCCACGTGTAAAGTGACCGTCATCACATCGTTGCGCACGTTGTTGATGATCCCATTGAGTCTTTGGGAAGCCGGGATGCCATCTTGATTAGAAAAAACAGCTACTGATTTGCCCGATTGGAACAAATGTGAGCGGTTTTGTCCATCTAGTCTTTCAAGTTCGATCACTATTTTGCCGGCCAGTCCAAATTTAGACTTTTTCAGGTGAGTAGGATACCAGCAGACCCCCTGTTCTTTTTTATCTGAAAGTGAGGCAGATAGGAATTTTTTACGGTATTGCTCTCTGTCCTCTTCCCATTCTTGCTTTAAAAGTTGTAAAGAAAATTGTAATTTATCGTGAATAATCGACATCAATTATTATTTTTATGAGTTAATTAAATAATTAGTACCTTAATGGTATTTTATCACCCCACCTATTGAACCTGTGAATTACTTAGCACACGCCTATCTGTCATTCGGTGAGCCAAAAATTTTGGTAGGAAATTTCATCGGCGATTTTGTCCGTGGCTCTATTGACAAGGTTTATGAAAGGGAAATAGTCAATGGTATACGACTTCATTGGGAGATTGATAGATTTACCGATCACCATCCAGTAGTGAAGGAAGCACAAAGTATGCTAAAGCCAGAATACGGCCGATACGCCACAGTAATTACAGACATGTACTTTGATTATTTTCTTTGTAAATATTGGAAAAACTATCATCATCAACCTGTTGAAGAATTCGCGTTGGAAACTTATGAAACTTTGGACAGTTTTATGGAAATCCTGCCGTTAAAATTCCTGAAAGTGTTTGGCAATATGCGCTACTACAATTTTCTTGCAGGCTATGGTGATCTTGACAATTTCAGAAGAGCCATGACAGGTATGGCCAAAAAGGCCAAATTCAATTCCAAAATGGAAACCGCTCATATCTTTTTAGATCAAAATCATGAGTATTTAAGGGTGCATTTCGGCGATTTTTTTGAAGATTTAGTCGCGCATAGCAAAAAGAAGCTAATTGAAATCAGAGAAAAGAAATGACGGTATGTCAACCTAAAAAATCTACTTACATCAGCCTTTTGATTTTTGCAGTTCTCTTGGCCCTAGGATTGCTATTTTTGCTTTTCCATTTCTCCAATTACAGGACATTTGGTCTTTGGTTTTATTTGCTGGGCACTTCACTAATCACTGTTGTCCTTGTGCTGCTTTTGGTCAAGATGATGGCGGGTTTCAGGTTTTTATCTTTTGGCAACAACGCCATTCAAATCCGCCTTCCCCTTCGCGGCAAGATTCTCACTTATGCAATTCAAGACATTCTTGTTTGGGAAGAAGATACAGTGTTGGCCAATAACCGGAAATTCAACCAAGTTACTATTGTATTACCTGACAGGACATCTGTCCGCTTCAGTAACCATGAGCATACCCATTATGATGAGCTGCTCAAATATCTGAGACTGAAGATCCCCAATAAAAATACAGCCCAATTAACTAAAAAACGAAAGAAATAGAACCTGTCAATGCTGTATTGCCTCGACTGAACTTGGCCTCAGGCAAAACAAATACAGGGTCTTCTGCAAAAAACTGCCTGATTTCAAGTCTTGCCTTTGCCTGCTCTGTCATCTTATAATCCAGATTGCAGGACAAGCCAGTCACCTTGATCCCTTCATAAATCAAAATCCCACTTGGATCTTGATAATATTCAGCTCTTCCTGCTAGGCTAAATTTGTCTATCACCTGACGTTTGACAGAGGCTGTAACGCCATACCATTGGTTGATTCCACCTGCAAAAGCTTCTTCCAGACCATAATCAGCGCCAAAGGTAAATCCCCATTTAGGCAGTTGGTATTGTGCATAAAAGTTATTGAAAAACCGCTCGAGTCTAATCGGCTGTGGCTGCTCATTTCCAAAATAGTTGGCATAATGAAGCTCCAGTTCTTTTACAGGCCTATGGTTGATGGCAAATCCCAAACCAATAGATTGGTTTCTTTCGATGCGTTGGACCCGTTGCCAGCCGTTGGTGAGCCAGAGAATCAAATCTGTCTTTTCACTTTTAGCATAGGTAAGTCTGGCTCCTGTAAGAAAATAGGGGGAGTTTTCGGCCATTATACTTCTTGATAAATGCCACCCCTCTGCACCTATCCAGCTTTCAAAACCAATATGGGATGGCATGATGCCCATATCCAGCCAGAGTTTAGGATGCAGCCGGACCCCTACAGAAGCTTCATTCACCATTTGAGCCCATTGTGGTTCAGCAGCAAGATTGTATTGGGCATAGTTGCCCCCCATTAAAGCTACTGTGGCCCTTGTGAACCCACTGTTATAGCTAGCTTTTAGCAGCGCTATATTAACACTGAATTCATTTGCTCTTTTGAAGTTATACATGAAATGAGGCCTGAGATGATCATCGGGCAAGTTGAAATCATAGGAATAGTAGGTTTCTACATAACCGTTAATCCTAAGCCCCTCTCCTGATTGAGCTGATGAAATAAGGGGAGCGCAAATCAATATCAAGTATACCAGCAGGTTCTTTTCCATAAAAAAAAACCTGAATCCAAGGATTCAGGAATGTTGTCAACGGGTAGTTCTAAAACTTCTGTCATAAAGCTCGATACTTTCGCGCACTATTCGATAAGCATCTTCTTTTCCGAGAAAGTCCTCTACAATTACCTCTTTGTTTTCCAATTTTTTATAGTCTTCAAAGAACCTGTGGACCTCTTTCATCAAATGGGGAGGGAGTTCATCAATATCATTGATATAATTGACCGATTGGTCTTCGGCTGCCACAGCGATAATTTTATCATCAGCCTCACCTCCATCTACCATCCTCATTACTCCTATAACTTTTGCCTTCACCAAAGTCATAGAAGGGATGTCGATTTGGGAAATAATCAGGATATCCAGGGGGTCACGGTCTTCACAGAAAGTCTGGGGAATAAAACCATAATTAGCCGGATAATGTACAGCAGAGAAAAGAACTCTGTCCAAAAGTAGCATCCCGGTTTTTTTGTCCAACTCATATTTTCCTTTACTTCCTTTGGGGATTTCGATTACTCCCATCACATATTCTGGAGCATCTTTGCCAATTTGCACATCGTGCCATGGATTTATCATATCAAAAATAATTTAGTGTAATTTAATAGGCTGCAAAATAAGCCGAAAAACAAGTTGGTTCAAAGAAATTAGAGGTATTAGTACAAAAGATGATTCCTGTGCATACTGTAAGTTTCATCTTTTTATTTAGAAACTTTTGTCAAACTAGGTAAAAAGATAGAAAGTCTTGTCCCATGACCTAGTGTAGAACTGAGTTCAATGCTCCCTCCCAGCTGTTCTACTGATTCCTTTACCATATAAAGACCAAGTCCAGAACCAACATTTTTTTGAGTGGCTTTTTGGAACAGATTGAATACCTCTGACTGAAACCGTGAATCTATCCCGATGCCATTGTCCACCATCACAAACTCTGCTTTACCCTTTACCACTTTTACATCAATACTGACTTTCTTTTCCTCATTATCTTCTTTCTGGAATTTGACAGCATTACTGATGAGGTTGCTTAGGATTACTCTCAATTTTGAGGAATCTGAAAAAAATGGTTCTTCTTGCTCAATATTGATTTCCCAGTGGATGTCATAATATTTTTCTGCCAAAAGCTGGCTTATGATTTCTTTGAATTCAATTAACTCAGCTTGGTTGTCAATTTTAGTAGACCTATGGAAGTCAAGCATTTTGTAGATAAACTCATCGAGCCGCATCGTAGCAGCATCAATCATATCAAAATATTCACTGATTCCAGGGTCTAAATTTTCCATTTTCGCAAGTTTGGATATGCCGGAAATACTCATCAACGGACCTCTTAACTCATGACTAAGCGCATATACAAACTGATTCATTTCCGCTTGGATTTTTTTTAGCCTCAGGTTTTTTTCTTTTAACTCTCTCCTGGTGGCAAAAACCTCCCCTGCATTTTGAATAGCATTCTTGATTTGCTCGATATTCCAGGGCTTGTCAATGAATCTGTAGACTTCGCCTTTGTTGATGGCATCAATGACACTTGTAATATCCGAATAGCCAGTCAGAAGGATCCTAACAGGATCAGGGTTGACCGCAACCATTTTTTCAAAAAATTCAACCCCGGTAATGTCCGGCATTCGTTGATCCGCCAAGACCACATGGATTTCTTCACTTTTTACAATTTCTAGACCTTCAAAACCATTTAAAGCAGTGATGATGTCAAAGTCTTTTCTGAGACTGGCTTTGAAAGAGGTGAGGTTATTGTCTTCATCATCTATATAAAGAACTTTAATTTTTTCACTCATTGCCGGCATAATTTTGTAGAATCGGAAGGGTAATGATAAAGTTGGTGCCTTTGCCCTCGGAAGATCTGACTTCTAGAGCGCCTTTGTGATTTTCGATGATGGTATATACGATAGACAAACCTAGGCCTGTTCCTTTACCTACTACCTTGGTGGTGAAAAAAGGTTCAAATATCCTCTGTTTTACTGCTTCAGGCATACCCGGGCCATTGTCTTCTATTTGTATGCGTACATAATCTCCTACCCGATCTGTGGTAATTTGCAAAGTAGGTGAGGCGGGTTTTTGTGGAGAATCCAATAATGCATGTATGGCATTGGTCATAATGTTCATGAAAACCTGGTTGATTTTCCCTGCCAAACATTCTACCATAGGTATGTCTCCGTAGTTGCGGATGACCTGAATATTGCCTCCCATAGCGCTGTTGAGGAGGATGAGTGTGCTGTTGATCCCGTCATGGATATCAACTTTTTTGACATCTTGCTCATCCACTCTTGAGAATAGCCTTAATCCTCTCACAATCTCTACAGTCCTTTTGGCACCATCTTCCATTCCCTTCAGCAGTTGATCTATTTCTTTAAGCAGATAATCAAATTCAAGATCTTCTTCTAAATTCTTCAGGTGTGTCTGGGTGCTTTCGGAGAACTCGGCCTGTCCTTTAGCTCTGTAAGCCTCTATGACTTCCAATATATCCTTAATATCTCTTTTCAATGGGGTGATATTGGAGCTCACGAAATTGATGGGATTGTTGATTTCATGGGCAATCCCTGCTGTGAGTTGTCCTAAAGAAGCCATTTTTTCCTGATTTACTAACTGCGTTTGGGTATTTTGAAGATTATGCAAGGTTTCTTCAAGCTCTTCAGTTCTTTTCTTGACCTTTTCTTCCAGCATCTCATTTTGTTTAATAATTAAACTTTCGCTTTGCTTAAGGATCTGAACCTTCTCCATTTGCTCCATTTCTTTTTCCTTTTTGAGCACGTTGATTCTATATGCCAAAGCAAGTGAAAGCAGGACTGCCTCCAATGCAGTTCCTATCAGCATAGGGATATTTGGGAATGTTCCTAAATTGACAAAGCCCATATTGTGCAGGATATACATCAATAGCCCCATCAAGAAGAAAAACCAGGCAACCAGAAAATAATGTGCCGGTCTAAAGCCACGATACGACACCAAAATGCCACAGGAAAGAAATGAAACCACAACAGATAAACCTGCAAGGTCTGTAATTCTATAACTGATGGACATCAAATCGGTCAGCCGTGCTAACAAACCAACACCATAAAATAATGCTATACCCGTCAGGATCTTGTCGAGAAAGGGAATAAATGCTTTTGTCTTAAGAAAATCTTTGATAAACAACACCCCGAAAATCCCCGCCAAGGAGGAGAAAACAATTGCGCTGTATTCATACACCACATAATTTTCGTTGAAAAGAAAGAAATAACTGAATCCCAGCAGGGAAAGCTGCGCTGCTGAAATGAACATGATATAAAAGCTATAGAAAAGATAGACATTATCCCTGATAATAAAATAAAGAATAAAGTTGTAGGTGAGCAACGCAATCATTATGCCTACATAAGCACTGACAAAGAGCAAAATCTTTGAATATTTTCCGATAAAAAAATTCTGTTCAAGGACAGAAATCGAAAAACGTACCGGTTCTTTGGAAATAAATTTCAGCCGAAAAAGTGTGTTGTCATTGAATGTATTGGGAAGCTGAAAAACTGGGTTGGGATAAAGAAAGAAGTTCTCTTCACCATAATTTTCTAGACTAACCCATGATGGTTCCTGGGTAGACTCAAGATAATCTAATTGAACAAATCTGAAGATTGGCATTGCAAATTCCAGCAATTGTTCATGTGAACCGTTAGCTCCTTTATACAAAGAAAATATGATTTTAACGGTATCCTTTCTAAAGCCAAGATCATTGTAAATATCTGGGGAAAAGGGGATTTTCTCCCAGTTCTTGTTTTCAGCGTCGTATTCAAAAACTTCAAAACTCTTAACTACCGGAGCATTGTAGTCATGTATTGAGTTTAGCAGGATATTTCCTGCAATCATGATTACCAACAAGGCAGGAATGATATAGTAGATAACATTTACTTTTTGGCTAGTTCCCATGCTGTCACCAAATCACTGATGTTGAGATCATAATGTATTTCCAAAATTCCTTTAGGGCTTTCATCCATACTCACCCTAGTAGGATCTTTTCTAAGACCCTGAATATAATTAAGCTCATTTTCTTCAGCCAAGGGAAGATTATATACATCTTGGATTTCCATAATTGTAGCAATAAGGCCTTCCTTGGGGTATAGAAAATTCCCTTTGTCACCAAGTGATTCAATTATTTCAAATCCAACGGATTGGGAATTTTTCACTGTATATGGAGAGCAAAATGCCATAAGTCCCTTAAGTTTTAAGAAAGAAGTGATTGCAACTCCTATCCTGATCAGGTAAATACTGCCTATACCATACCCTGAAACCTGCTTGGAATTCCATAATCCACAATATTCTGCAACTTCAAGATCTTCAAATTTTGACATGAAGTCTACAATTCTGCGGTCTTTTTCAAAAATTGCTCCTTCTAAGGGGAGAGGGAAATTTTTGCTCCTAAGTTGAATCCTACCACCTCCCAAAATGGTTTTTTCATCATCAAAAGATTCGACTAAAAGCAAAAACACGTTGGGATTGTTCACCCAAGAACGGTCTGCGGAAGTCACCTTAGTCACGCCATAGGATTCCAAAACATTGAAATGACCCTGAATATATTTCTCTGTCTCTTCAGGAGAAGCAACTGCCCTGACAACTTTAATTTTAACTTTCATGTCTGCTTTTTTCAATTTCGTCAAGATCGAAATAGATCCTTCCTGAAGCAATATTTTTTCCGCAGAGGATTTCCCGGGCATAATGTGTGCAGATTCCGCCGCCTAGAACAACAGAAGATGCTAGTTGTGGCCAATTCGTAATAGTTTTTCCAATTTGACTAATGCTATACTTTGCCCTTTCCGAAAGCTGATCAAAATCGAGAATACAACTCAAGAGCTGAGGTTTGTTACCGGGGTAGTTTTTTAATATATCGGATTCAGACCCCAAAGGAGTCAGAAGTCCGTTCAACAGTGGCAACTCAGGTGCCACATCATACCTTTCAATGTCTACCATGCCTCTATCGCTAGTATCCATTAAAACAGGCACTTGAAGTGATTTTGCTTTCAACCTACTCGCAATTTTCATATCCAAGCTGTCGCATTCCTCAATCAACAGATCTAATTTACCCCCTTCCATAAAAAAAGAATCCATATTATCCATGGTTATTCCTTCTTCATAAACCTTGACTTTAAGATATGGATCAAGTTCAGCAATTTGTCTATATACCAATTCTGCTTTGAGCAGACCTAGGTCTGCTATACCAGCCCTGATCCTGTTCATATTGCTAAGCTCAAGTGAATCAAAATCTGCAATGCGGATCTCCCCACAAGTTCTTTCCATAGCCAATCCTAAAGCAACACTTTGGCCTACAGAAAGTCCAATTATGCCAATTTTTTTTCCCTTTAAAAGTTCTTGTTCAGCATCAGTAATCTTAAATCTGTTTCTAGCTGTCCTTACAGCAACAAAATCATTTTCAGGAAGCACCCTTACAAGGCAATTTCTCCAAGGATAAAACACCCAATTGCCATAAAGCACCCCACCTTCCCGAAGCAAAAATATCTCCACCTCTTGTTCTAAATCAGCCGGCGAAAAATTCCGGGTTGGATTTCTGAGCTTGATCAATTCAGCAACCTGATTTTTAAGTCGATCCAAAATCAAGATATTTGGAAACTCTCCGATTTTCTTTAATATCTTTACATCCTTAGGTAAAGTGGGATCCAATATCACCATCTTTAAATGATCGATTGAAGCAGTCATAGAAGTTTCGGCCATCATAAATTCATCAGGGTGATTGATATAAGTAAAGTTATATTATTGGATTCAGAATACGTGGAAATTCAATTA
>DAIPZN010000026.1:0-42558 GCA_036782195.1 Cyclobacteriaceae bacterium | reverse complement strand
TTATTAATGATTTTTTTATATGATTAAGCCAATAAAAAATTATTCTTACGCTGCAAATTAAGGATCTTTAGGTTAGAAATAATGCCCTTTATCAGATTTCATCTTATAAGATTTTAAGATTATCTGTAAAACCCCTTTTTTATCTTTTTTATCAGAAACCCCTAAGCCTCTGTGTAGTTATATAAGCATAGTTTGACATTGTGTAATGCATCCTCTTCAAATATTCAGGATTTTTGGGGATAGATCTTAAACTCTTTTCTACCAAGTGGTAGCGATTCAAAACATGTCTTTTTTTAAAATTTGTCGTCGATCTGATTTTATGGAGCCGACTTTAAAAGGTGTTTAAACGCTTAACTGCGTAGAGAGATAAAACCATATAAATCATGCTTGCTACGCTTCCGACCATACCGCCTTCCCAAGAACCACCGGAGCTTTTCCAGGTCAATACGCATTTGATCATTGAAATAACAGAATGCTTGTCTTCAGGAATGATGAGTAGGACTTTGATCAAAAAATCAAATAAAGACGTAACAGTATCTACGCTGAATTTTCCTGATTCCGAATCAGAAATAGCAGTACCCTACATCACCTTTGTGCAAGTGGTGTCCGGTACGGCAAATTTATTGATGAATGGCGCTCCAAAAGACTTACAAGAAGGCGACAGCTTGGTCATTCCGGCATTTATGAAACATCAGTTTACCTGTAAAAATGGATTCAAAATGATTGCCACCATTCTAAAATCCGGTTACTGAATTTGACGCTCTTTTTTTTCAAATATTTTAATTCTTTGCTGTGACTAAAGACGGTTTCAAATTCCATGAGTTTCCCAAACTGCTTTGGAGTGCTGCTAAAATGTGGAATGAAAACAATCCATGGCGCTTAGGGGCAGTAGTGGCGTATTATGCAGTTCTTTCCCTGCCAGGCCTGTTGGTTATCCTGATCAATTCTGTCGGTGCCATATGGGGGACTGAAATCGTTCAGGGACAAATTACTGAAGAGATTTCCGAAGCCATCGGTGCAGATGCTGCCCAGTCTGTAGTTGGGATCATTGAAAATTCCCAGTCCGACAATCGTACTGTATTTGCTACACTGATGGGTATTGGTATCTTGATATTTGGTGCAACAGGGGTGTTTTATCAACTTCAAATTTCACTAAATGAGGTGTGGAATGTCAAGACAGATCCTTCGGCAGGGTTTTGGAAAATCCTGAAGGACCGTGCCATCAGCTTGGCTTTTGTAATGGTCATAGCTTTTTTGTTGATTGTCAGCTTTGTTGTTTCGACAGCCCTTACAGTGCTAAGCAGTTACTTATCTGATATATGGGAGCCCGCTTATGTGTTTTTAGCCCAATTTATGGAATTTGCGCTATCTACTACTGTTCTGGGATTTTTGTTTGTTCTTATTTTCAAATACATGCCAGATGTCAAAATTCCCTGGAAGTCAGTTTGGATAGGAGGATTTATCACATCTTTTCTGTTCAATATCGGAAAGTTGTTGTTGAGCTTCTATTTCAGCAAAGCTGATCCTGCATCAACTTACGGAGCCGCTGGTTCGGTGGTCCTGATTTTGCTCTGGGTGTCTTATTCATGCCTCATTCTTTTTTACGGAGCTGCTTTTACACGGATTTATGCTGAGCAATACGGGCACAAAATACTACCTGCGGATTTTGCCATAATCGTTGAGGAAAAAGAAGTAGTGATAGAAAAAGGCAATGATGTAACAGATGAAAATAATATTGTTTCCTAACAGATAGTCCTTTAGATCAAAAAACAGATTGTTTATGAATACCAATGAATTGTTTAAAGCGCTTATAGATAAACTTGAAGGCTGGCTGATTATGATTGTCAGGCTTTTACCGAATTTCGCCTTGGCACTTTTGGTTATTGTTGCTGGGTTTTTTATAGCCAAGTTTATCAGGGACTTTTCCAAAAGACAGCTGATCCGTGTACATTTGGATGAAACGATCAGCGGGTTCTTGAGCAGGATATTCTTTTTGGGGATCCTTATCGTTGGGCTAATGATCGCTTTGTCAATTCTCAACCTTACAGGTACAGTCACTTCCATAATGGCAGGTCTGGGTATCATTGGTCTTGCATTGGGTTTTGCCTTTCAAGAGACTGCAGCCAATTTCATGTCTGGCATTTACATTACTTTCCAACAGCCTTTTGCTATTGGAGATGTCATCGAAACCCACAGTGGAACAATGGGTGTGGTAAGGGATATCAGTTTACGAGTGACAAAGGTACAGACTTTTGATGGGCCTATAGTCCATGTTCCCAACAGGTTTCTTTTTCAAGAAGAACTTACAAATTATACCGAAAACGGGTCAAGAAGGCTTCAAATGGATTGTGGGATCAGTTATGGGGAGGACTTGGAACAGGTGGAGCAGGTAGCCATCGCAGCACTACAGGATACCCCCGGAAGGATTCCTACCCAGGATATTTCAATCCACTGGACAGAGTTTGGAGACAGCTCCATCAATTTTAAAATCAATGTTTGGCTATCCTACTCAAGAGAAAACCAAACATTCATCGCTGCAAAAAACCATGCCATGAAAGCGCTGAAAACTGCTTTTGACCAGAACGATATCATGATTCCTTTCCCTATCCGGACACTTGATTTTGGAATAAAAGGAGGCGTGACAATCAAAGAGGAATTGAAGTCCCTTCAAATGGTTCAAAGCAACGGTAAATCAGCCACAAATAAAGATGTCAATGAAGACCAAGGATAATAAAGAGCTTGATAATCTTAGTGAAATCCCTCAAGAGTTCCAATACGTTGACGACATTTCTCTCTGCTTGCAACGAAGAAAGCAGGGTAGGGGATATGTGTATCTGGATGAAAACGGCACAAGGATCACAGCTGGCCCGCAACTTAAGCGGATCAAGGATCTCGTTATTCCACCCATGTGGACTGATGTGAAAATCTGCAAATTTGATGATGGACATATTCAGGCAATTGGCAGAGACCTCAAAGGAAGAAAACAGTTTATCTACCACTCCGAATGGGAAAGAAAAAGGCAAGAGGAGAAATTTGCAAGAATGATCGGCTTTGGGAAGAAACTCCCTAAATTACGAAAACAAGTCGCAAAGGATCTCAGGCAAAGGCAATGGAACAAATCAAAAGTACTTGCTCTTATGGTAGAAATCCTTGATGAAACCGGCATCAGAATTGGCAACAAGCAGTATGCAAAATCAAATGGAACTTACGGTCTGACCACCTTGCGCAGGAAGCATCTGCAATTAGAAGGTCAACAGGTGACGTTCAAATACAAAGGCAAAAGCAACAAAGAGAGGGAAGTGACCATTGAAGACCCCAGTCTGATCCGACACATCAAAAAAGTAACGCAACTTCCTGGATATGAGATTTTCAGATTTATAGGTGAGGACAATAAATCACATGAAATCGATAGCCAAGATGTCAATGAATACATCAACAGCATCATAGGAGATGATTTTTCAAGTAAAGATTTTAGGACTTGGGTAGGCAGTAGACTTGCAATCGAACTAATTCCGGAAGCCATCAGGGTCAAAGAAACTTCACCAAAAAGGAATTTGGATGCCATCCTGATCCGAATGGTAGCGGATGAACTGGGCAATACACCCACTGTATGTAGGGGCTATTACATCCACCCAATGATCCTAACCAAATTTGAAGCAGACGAAATACCCCAAAAAAATCCTTTTAGAGCAAGTAGGTCAGCGCATGCGCTTACTCCAGAAGAAAAGCTTTTGCTACACCTACTTGAAGAATGACAGCTATTTCCAGAGACCTCTTCTATTGGATCTTGCCTCCCTTTCCAATCGGACAAAAAGGTCAGCATGTCTGACATTTGGCGGAACTGTCAGTACTTTGGCAAAACCTTGCTGGACCATATGTGCATTGACAAATGTCCCATCTTTCAGATAGGCGTAAGCCAAAGTTCTTCTATACCTATCATATCTGGCTACATCATATTCTAGCCTTACTGTTTGTCCCTGTAGCAGCTTTTGTAGGTATGCGGAAGAGGTTTTGCCATATGGATCTTCTTGCTTTTTCCCTGTATTCCTAGATTCTGGAGCATCAATCCCTATTAATCGGATTTTTTCTACTTTTCCGTCAGCTTTTCTTATCCAAAAAGTGTCACCGTCTACAAATTTGCTGATGGGATAGTAGGTATGGTTGGATTGAGGATAGGCAGGTAGCTGGAGTATGAACAACAGCAGTATGAAAAGAGAAGCTTTTCTAACTCCTGTGGAAATGAATTGAAGTGCAGGATTCATAGAAAGGATGTATCCCTGGATGCTTCTGTAGTCATTTTTTCGGCAAATTCTTTACCTAGATAGTTGTCAATTAATTCCCTGCCCAGATAGATTAAAGGTGTCAGTAATATTGCCACTCCGAATTTATAGATGTAATTGATAATCCCTACAGATACTACCTGTGCCCAGCTCCAGTTGCCGAAAATGTAAAATGCGATACCTAGCACAACGAAGGAATCAATAAATTGTGAAACAAGTGTGGATCCTGTTGCCCTCAACCAAATCATTTTGCCACCTGTCCATCTCCGGAGTTTTTGGAATACATATACATCCACAAGTTGCCCAATCAAAAAAGCCGTTAGAGATCCGATAATGATTCCCAAGCCTTGTCGGAAGATCACATTGAACGCATAGTCAATATTGAAGGCATTTCCTTCAGGATCAGGAGAATTGACTTCGAGCCAAAAGGGAGCTGGAGCCAATCTGGTCACAGCCATGATGACCAAAAAAGTGTATGCAATAAAAACAGCTGTTAAAAAACTGATCTTGCGTACTCCTTTTTTTCCATAATATTCATTGATGATATCTGTAGTGATAAAAACAATCGGCCAAATCACCGCACCCGCAGTCAAGTTAAAATCCAGGATATATTCTCCAAAAAAAGTCCATCCCGCAGGTTCAAATCCCAACGTTTTCTCTGCAGAAAAAATTTTGACCCCAATGAGTTCAGCCAGAACAGCATTGGTTAAAAAAAGACCGGAAAGGATGATGAATAAGTTGGTTTTTTTGGATTGGAATGCTTTTTTGTTCCTGATATCTTCCATAGATGAGGGAGGGGGGTGATCTCCTGATGCTTATCCTATCGTGTATGTTTCGCCTTCTACACTCAACTCGCTTTCAGGAAAATTTGTTTTTGCTTGCTCTAAGATAGGTGTTAAATCACTATATCGAGTAGAATAATGTCCCAGAAGCAATTTTTTTACTTCACAAAGCCTTGCTACTTCACCTGCTTGAGATGCAGTGGAATGATAAGTTTCATTGGCTCTGACACTTTCATCATCTCCGAATGTGGCTTCATGATAGAGTAGATCCACTCCTTTGATATAAGCCACTAACCCAGGATCAAAGATGGTGTCCGAACAGAAAGCGTAGGACCGAAGAGGCTTTAATGGAAGGGTATATTCCTGAAGGGAATAAAGGATGTTTCCCGATTCATCAGTGACATCTTTACCGCTTCTCAGTGTAAGGATAGCTTGAATAGGAAGCTTTTTTTCCAATAGCTTCTCCTTGATGAGGTTCCGTAGACCGGGTTTTTCCTGAATTAAAAACCCAGTACAGGGAATGCGATGTTGTAAGGGAAAAGAAAATACCTTGAAAGCTTTCTCTTCAAGAATCAGTTGCTTTCCGGTTGGAGTTGTTGGAACAAAACGCAAAGGATAATTAAGCCTGGTGTTGCTGTGCTTGAGGTTTACCGTGATGATTTCATCTAAGCCACTTGGTCCAAAGATGGTTAATAGCCTCTCGCGTTTGTTAAGATGAAAACTTGAAATCAATCCCATCAAGCCTAGGTAATGGTCTCCATGGAGATGAGAGATAAAAATAAAGTCTATCTTGGAGAACTTCAGTTTGAATTTCCGTAACTGTAACTGGGTACCTTCACCACAATCGATCAGCATATATGTTTTCCCCAGCCTGACCAATTGGGCAGTCTGATTACGTCCATGTGCAGGAATGGCGGAGTTAGCTCCCAGTACAGTTACTTCAAATTCCAAAATCAATCTTCGTCTTCTTCGTCTTCTTCAACACTGTCAATCTCATGGATAAAGATGGCTTCTGCCGCCTCTTCAATGGTATCTACAATCTGAAAAACTTTGTCAAGCATGGATATTTTGATCAGCTTCATTACATGGTCCTGGGGCGCTACCACTACAAAAATCCCTCCATCACGGCTAAATTCCCTGTTTCCGACCAAAAGTGCACTGAGTCCACTGGAATCCGCATATTTCACATTGCTCATGTCAATAACCAGATTTCTATACCCCTCGGCATGAACGGTAAGCAACTCTGATTTAAGATTTGGTGAAAGGGCCGAATCCAGCTTTTCTTCCATGGGTGTAAACACCACGTATTGCTCTTTTTTGTCTACTGTATATTTCATGTTAAAAACGATTGCTTAAAATAAAACCAATTCAAAATTAAAACGCCCTTTGGTCATTAGTGTTACGGGATTTTAAGTATTTACTACAAAAGATAGCTTTACTTTGAGGTAAAAGCATCTTTCATAAAGCAGCTAATATGGCTGTTTCAATCTGTGAGGCCAAACCATCAAGCTGTTTCCGCTCAAATTGATCCCCTGTAATTTGTTCAAAGAGTTCAATATATCGATCAGAAATTTCGGTTACAAATGAATCGGGCATATCAGGAACTTGCTGACCTTCTTTACCTTGAAATCCATTTGCAATCAACCATTGTCTAACAAATTCTTTGGACAATTGCTTTTGCGGAAGTCCTGATGCCTGCAATTCATCATATCCTGCAGCATAGAAATATCTTGAAGAATCAGGTGTATGGATCTCGTCAATGAGGAGGATCTCATCTCCAAATTTGCCAAACTCATACTTGGTGTCTACCAAAATCAAACCCATATCTGCAGCCATTTGTGTTCCTTTGGCAAAAAGGGCATGTGTATATTTTTCCAAAATGGTATAGTCTGCTTCTGATACAATTCCCTGAGCCAAAATAGCTTCTCTTGAAATGTCTTCATCATGTCCTTCTGAAGCTTTGGTCGTAGGAGTAATGATTGGTTGGGGAAGTTTGTCGTTCTCTTTAAGGCCTTCAGGAAGGCTTACTCCGCAGATTGTTCTTTTGCCTGCTTTGTATTCCCTTGCAGCATGTCCGGCAAGATATCCTCGGATTACCATCTCCACTTTAAAAGGCTCACACCTTTTGCCGATGGTCACATTTGGATGAGGTACTGATGTGACCCAATTGGGAACAATATCAGCTGTAGCCTGTAAAAACTTGGCGGCAATCAGATTCAGCACCTGACCTTTGTAAGGAATCGGCTTTGGCAAGACAACATCAAAAGCCGAAATTCTGTCAGTCGCCACTACGGCTAATTTGTCCGCAAAGGAATATACATCCCTTACTTTGCCTTTATAAAAGCTCTCCTGTCCCGGAAAATTAAAATGGGTTTCTTTAATTGCAGTTTGCATGTGAATTTTCAGTTGGACAAAAATAGAAAAAGCTTCCTGTTTTGAAGCTTTCTCTAATCTAATTTGTTGTTAAATTACTTTTCCGTCAAAACAGTTGGGACTGGTTTACCATCTGAAAAGGTTCTTTCTAGGACCAATTTCCCTTCCTCATTGTAAACCTGTTGCAAGCCGTGCGGTTTACCATTGCGGTAAGGGAAAATTTCTTTGATCTGTCCATTTTCAAAATATGCAATGGATTTTCCATCTTCTCTGCCGTTTTTGAATAAGGTTTCTTTTTCTTTCTGACCCGACTCAAAGTAGCTGAGTTGCCTTACAATCAGTCCGTTACGGTCATGTACTACCTCTTCCCTGATTTTGCCGCTGGCAAAATAGCTGGTAAAAGTTCCTACAGCCTTGCCGTCTTTGTATTGTGAAATTTCTGAAACTGCACCATTTTCATGATAGCCTGTAAATTTTCCTTCAGGTTTACCATGTTTGTATTGCCCAGTTTTGGAAATGTTTCCATTCTCATGATACATCCTTACATCTCCATGTTGATAGCCCTCTTTGTAATTATTGACTGCCATCAGCCTTCCATCGGTTCTGTATATGACTTGTTCTCCAAAAACCAAACCTCTTTTGTACTGGATTTTTGTATACAAAGTCCCGTCTGGGTAATATTCTTCTTTGGATCCGTCCAGATAGCCATTCTGAAAATGGGCTTTTTGAAGCAGTACACCCAAAGAGTCATATTCTAAACTCCATCCGTGAGGTTTGTTGTCACTGAACATAACCTCCT
This sequence comes from Cyclobacteriaceae bacterium, assembly GCA_036782195.1. Taxonomy (GTDB): domain Bacteria; phylum Bacteroidota; class Bacteroidia; order Cytophagales; family Cyclobacteriaceae; genus DAIPZN01. The sequence continues at coordinate 34,324 of DAIPZN010000026.1, read as the reverse complement.
GACGCAATCCACTATTTGCATAATAAGTAAGAACTTTTCCTTCAATCTTGTCATTGCGGAAAGTGAGCGTTTGCGAAATTGTTCCATTTGGATGAAAGGAAACAGAGGGACCTTCACGCCTGTTGTCTACATAGGTCATCTTCCGCAGCGTGTCGGTAGTATTGGGATAGAAATCCACAAAAAGACCGTTTTTTTTGCCTCCTGCAAGTTGACCGGCAATGGCAAGACTGCCATCTTCATAGAAAAGCCTGTAATTGCCTTCAGGAACCCCGTTGACTTGGGTATAGATTTCCCTGATCTGCGTCTTTTGATCATCATAATATTTCCTTACCTGCTCCTGCGCTTGGGATAGGCTAGGCAATACAATAAGTAAAATCAGCAGCTGCTTTTTCATAGTGTAGATCAAAACTGCCTCAAATTTAGCAGTTTATCTTATATCTTCTCAATTACCAATGCTGAAGCTCCTCCACCTCCGTTACAAATAGCTGCAACGCCTATTTTCCCTTCTTTTTGCTTCAAGACACTGCACAAGGTTGTAACGATCCTTGCTCCTGATGCGCCTAGCGGATGACCGAGGGCTACAGCACCTCCTAAGATATTCAATTTGTCATTATCGAGGTTCAATTGGCGCTGATTGGCCAGGGCAACAGCGGAAAATGCTTCGTTAATTTCATAATAATCAACATCATTTTCCGTGATACCCGCGTTTTTTATTGCTTTAGGAATGGCTAAAGCCGGGGCAGTGGTGAACCATAGCGGGTCTTGGGCTGCATCTGCAAAACCACGGATTTTGGCAATGGGTGTCAGCCCAAGTGCTTGTACTTTCTCTTTGCTCATCAATACCAAAGCAGAGGCACCGTCATTCATAGTCGATGCATTCGCAGCTGTGACTGTTCCTTCTTTGTCAAATACGGGTCTTAGCGTAGGGATTTTTTCGAACATCACATTTCTATACTCCTCGTCCTCATCCACTGTAATGGTTTCACCCTTTTTACCCGTGATGGTCACAGGTACAACCTCTTCCTTAAAAGCCCCTGACTTCCACGCTTCAGCTGCCCTTGTATAGGATTGGATGGCATAATCATCCTGATCAGAACGGCTGATATTCATTTCTTTTGCTGTATTGTCAGCACAGTTGCCCATTGGGAACTTGTAGTAAACCTCAAATAAACCGTCTTTGACAAGACCATCTACTAATTCTGCATTCCCGTATTTGTAACCAAATCGAGCTTTGGGCATGTAGTAAGGTACATTGGACATGCTTTCCATTCCACCTGCAACCACCACGTCATTTTGCCCGGTCATGATGGATTGGGCTGCAAACATTACTGCTTTCATTCCCGATGCACATACTTTATTGATGGTAGTACATGGCACTTCATAACCGATGCCTGCACCAATAGCTGCTTGCCTCGCTGGAGCCTGACCGAGGTTAGCCGAAATGACATTCCCCATCAATACCTCTTCTACTTCTTTAGGATCAATACCTGCCTTCTCTAAGGCTCCTTTAATGGCAACACTTCCTAGTTCTACAGCAGTCAATCCGGATAGTTTTCCTCCAAAACTTCCTAATGGTGTTCTGACAGCTGCTACGATATATACTTCTTTCATTGGGTTTATATTGGTTTATTGAAAAATCGAAATTCTACCATTCCGGAAGCCCTTTGTTTGGTCTTTGGGTTGGTTTTTTCTTATTCTGCTGGATATAACGAAGTTCGGCGCCGTTCATGGCTTCAAGAATCTGGGCAGCCTGTTCGGGTGTGAGGTTCATTTCCTGAAGCATCTGCTTCATTTTTTCCCGGGCTTTCTGTCTATCGCTCAGGTCACTTTCCATATCACTGGCTTCCTCTGATTCTTTTTCTTCCTTCTCGCCGGTTTTATCTTCTTTTTTCTGGGATTCAGTGGCTTCATCCTCCTTAGTCTGCTCGTCACCTTCTCCGTCTTTCTTCTCTTGGTTCTCTTTGTTTTCCTGTTCGCTTTTCTGATCCTCGTTTTCCTGTTGATCATTCTTTTCCTGTTCGTCATCCTGCTTTTGTTGTTGATCAGGATTTTGCTGTAGCCACCTGCTTAGCAATTCATAATTGTATCGGGCAGGTTCATTTTCCGGGTTTTGGATAAGTGCGTACTTAAATGCTGCTAATGCCTCCTCATATTTTTCCTGTTCTGCCAGAATGGTTCCGTTTTGGTTGGAAGCAAATGATGCCAATGTTTTATTTCCAGAGGCTATCAAACCCAAATATGCCCTTTGTGCTTCTTCAAGCTGCCCGTTATAATGGTAGCTCAAGGCCAGATTGTATGATAAATTCGGTGTATTGATGTTGAAATCTGTAGCAAGTTTGAGGTGATTGGCTACAGAGGCATCATAAGCTGCTTCGGCATAACTCTTTGATGCTGCTTTAATAGCTGTATTTCTCTTGCCTATCTCTAGCCAAGAAGCAGGGATTAATAAGAAAAGCAAAAGGATGCTCCGGATAAATATAGTCATGGTCATAGTCTATGACGAAATTACAGTTTGATTGTTTTAAGCGGAAGGATCATGTCCAAAATTGCCAAGCCCAAAGCTACCAAGAGGAAATAGAAGTATTTGTTTGCAGATGCTTCTACCATTCTTGATCCGGTGACGGCTCCTTCTTCTCTTTCCAACGTCGCAATAAGATCAGGGATTTCAGCAGCTTGGTCACTAAGTTCGAAATACGCTCCACCAGTTTGGGAGGCAATTTTCTTCAGGTTGTTGGGTTCAAGTCTTGTAAGGGCCGGTTGACTGGTTTTTGGATCAATAATTACCCCATTGCCTCTTGGAATTGTACTGCCTTGGGATGTACCTACTCCCAAACTGAAAACTTTGATCCCTTTATCAGACAGTTGGGAACTGATTTCACCATAGGTATCACCGAAATCCTCACCATCAGAAATCAAAACCACGGATTTGGATTTGATTTCCTGTGATTCCTCGAGTTCGAATTTTTGCATGGCCATGCTCAAAGGAGGACCAAGATCTGTACCTTGGTTAGGTACAAGACCGGTGTTCAGACCATCCAGATGAAGCTGTAGGACATTTTGGTCAAAGGTCAATGGGCATTGGATAAAAGCCTCGGAACTGAAAATTATCAATCCGATCCGATCACCTGCAAAGGATTTGACCAGGTTTTTCAATTCAAATTTTACCCGCTGCAACCTTGAAGGCCCAATATCTGTGGCATTCATCGACTGGGACAAATCGATGGCAATAAATATATCTTTTCCTTCTTCTTTGATCTCTTTCATGGAGGTGCCAATAGATGGACCGGAAAGTGCAATCAAGAAGAGGATAAAATAACTTGTCCGTAGTAGGAGTTTAAGGAAGAGGCGGTGCTTGGAAACCTGAAGACTCCTGTTGATCCTATAATACCTATACAGGTAGCCCACATACAATACACCGAAAATCAACGCTAGCCAACTGATCAGTTGGAAATCAGGATAAGCCCATATCATGGCGTTAAATTATAAAATATAAAGCAAAACAAAAGAATTTAGGATTTATTAACCTAATTTTCAACGGACAAACAGGATAATTCGTTATCCACCAAAAAAGATTAATGATGAAATTTTTACCGGCTTTGCTGGTGCTGATTACGGTAGGTTCGCATGTTATTCAAGCCCAGCAAAATATCCAAGTATCTGGTTTGGTGTATGAAATAGATGCGGAGGCCCCATTGGTTGGTGCTAATGTGTTTTGGGAATCAGCCCCTCAAAAAGGAGTAGTTTCGAATGCGGATGGTTATTTTTCCATAGAAATCATAGAACTGCCTGCCAAACTTGTAGTCTCTTATATAGGATTTGAGCTTTCTACCAGAATGGTCACAGAGAAAGATGCCCTAAGACAACTTAAATTTTACCTTAAGCCTGAAGCACTTTCTTTAGAAGAAATCACCATATCCGAACAACTTCCCGATAGAAATGTGGTCAGCTTGGATATGGGCCGTTCACGCGTGCCGATAGAAACGATCAAAAATATCCCTGCACTATTTGGTGAAGTGGATCTCCTGAGAAGCCTGCAATTGCTCCCAGGTGTACAGACTGCCGGTGAAGGTACTACGGGTTTATTTGTAAGAGGTGGTTCTGCAGACCAGAACCTGATACAGCTCGATGGTGCGCCTGTATATAACCCCTCACATTTTTTCGGTTTTTTTTCTGTTTTTAGTCCAGATGCCTTGCAGGGAGTTGATTTTTATAAAGGAAATATTCCGGCACAATTTGGGGGAAGGGCTTCTTCAGTAATTGATGTTTCGCTTAAGGAAGGCAACTATACCAAATTGAAAGGTGAAGGAGGAATCGGAACGATAAGCTCAAGATTGACAGTAGACGGACCGCTCTTCTCAGATCGTTCATCTTTTATCATCTCTGGAAGAAGAACCTATGCTGATCTGTTTTTACGCTTATCACAGGATGAAAATATCCGCAACAATGATCTGTACTTCTATGACCTTAGCGGAAAATTTGCTTTTAGATTGGGGGATAAGGATAAGCTTCTTGTTTCCTCCTATTTCGGCTCTGATTTTCTGGGGCTAGCAGGACAGTTTGGATTGGGATGGAATAACTGGATCAGTTCTCTGACCTGGAGCAGAAACATCAGCGATAGGGCCTTCTTTGACTTGAATGCCTATCACAGTTATTATCAATATAATGTTGGTTTTTCTGATGAAGATGCCGGTTTTGATTGGTCAAATGTGCTCTCTGAATCAGGAATAAAAGGAGAATGGTCTTATATACTCAATCCAAAAACTGATCTGAAATGGGGATTCCATTCTCAATATTACAATTTTGCTCCGCTCAATTTGACACCGGCACCAGGCAGTATCATTGACCCAATAGCTACAACTGCCAGGCGTGGCCTCCAACAAAATCTGTTTTTTGCAGCTAGTTTTGACCTAAATGAGGCCTTTAGGCTTGAAACAGGTGTAAGGGGAAGTATGTATCACCAAGTAGGCAGCGGTGTGACCTACATCTATGAAAATGGCATCCCCACGCCCAATGCAGAGATCATCGATACGCTCAGCTTTAAGAGTTTGGAGGGAATGAAAATGTATCAAGCTTTTGAACCTCGGGCTTCTTTCCGGTGGATTTTGGGTGCCGGACTCTCGTTAAAAGCGGCTTACAACAGAAACTTCCAATTTGTTCAGGTGGCTTCCAACAGTTCTGCGGGACTTCCAATTGACCGATGGATTCTAGCTGATTCTTATACGCAACCGATCCGAGCTGATCAGACAAGTGTAGGCCTATTCAAAAACCTGAAAGACAACACTTGGGAACTTTCACTTGAAGGGTACTATAAAGATTTTAGAAATGTCATAGATATTCGTCAAGGTGCAAACGTACTATTTACTGATAATGTAGAAACTGAAATCCTAACAGGAAGTGGCTATGCCTATGGTCTGGAATGGCTAGCAAGAAAAAACAGAGGAAAAACGACAGGCTGGATCAGTTATACCTTTTCAAGAACTTGGCGAAGGGTAATCGGAATCAGTGCCGATCAGTGGTATAATCCAAGATTTGATAGGCCTCATGATCTTACCATGGTATTGAATCATGAATTTACCAAAAGATGGTCTGTAGGATTGACATACGTCTACACTACAGGTCAAGCCGTATCTTTTCCTATCGGTTCTTATGAAGTGGACAATCAGAGACTTCCTCTGTACAGTGCGTTAAGGAACACAGACCGTTTTCCCGATTACCACAGAATGGATGCTTCAGTAACATGGAGGAATGTAGATAAAGGCCGTAAATGGAGAGGAAGTTGGAATTTCAGTATTTATAACCTTTATGGACGGAAAAACCCCTTTGCTTATCAATTTACCGAAATCATCAATGAAAATATCAATTTCAGCCCAAGTACAGGTGAAAGGATTGTATCCAGAAGGCCAGGAGTGGTCATGACATATCTTTTTACTTATTTGCCAGCTTTGACCTATAATTTCAATTTTTGACATGAACCGATTATTCTTTCTGATTCTTCTGATACCCCTGTTTTCTTGTCAGGAGGAGGTTTTTCTTCCTCTTGGAGAAGCTGCACCTATTCCTGTGATTGAAGCAATCTGGACAAATGTTCCTGGTGCCAATTACGTCAAGATTTCCCAGAGCAAGGATTTTTATGAAGTAGGGCGTAATGAAGTGATCAGTGATGCTGAAGTATTTATCAGAAATGTACGTACCGGAACGAGATTCAATTTCAGATACTCATCACAGGTAGATCGCTATCAACCCATTGCTAATTTCTGGGGAAGGGTAGGGGAAACTTATGAACTCAATGTCAGGATCGGCACCAAAATCTATCAATCTACTGGGAGACTACTGGAACCTCCTAAATTGGACAGCATTACCTACAAGTTTCAGGAGTCCAGAATATTTAGGGAAGAAGGCTACTACCTTACACTGTATGGGGATATCCCATTTGATCGGGACAACAATTACCGGATCCGGATTGTAAGAAACGATACCCTGCTAAATGGTCGTAATGATTACCTGCTGTTTGATGATACCTTTGGGACTTCTATTCTAAATCGGGGCTTCGAACTGACAGGATTTCCTTTCAAATTGGGTGACGAAGTGAGGTTGGAATTGTTCAGGTTGAACCAAAGTGCCTACGACTACCTGAGTCAGCTAGTGAATCTGCTTTTTAATGATGGGGGATTATTCAGTCCACCTCCCCAAAATCCCCAGACCAACATTGTTGAGATCACTGAAAATGGGGACGTTTTGGGCTATTTTATGGTCAGTCCCTTGTTGTACGAAACGGTCAGGATCATTTCCCCTTAGAGATTTAGCGTAAGGAATCAATTGGAATAATTACTTTTGCACCATGATAGATTTTGAGCTGAAAGGCAAAGTAGTCGTTACCTGCAAAGACAGGTTCGCCCCATTTCTGGAGCAGGAAATAAGAGAACTAGGTTTTAAACCGAAGTTGGTTTTGAGGACACATATTGAGCTTTTTGCTTCACTCAATGACTGTATTTTTCTCAACCTACACCTAAGAACAGCCAGCCATGTCCTTTACGAAATAAAATCCTTTTACCTGCACAAGGCTGATGATATTTACCGCAGGGTGAAAGCTATTTCTTGGGAAGATTATATTTCCAATGAGACTTATTTCTCAGTCATTTCCCATGTTGACAATGATAGTGTGGACAATCCGCTTTTTGTCAATGTCCGAATTAAAGACGCCATTGTAGACCGGTTTAGAGACAATACGGGCATCAGGCCAGATACAGGGTCTGCTTTAGAAGGCGCCGTGTTTCAGCTGTTTTGGAAAGAAACCCAGGCCAATCTATATATCAATACTTCAGGGGAAACCTTAGCCAAGCATGGTTACCGCAAGATTCCTGGGCAAGCACCCATGCTTGAAGCCTTAGCTGCGGCTACCATTTATGCAAGCGATTGGGACAGGAATTCTCCTTTTATCAACCCTATGTGCGGTTCTGGTACGCTTGCAATAGAGGCAGCTTTGATGGCGACTGATCGCTATCCTGGTCTTTATCGGGACCATTATGCGTTTATGCATATCAAAGGGTATGACAATACCGTCTACAACCGGATGCAAAATGAACTGAACGACAAAATTAAAGACAAACCAGGGCTTAGGATAATTGCTTCAGATATTAGCGAACAAGCGGTGCTTTTCAGTAAGGAAAATGCGGAGACTGCAGGAGTGGCTGATTTGATAGCATTTGAAATCGGTGATTTCGAAACTACCACAGTACCTGAATCAGACAAGGGAGTAGTTTATTTTAATCCAGAATATGGCGAAAGGTTAGGTGATGAAGAGGAGCTTGAGCTTATTTACAAAAGGATAGGCGATTTTTTAAAGCAGCGATGCGCTGGGTATACAGGATATGTTTTCACAGGGAACCTCTCATTGGGCAAAAAGATAGGACTCAGGACATCGAGAAGAATTGAATTTTATAACGGAACTATAGATTGCAGGCTCTTGAAGTTTGAACTGTTTCGTGGCAAAAAAACAGAATCATAGCAAACAATAAAGCCCGGAACTTCCGGGCTTTATTGTTGATTATAATTTCGATGCTAATCGGTCAATTCGATTTTTGAGTTCTGAAATTGCTGCACTGTATCGCTCATCCCATTCCTGAAGTCGATCGCTGGATTTCATTTCTACTTCGTATTGGATACCAGGTAATATCCATGAGGCATAGCCACTGAATGGATCAGTAGAAGCATAAAGGGAACGGTACCAATTTCCGAAGTACATTCCTTTTGGGTCAATAAAGGCCTTTTCTAATGTTAAAAGCTCTTTGTTGACAGTGCTGATCAACTTGTTGTCCACCTTGCCAGAGGCCAACATTCCAGCTATTTTTTGGTCAAGGGCATCTGCACTTACTTTCATTGATGCAATAGCCTCTTTTGATTTTCTGAATCCAGCAAAATCTTTTGAATAACCTTTAACTCCTGTTTCAGCTGAAGCAAAGTGATTTTCCAAGTCTACTGCATAGCGACCTACCTGATACGGTATGATTTCAGCATTGGCCAATCTCAGTGCAAGAATGCCAATAAGCTGTTCGACTGTTCCTCCCATTTTCCAACTTGGATCTGCAAACTTTTCATAAAAGTATAAATCATCGTAATTGGTATGGTAAAGGGTAGGTCCACTCGCACCGCCATTGAGAGATGGTACACCAACGTGCATGTAAAAAGCAATATGATCTGAACCACCGCCCAGATTGCCGATGCTGGGTTCGGATTTTGTTCCTGCCCAAACATCATATACTGTTTTTGAAGAGTCAGGAAAAGCAACTGCTTTTGCAGACTCCATTAGGACTTTTTTCAGAGTAGGTGAGGAAGAAGCATTGAAATACCTTCCAGATACTGCGGCATCCAAGTTGATGTATGCAACAGCTTTAGCACCAAGTTCATCCCTGAATTGTTCTACCCATTCAGTAGACCCAATCACCCCATGTTCTTCAGCATCCCAATGTGCAATTAAGATTGATCTAGCAGGACGTTTTCCTTCTTTTGCCAATTTGCCTAAAGTCTCTGTCATACTCAGAAGCATGGCAGTGCCTGAATTTGGATCAGTGGAGCCAAAGCCCCAGGCATCATAATGACAGCCTAGAATAACCCATTCATCCGGATTTGTTGCTCCTTTCAATGTGCCTACCACATTATTGGCTCTGATCATGCCTCTTTTTTGGTCAACCTTCAATCTGACTTTCAATTCAGAGCCTCCATCTAATCTATAAGTAAATGGTAATCCTCCTTGCCATCCAGCAGGAACAGCTTTGCCCTTCATCCTGCTGATTATTTCTTTAGCCGATCCGTAAGGAATTGGTGTTACCGGGATAGTAGGTAGCCCAACGTCTTCAGGTTTAAGTCTTTTAACTTTGGTTTTGCCATCTAAAGGCAATGCTGGCTCAAAAGGAGTCAAAGGATCACCTGTCCAATCAGCTGTCAACAGGGAACCACGTTGGATGGCACTTTCATTGTAATAGATACCATCTGGATAAACCAATCCTTTGGAATAGCCTGAATCGCCTGGATCTGTGAAGATCAATAGGCCAACTGCACCGTATTGTTCAGCAAACTTGGCTTTGTAGCCCCTGAAATTGCCTCCATATCTGGCAAGGACAATTTTACCTTTAATGTCTACGCCAAGTGAAATCAGTTTTTCAAAATCTGCCTTTGTGCCATAATTGACATATACCACCTCTGCAGTCACATCTCCGCTGCCTGAATAGGCATTCCAACCTTTCCAGAGTTGGGCATGAGAGGAATAAGGATCTTCTGGTAAAATGTCTTCCTGTTGATTGAGCGGCATCCGGATTGGAGTAACCAGTTCAACCAAGGATTCCCCTGGCTCTTTGCTCAGGTAAAGGTCATAAGGATAAACATTTACTTCCCAATCAGCCGCTTTCATGGTGGATACCAAATAATCCTTCACACGTTCATTAGCCGCACTACCGGCCACATGGGGTTCTGAAGTGATGGCTGTCAGGTGTGTTTTGAAGCGTGAAAAGTCCACTTTTTTCAAAAAATCACTTTCTATAGTTTTTTGTTTTTCTATGGACTCCTTATTAAATCCATCTAGGTTTTGGGCACTTACCCCCATTCCTAAACAACTACCCAAAACAATTAAGAGTAAATGTCTTTTTTTCATACTTTTTCTTTTATGATGATCAGTCAATGCAAATATATTTATTGGCAAGTAGGTAAAGCTTTATTCTTGTTGAAAGGTATAAATCTGATTTAATATAAATGAAAAAGCCGAAAATTTCTTTCCGGCCTTTTCGTGGTTGGTTGTTTGGTTTTTAAATTTTTGATTTGATTTTTTTTACCTAAAATAAAGCACATGAACAGATTGAGCTACCTTAGGTCATGTTGTTCTTTTGGGATTTTGTCGACCTTTTACAAAACGAAAATTTAAGATAAAGCATTTTTTTTCATTTTGTCAAATATACATGATGTTATTAGCTTTAACTTGCGGGTGAATGGATAAGGTAAATAATCAGCATGCTGCTATTGTTCCACAGCTCTCTGTGGATTGTGTAGTTTTTGGCTTTCACGCAGGAAATCTGAAGGTTCTGTTGCTGCGCTGGAAGGCTACAGATTTGTGGAGCTTACCTGGAGGTGTAATTTATCAAAATGAATCGTTGGATGAAGCTGCCCATAGGGTGCTGCAAGAAAGAACAGGATTGGATAAGATTTACCTCAGACAATTTCATGCCTTCGGAGATATGGGTCGGTATGACAAGCAATTTTTGGTTGACCGATTGGGTCATGTAATTGATCCTGATTTGTGGTTTGATAGAACAGTTTCTATAGGTTATTTTGCACTTGTGGACTATGAAGCTGTGCATCCGAATCCGGATGCTTTCACAGATGAGTGTAGATGGTGGGATCTCCATGATGTAAAAGAACTGTTGTTTGATCACTGCAATATCCTGCAAGTCGCCCTACGACACCTACAGTTGGAACTTAGCTTTCAACCTATAGGTATCAATTTGCTCCCTGAGAAATTTACCATGCCTGAAATGCTTCGCCTGTATGAATCAGTATTGGGTAAAGTCATTGATCCAAGGAATTTTCAGAAGAAAATCCTAAAATCTGGCGTAGTGATCAAATTGGCCGAAGTCAAAAAAGGAACCGCCCACAAGCGGCCTTTTCTATATAAATTTGACCTTCCCAGATACAAAGAGCTTGTCAGAGAAGGGGGATTGTTTTTTTGAATTTTCCCGTCTTCAATGCTGTCAATTGTGGATACTTTGTGCTAATTTGAAAGTGCAACTTTCATCCCATGTCAGTACACGCCCCTCAATTTTCAAAAACTGCAAATGGACTGATCATTCTTTTGGCAGTTGGGTATCTTCTTTATATAGGGTCTTTCGTGTTAGTCCCGCTGGTCTGGGGTATCTTTTTAAGCTTTGCGATTTACCCGCTTACCAACGGCCTGGAAAAACGTGGCATTCCAAGGGCATTTTCCATTATAACTATTTTGTTTTTAGTCACTTCCATCTTTGTAGCCATTCTTAGTTTGCTTTTCAGCCAAGTTATTTCATTATTGGCAGATATACCTCAAATAGGGATGAAGCTCCAACAAAAGGCCGAGGAGTTTACCATTACTGCAAATCAGACTTTTGGAGGCCAATTTTCTGTCGTGTCCATAGGACAATGGGATCTCTGGAAAAACATGGATCTCAACAAAAAAGTGTTGGAAGCAGGTAAATCATTGATTATGGTTGGCGTAATCCCACTTTTTATTTTTTTATTGCTTTACTACAAAGACTTTTTTAAAACGTTTTTAAAAAAAGTGACTGTTCAAAATCAGGAAAAAGTAATATCCTGGGTTGAAGATTCCGCTGCTGTGATTCAGCAATATTTAGTAGGAATGGCAAAAGTTACTTTAATCGTATTTTTTCTTTCAGGTCTTTATTTTTATTTGATTGGGATTGAGTATTTCCTCCTTTTTGCTGTTTTTATTGCTGTAATGAACCTGATTCCATATTTGGGTGTGATTTTGAGTTCTTCCTTAATTCTCCTATATGTGTTGCTGACTACTGACTCCTTATTTTATCCCGTTCTGACCTTATTTGTTTTATGGGGAATTCAACTCACCGAAAACAATTTGATCACTCCAGTGGTGGTTGGTGCAAAAGTCAAAGTCAATGCTTTGGCTGTAATCATATCCATATTCATAGGAGGTGCATTATGGGGTGTTTCAGGAATGGTGTTGTTTATCCCTTTAGCAGGAATAGCAAAAATTACTTTGGACAGAATTCCAAATTATGAGGCATATGGCTTTTTATTGGGAGATGCAATACCTGTTTCAGGAACAAAGTGGGAATTATGGACTAAACTTTCTCACTATAAATCCAAAATGCGTACTAAACCTGAACCTAAATCAAAAAAATAAAATAATATAGTTTTCTATATCCTTGATTTACAGGCTTTCCGTTTTTTAGCCAAAAAATAATGGTATAAAAGCGGATCTACTGCTTTTGATATCCGCTAAAATTACTAATTTCACACCTCGATTCGGCATAAGACTGATTTTAAGTCGAATTAACACCTGTTCGGGGTGTAGCGTAGCCCGGTTATCGCGCCTGCTTTGGGAGCAGGAGGTCGCAAGTTCGAATCTTGCCACCCCGACATTTTGATTTCTTGGAGACATTTGCGCACGTGGCGAAATTGGTAGACGCACTGTCTTCAGGCGGCAGCGCCCTCGGGTGTGGAAGTTCGAATCTTCTCGTGCGCACTTTTTAATTATTTCTCAATCCAATATTATTCTGTTTGATTATCCCTATAATTTCATCCTTTAAAGTCATAACCCCTGTTTTGTTTAGACAAAAAAAAACCTCAACTAAATGAGGTTTTTTTTTGCTGTGGTTATCGATAACTTGCTTCATTCCACCTCAGCTCATTCTGAAGCTGAGGAAGCGTCGTGTTATTGTCAATCACAACTGTTTCAATGCCTGCAATATTGGCAAAGTCCCTTAAAGTTTCTGAACTGATGTTCTGGCTGAAGCAGGTATGGTGTGCGCCTCCGGCAAGTATCCATGCGGCGCAACCGGTCTTCATGTCGGGTAGTGGTTTCCACATCACACGGGCCACGGGGAGTTTGGGAAGGTCCTGAAGGGGCGCGACAGCCTCTACTTCATTCACCACCAGCCTGAACCTGTTGCCCATATCCACCAGGGAGGCATTGAGCCCTTTGCCTGCACCGGCATTGAAGACCAAGCGGACAGGGTCTTCCTTGCCGCCGATGCCCAGTGGATGCACTTCACAGGATATCGGACCTGCGGCAAGACATTCGTCTACTTCCAGCATGTGGGAACCCAGCACCAGGCTGTTGTCTGGGTCAAAATGGTAGGTGTAGTCTTCCATGAAGGCGTTTCCGCCTTTCAGGCCTGTACCCATCACCTTCATGGCCCTGACCAATGCCGCGGTTTTCCAGTCACCTTCACCGGCAAAGCCATACCCTTTATTCATCAGGCGCTGTACCGCGATACCCGGCAGCTGACGCATGCCATGCAGGTCTTCAAACGTATCTGTAAAACCTTTGAAGCCGCCGTTTTTCAGGAAAGTTTCCAATCCAAGTTCAATCCGGGCCGCTTCAACTAGACTCTCACGTTTTGCCCCGTCTGCTTTTAAGGATGGATCCAGCTGATAGGTTGCTTCATATTCTTCAAGTAAGCTGTTGATGTCGGCTTCTTTGACGGCGTTGATCACCGCCACAAGATCACCGACAGCATAGGTGTTGACCGAGAAGCCGAATTTCAGTTCCGCTTCAACTTTGTCTCCTTCGGTGACAGCTACAAAACGCATGTTGTCCCCGAATCTGGCAAATTTGGCGCCTTGCCAGTCGTGCCAACCAGATGCAGCTCGCGCCCAACCGTCAATGTCTTTGTGGAGCTGGGGATCCTGCCAGTGACCGACCACCACCTTGCGGTTCAAACGCATCCTCGATACCATAAAACCGAATTCACGGTCACCGTGGGCACTTTGGTTGAGGTTCATGAAATCCATATCGATCGAATTCCATGGGATGTCTCTGTTGTACTGGGTATGCAGGTGGAGTAGGGGCTTGTTCAGGATCCTGAGGCCGTTGATCCACATTTTGGCCGGAGAAAAAGTATGCATCCAGGTAATGATACCGATACAGTCTATTGCCTGATTGGCTTCCTGCATTACCCGGGTGATTTCTTCGGTCGTCGTTACTATAGGCTTGAAAACTACAGTTACTGATATGGTATCGGCGCCATTGAGGCCTTTGGCTATGGATTCTGCATGGGTGGAGACTAGCTTCAATGTCTCATCCCCATACAGGTGCTGGCTTCCTGTGATAAACCAAATTTCGTTTTTCTTGAGCGTGTTCATGTATTGGATTGGCTGTTACAATTCAACAATTGCAATTTTAATTAAAGACCAAAATTATGGAGTTTATTGGGATTGGTAAATAAGTGTTATAGTTACACCTAAAATTCGAGATAAAAAAGTTCTTTTTTAATTGTCATTCAAAAAAGGTAATTCATTGCGTGGAATGAAATTCAGGATACTTTGGAAATTTTCTTTGTAATGAGCTTTATCTAGGCTATAATAATAAGCACCTTTTTTACTTCCGGATTTATCCTTTTCGTTTTCTTTTTGCAGAAGGTTGCTGGATAAAACTTTACGGCTAAAGTTTCTTTTGTCAATCTTAGTATCAAAAAGGCCTTCATACATAGCCTGAAGCTGAGGTAGAGTAAATTTTTCAGGAAGGAGCTCAAACAGTATGGGATGGAAAGCAGCTTTGTATCTTAATTTATTTAATGCTGCTTCTACCATTTCTTCATGGTCAAAAATCAATTTGGGCAGATTATTCATGGAAAACCATCTTGCATGGAAATCATCATTGATCTGTTGCTGGTATTTCCTGATATCAATTAAAGCCACATAGGCCATGGCTATTACCCTTTCTATAGGATCCCTCTCCGGTTTGCTAAACGCTTGCAATTGTTCCAAATACACGTCATGTAATCCTGTCAGTTGCATCAAAACTCTTTCTGCAGCTTGGTCTAGCGACTCATCCGGCTGGACAAAGCCACCCATCAGGCTCCATTTTTCTTTTTCTGGGGCAAAACCCCTCTGGATCAATAAAAGCTTATATTCTGATCCATCAAACCCAAAAATGATACAATCTACCGCTACGAGGGTACGGGTTTGGTTGGAGTATTTCATTGTATGTTTAGTTCTAAAGTGAATTGTAAGCTTTGAATTACCGAATTTTTTGTTAAAGTTGATAATGTATTGAAAAAAAATTACGGATATTGTGTGAAGAATCTATTTTATTACACTTGTTACATTTCCTATGTGCAACATTAGCTCAAAGAAGACCTCATTAGCCCGATGGTCTAGTTGCTTAAAATAAAATAGGTGTAATAAATACATTTAATATTTTTTATTAATGTGTAAATATATAATTTACCAGCTCTAATGCCTTTTTAATCATTCAAAAATTATTAATAATCAAAGCAATTCACTATAAACCCCATGAAATCAATCACTAAAATTTTGTCTTCTGGTCTGTTATTGACCTGTATGGCAGGAGGAATTCAAGCACAGTCAAACCGCCTCATCATTAATGCAGATCAGGGTAAAACCCAAATCAACCGCCATATCTATGGGCACTTTGCCGAACATTTAGGCAGGAGTATCTATGGTGGACTATGGGTTGGGCCAAATTCTTCAGTCCCAAATGAAGATGGCTATAGATCTGATGTGATGGATGCCTTAAAAAAGCTGGAAATACCCAATCTCCGGTGGCCTGGAGGATGTTTTGCAGATGAGTACCATTGGACCGATGGTATTGGGGATCCTGCTGACAGACCAAAAATGGTGAATACCCATTGGGGTGGAGTCATTGAGGACAATTCCTTTGGCACCCATGAGTTTATGAATTTCGCCAAAAAGCTAAATACCGAACCCTATATCACAGGTAATGTGGGAAGTGGTTCAGTGGAAGAAATGTCCAAATGGATTGAATACATCAACTTTGACGGTGAAAGCCCGATGGCAAACTTGAGAAAGAAAAATGGCCAGGAAAAGCCTTGGAACATCAAATATTGGGGTGTCGGGAACGAAAACTGGGGATGTGGTGGCAATATGACTGCTGAGTATTACGCCAATGAATATAGAAGATATGCCACATATGCCCGTGACTACGGGGCAACTCCGCTCTATAGAATTGCAGGTGGGGCAAATAGCTTTGACTACAATTGGACAGAGGTTTTGATGAAAACCATTCCTTTATCCCTGATGGATGGGCTTTCCTTGCATTATTATACAGTTGCTGGAACTTGGGAAAATAAGGTTTCTGCTACCCAATTTGACAAAGAAATCTACCTTCAGACTTTGAGGAAGGCCAACATGATGGATGAACTCATCACCCGTCACAGCACCATCATGGACAAATATGATCCTGAAAAGAAAGTCGGTTTGATTGTAGATGAGTGGGGAACATGGTATCTCGTAGAACCAGGCACCAACCCTGGCTTCTTATATCAACAAAATACCATGCGAGATGCACATGTAGCTGCTATTTCTTTAAATATTTTCAATAAACATGCTGACCGTGTCCACATGGCCAATTTGGCACAGACTGTCAATGTACTGCAAGCTGTGATCCTTACAAATGATACCGAAATGATCCTAACCCCGACGTATCATGTATTTGACCTTTACAAACCACATAAGGACGCTTTGCTGCTGCCTTATCACTTGGTTTCAGAAGAAGTAAGCTATGGTAAAGAAAAGATGGAGGCACTTCATGTTTCTACATCAAAATCAGAAGATGGAACCATTAATATCAGCATTGCAAATATTCATCCTGACAAAAAAATCGATTTGGATGTAGTATTAAGAGGAGCAGAAGCCAAATCCGCGAGTGGAAGGATGGTCACAGCACCGGCTATCAATTCACACAATACTTTCGAGAAAAAGGATGTGGTGAAAGTTTCCGATTTCAGGGATTTTAAAATCAGCAAAGACAACATCAAAATATCAATTCCTGCCAATTCCGTAATTATGGTTAGGGTAAAATAATATAGACATATGAAAAAGGAATTTGTCATTGGTTTGGATTATGGGACTGATTCTGTAAGAGCTGTATTGGTGGACACTTCCAATGGTGAATGCCTTGCCAGCCATGTGCATCCTTATTCACGATGGAAGGCCGGTTTGTATTGTAATCCCCAAATCAACCAATTTAGACAGCATCCTGCCGATCATTTGGAAGGTTTGGAAGTCTCCATAAAATCAGTTATCCAAAAAACAGGTCTAGCTCCCCATCAGGTAAGAGCAATATGTGTAGACACCACAGGCTCTTCTCCTATGCCAGTCGATTCAGAAGGACAGTCGCTTGCTTTTAAACCTGGTTTTGAGGAAAACCCAAATGCCATGATGGTTCTCTGGAAGGATCATACTGCTATTGCCGAAGCTGAGGAAATCAATCAACTTGCCAGATCATGGGGTGGGGAAGATTACACAAAATATGAAGGGGGGATTTATTCTTCCGAATGGTTTTGGTCTAAAATCCTTCATGTAATCCGCCAAGATGATGCTGTTGCCACGGCTGCATTTTCATGGATGGAGCATTGTGATTTTCTGACAGCACAATTGATAGGCTGCTCCGACCCACTCAATCTTAAGAGAAGCAGGTGTGCCGCTGGACATAAAGCCCTGTGGCATGAAAGCTGGGGGGGATTGCCTCCTGTAGAATTTCTTGGAAAACTCCATCCTTATCTGGCTTCACTTAGGGAGAGGTTGTATACCGAAACCTATACTTCAGACATTCCCGCCGGAAATTTATCTCCAGAATGGGCACAACGGTTGGGATTGACCACAAATACTGTAGTGGCAGTAGGTACTTTTGATGCCCATGCAGGCGCAGTGGGAGGGGAAGTCACCGAAAATACTCTGGTGAAGGTAATGGGTACATCCACCTGTGACATCATGATCGCTTCAAGGGAAAACCTCGGAGACACCCTGATCAAAGGGATCTGTGGCCAAGTGGATGGCTCGGTCATTCCAGGCACAGTCGGCCTTGAAGCAGGACAGTCGGCTTTTGGTGACGTTTTGGCCTGGTTCAGGGACCTACTTGCAAAGCCTGCCATGGCCGTAGTGCAACAGAGTGTTCAGCTATCAGCAGATCAGAAAAATGCCTTGGTTGAAGAAATCCATGAGCAACTGATTGGTCAGCTGGCAGATGCTGCCTTGCAGATTCCTGTCAAAGACTCCAAACTTGTGGCCTTGGACTGGATCAACGGCCGAAGAACCCCTGACGCCAATCAAGCACTAAAAGGAGCTATTATGGGATTGAATATGGGAACAGACGCTGCCAGGGTATTTAAATCACTTGTGGAAGCAATCTGCTTCGGCTCCAAAAGCATCGTGGAAAGATTTGCAAAAGAAGGAGTGAAGATCGACACGGTCATTGGTATGGGTGGTGTGGCCAAGAAAAGCAAGCTAGTCATGCAGACGCTGGCGGATGTCTTGGATATGCCGATCAAAGTGGCATCTTCAGATCAGGCTCCAGCTCTGGGTGCTGCCATGTACGCAGCCGTTGCAGCCGGTATCTATCCCGATACCCAAGCGGCCATAGCCGCCATGGGCAACGGGTTTGACGAAGTCTACCAACCTATTTCCGAAAATGTAGCACACTACGCCAAACTCTACTCTGAATATTGTGCTTTGGGTGGTTTCGTGGAAGATATGTTGACATAAGAGCAACCAATAGCCTTTCTTTTTTGAAAAAAATTAAAAAGTCTGGCTTCGAAAAAAGTAAATGATCTTCGCAACTCAAATCTATTTCTGATATCGGTGGATTGACATTTAGGTAAAAAGTTCTTAAAAATAGAACGAAGTCATTTGCATTGTAGATAATCAATTATTGTTCAATTGCTGCCAAACACCATCCCAGGAAGGAAAATAGCAAATTAATTGATCAGAAGTGGGACTGCTTTGGCAGCTAATTATGGTGCTACAAACAGAGCAAGAAGTGACAAAGAATTCATTGCTAAAATCGAAGTGGTAATTGAAGAAGCAGAAGAAACTGAATTTTGGTTAAAACTCATCCAGAAAATCGAAAGGCCAGAGGTTAATAACATTTTAATAAGAAGCCTCTGAATTGGTGGCCATATTTGTCTCTATAGTCAAAAAATGAAAAACAAATCCAAACCTGAAAATTCTTCAACCTTTTATAATCCAATGTATAAAGAACTTAAAGAAGCCTGTTTTACTGCCAATATGGAACTGCCAAAGTTGGACCTTGTGGTCTATACCTTTGGCAACGTCAGCGCGGTAGACCGTGAAAATGAGGTCTTCGCCATCAAACCCAGTGGGGTTCCGTATGAGCAGTTGAAAGTAGAAGATATTGTCATTGTTGATTTTGACAACAACGTCCTTGAGGGCAATATGCGCCCATCTTCTGATACCAAAACCCACGCATTCCTGTACAAAAACTGGCCCTCAATAGGAGGAATCTGTCATACGCATTCCACCTATGCTGTTTCTTGGGCACAGGCACAAATGGACATTCCTATTTTCGGGACAACCCATGCCGACCATTTGACAGTTGATATTCCTTGCGCTCCTCCTATGTCGGATGCCTTGATCCAAGGCAATTATGAACACAATACGGGACAGCAGATTTTGGATTGTTTTGCAGAAAAGGGGCTAAGCCCCGAGACTGTTGAAATGGTCTTGATCGGCAACCACGGCCCTTTTGCCTGGGGAAAAGATGCCGCTAAAGCCGTGTACAACAGCAAGGTGCTGGAAGAAATAGCCAAAATGGCTTATCTGACCTTACAGATCAATCCTGCCGCCCCTCGTTTAAAGGAGGCGCTGATCAAAAAGCATTTTGAGCGCAAGCACGGTAAGGATGCTTATTATGGACAATGTTGATCCTGTTTCAGATCAATACACAAAATTCATATCCTTTTGATCTTACAAGGCTACTGGTTATCAGAGCTTTGTGATTACCTTAAAGAGATTCTTTACCTCGTCTTCCTTGGAAGCATAAACAATAAACCTATGAAAAGACCTATTGTAGTACTCGCATTTTTATTTGCTGTTTTATTCAGTCCGTATGGATTCGCGCAGCAAAACCAAAAGCAGGATCTTTCATTTGCCCGTGCCTTTGAAGGCAAATTTCTGATCGGTACTGCTTTGAACAATCCGCAGATCACCAAAAAAGATACAGCTTCGCTTAGGGTTATCCGCCAACATTTCAATGCGATAGTAGCCGAAAACATCATGAAAAGCGGGTTGATCCAACCTGAAGAAGGCAAATTCAACTGGGAAATGGCTGATCAGTTCGTCGCCTTGGGAGAAGAATTGGGCTATCAGATCAATGGCCACACGCTGATCTGGCACAGTCAGGCACCAAGATGGTTTTTTACAGGAGCAGATGGCAAGGATGTCTCCAAAGAGGTCCTGATCGAGCGGATGAAAACGCATATCCATACCGTAGTGGGCCGGTACAAAGGTCGCATCCATACCTGGGATGTGGTGAATGAAACCATCCTCGACGACGGAAGCTGGAGACAAAGCAAGTTTTATCAAATTATCGGTGAGGACTTCGTCAAATTGGCCTTCCAATTTGCCCATGAAGCGGATCCTGATGCTTTTTTGATGTATAACGATTATTCGATGGCATTGCCAGGCAAACGTGAGGGAGTGGTCAAGATGGTCAAAAGGCTTCAGGAACAAGGAGTGAAGATCGATGGAATTGGTATGCAGGGCCATATAGGCCTTGATTATCCGACAATCGAGGAATTTGAAAAAAGTATCTTAGCCTTTGCTGGGCTGGGTGTTCAGGTTTCGATCACTGAACTTGACATGACTGTTCTCCCATCTCCAAACAATGTGCAGGGCGCGGAAGTATCCCAAAATGCAGCATATCAAGAACAGATCAACCCTTACAAGGAGGGATTGCCAATAGACGTACAACAAAAATTCGATGCACGGTACCTAGACTTCTTCAGGTTGTTTGTAAAGCATCAGGACAAGATCAATCGTGTTACTTTCTGGGGAGTAGCAGATCAGCACAACTGGAAAAACAACTGGCCGGTAAGAGGTAGAACAGATTATCCTTTGCTATTTGACAGACAGTTTCAACCCAAAGCTGTGGTTAAAGATATTGTTGAGTTGGTAAATCATAAATAGCTTAAATAAAGGGTTTTATGTTTGTTTATAATCTGATTTGAACCCTAATATTTGGGCATTAGTGTTGAACTGCGTATTTTATGCTGTTGAATTCCACCCAAAATAGCCTTTCATGATCCGATTTAGTATTTATGTCATCATTCTATTTTTGGTCCATTCTCTACAGGCTCAAACAACCAAGCCCAATATCATCGTTTTTATTGCTGACGATGTCAGTTGGGATGACCTTGGAGCTTATGGTAATAAAGAGGTAAAAACACCGGTAATTGACCAGTTGGCTAAAGATGGTTTGCTGTTTACCAACTTTTTCCTCACCGCAAGTTCCTGCAGTCCCAGCAGAAACAGTATCCTCACAGGCAGGTATCCGCACAACACTGGGGCGGCTGAATTGCATACCGAGCCTCCATTGGATATGTTGTCGGTAGCTGAATTACTTCAAAACCAAGGGTATTATACAGCGAGTTCGGGTAAATTCCATTTGGGAGCATACGCAAGAAGGGGTTTTGACCACATCTCAGAAAAACCAGAAGAAATCGGCGATGGTGGAGAAGAAATGTGGGTTTCTGTGGTAGAAAAAAGGCCAAAAAACAAGAACTTTTTTTTCTGGTTCGCGGCCTTGGATGCCCATAGGGTTTGGGGTCCCAATAGCTTTGCCGGCACCCATGTGCCGGAGCAATTGACAATGCCCCATTACTTGCACAATGGTCCTGAAACAAAAAAAGATTTTGGCCATTATTATGATGAGATCAGCAGATTTGATTTTTATATAGGAGAGGTCATCAAAGTTTTGCATAAACAAAAGGTTCTAGATAACACGCTATTGATCATAATGGCTGATAATGGGAGAGCTTTTCCCCATAGTAAGACGAGGGTGAATGACCGTGGCATGAAGACGCCATTTATCGTTCATTGGCCAGCTAAAATACCCAAGTCACAAGTGAGCACCAGCTTGGTTTCTGCTGTTGATATTGCCCCGACTTTACTTTCACTTGCAGGTGGTGAGGCAGCGGAACAGTTTCAAGGCCAATCTTTTGAATCATTGCTGCAGCAACCAGAAAAGCCATTTAGAAATTATGTGTTTGCGGAGCACAATTGGCATGACTATGAAGCACATCAAAGGATGGTAAGGAGCAGAGATTACTTGTATATTATCAACTCACGACCTCTTTCTCCACAAATGGGTCCAGCTGATGCTGTTGAAAGTCCTACGTTTATTGAATTGGAACAACTTAGATTAGCTGGTCAACTGAATCCTGCACAGGCGGATGTATTTGTGACTCCTAGACCTTTGGAAGAACTTTATGATTGCTTCCAAGATCCTGAACAGTGGTTGAACATTGCTGCTATCCCTACTGCTCAAGGTGCTCTACGAGAGATGCAAAGCGTATTGGGAAAGTGGATCAATGAAACTGGAGACAACTTGCCAGCTTTGTTAACTAAAGATTGGTACCTAAGGGCTCCCGGTTACATCAAATCAAAGGATTTTGAAATCCGTGGAGAAATGCCAGGTAAGGCAACAAATGCAGTGAAAAATAATGCTAAAGGTCCTTTTTAGATGGATGATCCCCAAGGCACAGCACTGGAAAAACAATCACCATTATATTTCAGAATCCCACCATACCTGCTACATAATCAGCCTGTTATCTCCATCTCCAATAATGCATAGCTCAATGACTTCCCATGAGCATCAAGTCGGAGGGAAGTGGTCACTCCCGATCCCAAGGCCTCTTCGCACGTGAAGCTCAACGCATGAAGCCCTGGCAGTTCATGTCTAATGACCTGCCCTTGCACTAGGTCTTGGAGATGTGCCTGTACCTTTTCTGCAGTCACCTCTCTACACAACAGTGCATAATCTTCCGGGTCAAAGGGAATCAGCGACAAAGTTAAGCTATTGCCTTTGTCACCAGCTCTTGAATGGGCTATAGTTATTAGTTTCTTCATCCTTCCAATATAGTACAGGTGGGTTGGATAAGGTTTCTGTCTAAAAGAACAGAAACTATACCTACAATTTCTTTTAGTGACTTTCTTGCTCCTCCTCCTCCGGCAGGTCCATTGGTATAAAGGGCTTCTACTTCCTCGCCGACTATTTCAGCAATTTGCGGATCAGATGTCTTGCCAGCAACCCTCAGTCTGACTTCATAGGGACTACTTGACTCCCCAATCGTCTGACCATGAAGCGCATTGACTCCCAATAGGTCAGTTTTCAACTCTTCAAAAAGGTGAGCAATCCGCAAACTGATAATTTGACCAGCCAATTGGGCACGTTCAATGGCATGTGCTCCAGCATAGCTTATCTCTCCTTCACCGATATACCCACCTGAATAGCCTACGGAAACTTTGAATTGTTCAGGTCTTTGAACACCTCCACCTCCGCTCATCAGGATTCTGTCTTTTCCCAACTGGGCTAATTGAATAGAAGAAAAATCTGCAGTCACATCCGGTGTCAAATACCTGGCTGGATCCAATACTTCATAGAGTAGTTGTTCTTTGGCAGTTTGAACATTTAGCAAACCGCCTGTTCCTGCTACTTTGCTGAATATGGCAGTTCCATCTGAATTTACATCCGCAAAAGGGTGACCTAAAAGGTGCATATCAGGCACCGGCTTTCCAATAGGATCAGCAAAATAACCTCCTGTCAACTGCCCCGCGCATTCCAATAAGTGCCCAATAGCTGTTCCTTTACCCATCAGGTTAAAATCCTCGATGTCCCAACCGAATTCAAAGACCATTGGAGCGAGAAAAAGGGAAGGATCTGCAACTCTTCCTGTAATGATGATGTCCGCACCTGAAGTTAGTCCAGGCAAAATGGCCTCAATTCCAAGATAAGCATTTGCGGAAATCACATCAGGATAACTGCTGATTTTCTTTTCGTTTTCCAATATTGACAAATCTTGTGTTAAGCTGTCCAAGACATCATCTCCTTCAACCACTGCTATCCTGAATTGTAATCCTTGAGCTTTTGCCAAAAGCTGGATTTTCTTGGCTGCATCCAATGGATTTGCGGCACCCATATTGGTGATTAATTTGGTTTTGGTCTCAGCCAATATCGGTAGCAATGGGGTCAACCTTTTTTCCAATAATGGATCGAAGCCCAAATTGGGATTTTTCAATTTCCGCTGTTGGGCCAATGCAATTGTCCTTTCCGCCAGACATTCCAAAATAAGATAATCCAATTTACCGTCCTTGACCAGTATTTGTGCAGGCTCAATCCTATCTCCTGAGAATCCAGCTCCGCAACCTATTCTGATTGTTGATTTTTGCATGTCAAACAGTAGTTATTCCCAAGAGGATTGAAACAAATAAGATGACCAAAGAAACCAGATAAGCCAGTGGTATGGTTTTTAATTGATGTGCTCCAAGGTCTACACGGGCAAGGCCTATCAGGAGGAAAGTGGATCCTGTAAGTGGGCTCACTGCAAATCCTGTGGTCATTTGCCCCATAATGGCAGTTCTGCCTATTTCTACGGCTTCAACACCAAAATTGCTGCCTATTCCCGTCAATAAGGGAAGAATTCCAAAATAAAACGAATCTGGGTCAAACAAAAGACTTGCCGGCATAGCCAACAATCCTGTAATCAAAGGCAGCTGCCCCCCAATCTGGGGTGGTACAATGGATTCAATAGAGGCAGCCATCGCAGTAATCATTCCAGAACCTTTCAATATTCCGGTAAAACAGCCAGCTGCAAAAAGGATACTCGCCATCAGCATGGCTTCTTTGGCATGCGCATCTATCCTTTGCTTTTGCTCATCTACACCAGGGTAATTGAGCAAAAGGGCCATTGCAAACGCAACCATAAACACTACATAAGGAGGTGCCCAACCTGCAATCAAGGCAGTAATGGAAACAAGAATCATCAGGATATTTAACAAAAACCGAAATTGATTCAGACCAGAAATAGCTGTTTCAGGCGCTGAAATATCTGATAGGGGAGTTTCTTTAGGGAATTGGCTAAGTCGCTCAGCCTCCTTTTTACCTAACCAATATGCGATGCAAAGTACTGCTGACAATCCTGCAAGTACGGGAATTAAAATAGGGTTAAACAATTGGGTAACCGGTACTCCTAAAGCTGTTGCTGCCCGAAGAGTTGGACCTCCCCAAGGTAGGATATTCATGGTACCTGCAGCCAAAGCAACAATTGTAGCTAATGTAGTCCTACGCATACCCATTGCTTCATAGATTGGCAACATGGCGGGGATGACTACTAAAAACGTCACCGCACCCGATCCGTCTAAATGGATTAACATGGCTAGTAAGGCAGTTGATATGGCTATTTTGATGGGGCTATTTCCGGCAAATTTGAGCAAGGACTTGATGATGGGTGCAAATGTTCCTGCATCTAATAGGATACCAAAAAACAGAATGGCAAAAATGAACATTACTCCTGTAGGCGCGATGTCCTTGAGTCCAGTTCCTATAAAATCTGCCAATTCGCTCCCAAATCCTGCAAGAAGTCCCGTAACTATAGGTACCAGTACAAGCGCTACAACAGGAGATACAAGCTTTTTGATGACCAAAATCAGCAGGACAACAATGGTGACAACACCCCAAATTCCAAGCATAATGTATTACTTTATCTATTTTTAATGCAACCGGGACACAGCTGTGGCACATGGTGCAATTCAATCTGGGTCCAAATAAACCAATAATTTTTATTGTTCCTATTTGTGACAATAGGAACTTGTTGTAAACGGTATTTTTTGATTGATCGAAGCTTCCATCTTTTTAAAGTAATAGCGGTTTAGGTCTTGTTTGGGATAAAAGGTTTGATGTAAGGATGGTTGCTGTTTTAAGTGTGTCATTGACATTTAAATGTAGGGGATTTTGGTTATTTTAGCCAAAACAATATTTACCTTAACCCATGAAGCAAAATTCTATAACATCATTTTGTATAGCTTTGATTGCACTCGCAGGCACGTTTGTCAAATGTACTCCAGCAGCACCTGATTGGGAACGTGTCAATCGGGAGCTGATCAAACAATACCAACTTGAGGAAAGGTCAGTTGCGCCGGTTCCCTATCCTGACCTTTCTCCAAATTTGGAGACAGAAGCAGTGGTACAGCTAAATGACCTTGACCAAATTGAACTTTATCCAGGCATTTCTGCAAGGCTGTTTTATGGGCAGTATGGCATGGGTGCCATTTTGGAACTTGCTGCAGGTGTAGCAATCCCTGCAGGTGAGGCAACTGTCGAAAATTTGCTATTGGTTATGGAAGGGGAGGTTACTGCTCAAATTGATGGAAATGAGAAGTCCATGCTAGCATTGAAACGTGAAGCTCCTGATGGGGTCAACGGTGGAACACCCCGCAATGACCTTGTTTATATTGCCAAGGGAACTCAGACAGCCGTTCAAGCAGGTAAATCAGGGGCCAGATTATTGATTGTCAGCCCACCAAATCCTGATTTTTTATCTAAGGCAGGACAATCAATACAAGAAAACAACAAGCAAAATGCAGCTTTGTCAGGAAATCTTAAGCCTGGTCAAATTTATGACCTCCATGAGATACAGTTTACCAAATTGGCGGATGGTGCATATTCAAGGATCCTTTCCGGAGGCCAAATGACAGTTGGATTTGTCTCTTTGGATCCGGACATGGCTTTTCCTCATCATATTCATCCTGAAGAGCAGCTCAGCCTTGTGCTAAGAGGTGGCAATATAGAAACACTCCTGGATGGCGAACATGAAATGACTGAAGGAAGCCTGGCCCGAATTCCACCAAATATGGTGCATGCAGCCAGAACTGGTTCTTATGGGGTAGATGTCCTGGATATTTTTGGACCTGCAAGAAAGGATTACACTGACAAAGCCCAAGCTGCAACACAGGCTTATCATGCCATTATTCCAGAAAATGCCAAGTTGGAACTCGTGATTGACGGCAAGAAAACCAAGCCTGAGCTCAACTTCACCGAAGGTCCAAAGTGGCTGAACGGAAAGCTTTACTTCAGCAATATGTATTTCGACAAGGATTTTAATGCCGATCCTAAAAGAAGTTCTACTGTAGAAATGAGTCCTGATGGAAGTTACCGCAACATCAGTGAAGGCAAAATGCAGACCAATGGCCTGTATCCCTACAAAAACGGGAACCTGATCGTCTGTGACATGATGGGTCACCGTGTAGTGGAAATGACCACAAGTGGTCAGGTAGTCCGTGTGCTTGCCGACAATTACGATGGAAAGCCCATAGATGGACCCAATGATGTGATCACTGATGCAAAGGGAGGTTTTTATTTTACAGATCCCCAGTTCACCATGGAAGCCGAAAAATTCCAACCCGGAAGGGCGGTATATTATGTGTCGGCTGAAGGCCAAATCACCCGTGTCACCGAACCCAATGAATTTGCCATGCCAAATGGCATCCTTTTGACCCCGGATGGCAAGACACTTTTGATCAACAACTGCTACGATGACGAGGATTGGTTTCCAGTCAAAAGTGAAAAGGACAACTACATCTGGGCCTATGATGTACAGGAAGACGGTACCATCAAAAACGGGAGGCAATTTGCCAAGGTACTGCTTCCAGGCGAAGTGCTTGACCGCAAAGCGAGGTCCTCAGGCGCAGATGGGATGGCTATTGACAAAGAAGGAAACATATATGTGGCCACGTATATGGGTGTGCAGATTTTTGACAAAGAAGGAAGCTTTGTCGGCATGATCAACTTGCCCTCATTTCCCGTCAGTCTGGCTTTTGGTGATGCCGATATGAAGACTTTGTATATTGTCAGCTTCAGCAAAGTTTTCAAAATCAGGACCAATAAGGAAGGGTATGTGAATTATCTTTGATTTCGTAAATACCTGTTTGACTATTTAATTTCAAACAAAAAGAGAGGCTGCCCAATCTATTGGACAGCCTCTCTTTTGAATACTATAATCATTTCACCAAGTCCGTTTCTCCATCATTTTATCCAGCTCTTTTCTGGTCATGGTGCCGAGTTCAGGATGTTTCTCCAGCCATTTCAAAAAGGCTACTTTGATTTCATCTGTCCATTGGCTGTCTATTTCCCCTGTGCTGTAAATGTTGTCCCTGACCATTTCGAATCCGAACTGATCCTTGCGGATGACAAATTCGGAAACACTGACGACTTCTTCTGCAAGGTGGGCCGGAACAAACAGCACTCCTTCAATTGTCGCAATAACCAGATCACCGGGCAGCACGATTGCGTTGCCGATCCGGATCGGGGTGTTGAGGCCCATCAGGACCATTTCTTCTGTGAAAGAAGGATGGAAGTCCCGCACAAAAGCATTGAATCCTTTTAGGTTTCTGATTTCCTGCAGATCCCTTGCCGCGCCGTCAAATACCACACCATTACCTGATTTGCTCAATATAGAATTGGCCAAAGTGGCTCCCATGATGCCTCCACCGCTGATCTTGCCGAAAGCATCTGCCACATAAAGGTCACCTTTGACCAGAATATCGATCGGCCAGGCGTTGGTATTGCCTTTTCTTCCCTGAGCGGCACCTCTTGTTTTGATGTTCTTTTCCACATCGGGTCTGCTTGGGAGGTACATGGCGGTCACGGCCCTTCCGGTCATCACCCCGTCATTGACTGTTTTCCATCCGCCTTCATACTGGTTGAGATAACCTTCGTTTTTCAGCACGGTCCATGCATCATCGATCATGATGTGCTTGGCTCTTTCCAACAGGTCATCGGCAATCTTGGGTCTACCATCGGAGAAGCGTTCACCTTTCCATGCGGAAGTCAGGAAAACCATTTCTTCTTTGGTAAGGGTCTGTGCCTGAATCAGATTTGCACCAAGCATCAACAAAAACAGGATAGCAAGCAGTTTTACATTCATTTTCATCATAACCAACTTAAGCTTTTCATTCATACTTTATGCTACGGGAGTTTATCGCCCATCATCGGAACCTTTGATCTCATAGCCCCTCCATTTGAATTCCTTGGCAAGACCTGAAGCGGCTGGCCATGCAATGTCGTGTTGCTTGCTGGCCACCCATTTTCTTCTGTTTTCTTCGGTATCAAAGGAAATCTGTATCTGATAATTGTAGGTTGTGGGTTCGGCCTGAATCTGTTTGGCCACTTCATCTGAAAAGAGTTTGAGCAATTTTGAACCCAGATATCCAGGCTGTACCAACATGGCAGGGACATAGATGGAATGGTACATGTCCTCAAATGCTTTCGCATTTTCGGCAGGGACCACAAAATCCATCTGCAAAGCCATGGCATCTTTTGCCGCCACCGGGTTTGCCTTGGACACCGCTATGCCGATCACGAGGATTTCAAGGTCTTCATTTCCGGTGTTGGAAAGGGTGATGCTTTCGCCCAAAGTTGCATAAAAGGCATCATTGGCCTTGAATTTTCCTGTGCCTGAAGCTGTGGTGAGCGTACCTGATCCTTTTGTCACATAATATACTTCCTCAAAACCCTCCAGTTTCCTGTTGATCCCGTTTTTTCCTGCAGGAATGAGCAGGTGGTCCACATGGTTCCAATTGGTCTGAAAAACCTCAGGGCCGAATATCCTGCGGTGCTGAACCTCTTGGCCTGCATATACAGGGGAGTTGGGTCTGAGTTTTTCCTTTTCCAACCTTCCGTTTACAAATGTAGGAACCGGATCTAATGCAGCACCCTGCCTGGTATCACCCAGATCAAAGGCGTCTGTTTTTCCTTTTGTTTTGCTTACCGCAAAATTCAGCCAACTCAGCGGCTTGTCTGATGGATTGTATATGGCATGGGAATCACCCATTTTGCAAGGCACGACTGCCGGTGCTTTGATGGTAGCCGTGCGGCCATTGACGGTAAATTCGGCTTCTCCGTCCAGGATCACAAACATCTCTTCAATGCTGTGGTGGAAGTGGTGGCCAATCCCAGATTTGCCTTCTATTCTTCCTGCATGAAGGTAAAGAAACTCCGTCCCCAGCTCGGTCCTGCCGATCAGTTGGGTGAAGCCCATATTTCCCGCACCCGCATGGACGGCACTCAATTCGCGGTAGGCGGCCGGATCATTGGCCAAAATCCTGTTTTGCTGTGCCTGCACCGATACCACTGCAATCAGGGTCATCAGTACTGAAAATAAAAGCTTTTTCATGTTGTTTTGGGTTAATTCAAAATGTGTATTTCAATCCTGTGTTATCCTAATCATTGTTTTTTTCTATCAGGTAAAGCATAGACCACATAAGCTTTAGGCAATGCTCCTGGTTTTTTGGCGTGGTTATAACTGTCCCGTGCAAAATTCGAAGTGGCATTGATGACCAGATATTGCTTTCCGTCCAATACATACATGCTCGGTTGGGCGTTTACCTCATGGCTCAATGTTTCTTCCCATAAGATTTTGCCGTTGTCGGCATCTATGGCATAGAGCTTTCCACCTTTGGCAGTGGCAAAGATCACTCCTGTAGAGGTGACGATCATGCCTTTGCGTAAGGCTCCACCTGGAGCTCCTTTGGATTGGTCACCTTGTACATAGAGGGAATCCTGACCTACCGGTCTGGTCCATTTGACTGTTCCCGTATTCATGTCATAAGCAAAAATGGAAGACCATGGAGGAGCTGCCAACCCAGGCCATTCCAATCCGTATTCGGTAGTGTAGCGTACTGCAGGATGTTCCACATCCTCAGGATAGTCTGACATAGGGGTGGCTTTGCTTTCATCAGGGACAATGGTGGCTCCGCCTGAGGCTACTACAGGTCCTTCCGGCTCTACGTATGCCGTATTTCTTCTGAAGTTGATGCTCATCGGGTTTCCACCTAGATACCTGTAAAGTGCCTTTAAGGTTTCTTCATCTACATGGACAAATCCAGGCATTTGTCCCCTGCCGTTGATAACAGTACCTCTAAATTCGTCAAAGCTCATGTGTTGTCCTGCATTGATCAGCGTAGGACCCACACCACCGGCCATATCCGGTCCATGGCAGGTCTGACAGTTTTTTCTGTACAGGGAATTGACCTTCTGAAGATCGGTGGAAGAGAGGTTAACTTTTGGTGGTTCGACTTTATTCAGTTTATAAATAGAGGCATGTTCTTGGGTCATGATATAAAAGATTCCCTTGCGTGGATCTGAAGCGGTATTGCCGTAATTTGATCCTCCCAATGCGCCCGGCATCATCACTGTTTCATATTTGTCCGAAGGAGGGATGTACAAGCCGGATTTTGCTGATTCCAGCCTTTTGATCCAAGCCTGTTTGATGCTGTCCGGAAAATATGGATTGATGGTCTCTTTGGTCACTTCCTGACGGGTGAAGCGCGGAAGGCTGGAAATCGGTTGCGTTTCCCAGGCTTGTTCACCTTCCATCTCACTTGCCGGGAAGGGGGTTTCTTCAATTGGGAAAAGCGGTTCACCTGTCACCCTATCAAATAGGAATACAAAACCATGTTTAGTAGCAACTGCAACAGCATCTATTGATTTGCCGTTGCGGTTGACTGTCAGCAGCTGTGGGGCAGGGGAGAGATCGTAGTCCCATAGATCATGGTGCACAGTCTGATAGTGCCATATCCTTTTGCCTGTCTTGGCATCCAGTGCAACAAGTGAGTTGCCGAACAAGTTGCTGCCCAGCCTGTCAGCTCCATAATAATCATAGGTAGGGCTACCAATAGGCAAGTAGGCAATACCTCTTTCAGTATCGACGGTGATTTCGCTCCAGACATTGACTCCACCTACATACTTATATGCATCTTTTGGCCAAGTTTCGTAGCCATACTCACCTGGGTGTGGGATGGTATGGAAGATCCATTCCATTTTTCCCGTTACCACGTTATAGGCCCGGACATGGCCAGGGGGTGAAAAATAACTTTCTCCGGGAGCGGATCCGATGATCAGGAGATCCTCGTAAATTACCCCGGGCATCATCGGCTGTATCCTGCGGATGGAGGTCGGGTCCCTGTCGAGGCCTTCCCTCAAGTCTACATAGCCATTGTTTCCGAAGCTGCTGATGCTCAAACCGGTCTGTGCATCAATGGCTTGTATGGAATTGTTGAGTGTGAAAATGAGTCTTCTGTCTTTTTTATCCTTGCTCTCCCAATAGTTGAGCCCACGCCGGGTCATTCCCACAAGATTGGCATGAATCCAGATTTCTTCGCCTGTTTTGACATTAAGCGCTACTAGCGAAGAATTCTTAGCCATCACATACATGACCGTATCTACGATGATGGGGCTGAAGAAATATGGCATTTCATCTCCTGTTGGGTAGGTCCAAGCTACTTCCAATTGGGATACATTTTCTTTGGTGATGTCTTCAGCTACAAAAAATTTGGATTGGTCAGGAGATCCGCCATAGTGTGTCCAGGTGGAGTGGGTTGATTGGGCTCCGTCTTTGCATGAAAAGAGAATAGAAACGGCAAGCGTAAAAGCAAGGAGGTTTAATAGGTTTTTTGGGTTTAAGCACATAATTGCAAAATGATTAATGGTTTTTGGTCATAGAGTTATAGCCTTAGGTGATCTCATTTACGTATTCCAGTTTCTTTTTTTATTTGAATGGTCAAGTTGGACTTTAAACTATTCAATTTCTAAAACAATTGAGTCTAGGATTTCATAAGCTGACTTTATAAATGTTCTATTGTGAAATCAATGGGTTTAATTATGGCAACATTACTAGTAAAAAAAACAGGACTATGCTTTTCGCATGTCCCGTTTTTAGTGTAAAATCCATACTGGTTGAATACCAATGAGAGAATAGGTTTGAGAGTCAGGATCATTATTCAAGAAGACATTAAATTGATTTAGGGTCTTCTTAAACTGAAATCCTACTCCAAGTTAAGGGAATTTATTTAAATGTCAATATTACACTTATATTTTTTGGGTTGAAAATTTGAAATAAGGGTAAAATTGAGGGTTTTAGGTTGGACATCTTGTGGCAAGCCCTGTTACTGAATTGTTTATATATGACCAATATTGAAATTTTTAGGTATTTAAATATTTATAAAAAAAATTTGAAAAATTTGATTTGAATAAAATACAATATTTTATTTATATTATGTATTTTTATGATCATATTCCTGTTTTCAAATTACTGTTATTGGTTTATGTGATTTTTTAAAGAAAGTGAAATGAAGAAGCAAAGTGTAATTTTCATCATGATGATCTTTTTGTTAGGGGCATGTAGTGCACCAAAAGCCTATGTGACACAGCCAACGGGTATCGTCACCGATTCCGGGGAGGACTGGGTGGAAGTATGCTTCAGAGTGGTAACAGGTGGTCCATCTGAATTCGGCTGCAATAGGTTTTACCTTCCGGACCACGATTACTTAATCGGGGATGCATATCCAAGATTGGACAAGATGCAAGGTTATTATGGTAATTAACAGCTCATATGTGGTTTTGTGGGGATACTGGTCCAATTGTTTGCTTGTGCTCGTGACACAAAAAGTTTGGAGAGTCTGTGGGACTGTCTAAGGGAGGTTATTCTGATAAAGAGACAGGGAAAAATGGAATTTCTCCAAGAATTAAGATATTTTTAACCAAGTGCATAACATTAATATCCACTGGTTAGAGACGGGTGAAGGTGAAATGTTTCGTTGACTGAGGAAGATATGGAGAAAAATCTTATAGGGTTTCCACATCCTTCCAAAGATAAGGTAATTAAAGGCTTGGAAGAGCAGGTGCAGTTAATGAAGGAAATCCTGAAGAAAGAAAAATAGGGGAGATGCTATTTAAAATTTAGAGGGTGATTTTCTCAGAAATTTGATAGTCCTGATTTTACTTGTCAACCTCCTTCAGATAATAATCGATTTTACCCAGGCCTTTTTCTTCCAATCCTTCGGGAACCAGTTCCTTAACCTCTTTTTTTAGCTTTCTGAAGGACCCGATCTCGAATCCTATTTTAACCTGTAACCTGCTATTGGTCAAGGAGGATTGTTTATCAAAAAACGGATCTATGGTTCCTATCACTACTGACCGGATGGTCTTTCCCATTGGAATGGATCTGCCGACACCCAGATTGGATATCTAAGCTGTTCCGCTGTAATTTCCAATACCTATATCCTATGGAGCAAATGTGGCTTGTTTTATGTTAATTCTATATTTTCAAGTATGTAGTTATGTTAATAAACCAGTTCCAGTGTGGTTTGTCATTTCTTATGAAATTTTATTTGAAGAATATGACTCTTTAACTTACCAGAGAAGTTTAATTTTATCTAAAGATTTGGTTAAATAATGTGCCTATTTAAAAAAGGTAGTTATGTTACCTCATAT
>DAIPZN010000025.1:0-42947 GCA_036782195.1 Cyclobacteriaceae bacterium | reverse complement strand
CTATATATATAGTGCAATTTCTTTTATTTTTCACCTTTTTTATCAAGATATGTTTTAAAAAAAATCCATAAAATTTTTGCATGATTGTGTATGAATATATACATTTGGTTTATTGGCAAAAATTGTTTCACCCTAAAAGATATACTATGGCATAAACCTCTACGTTATTCAAAAGTCAATTTGTATGAACAAAAGGATAAGTCCTAAAGACAGCGAGCTTATTGCGCTATATAGAAGTGGAAGTGAAGCTGCATTTGAAAAGTTGGTGGATAAATATAAATCCAGGGTTTATACCACTATATACCTGATAGTCAAAGACCAAGGTGTAGCCGAGGATTTGCTGCAGGACGTATTCATCAAAGTGGTTCAGACGCTTAATGCGGATGGCTATAACGAAGAGGGAAAATTTCAGCCATGGTTGATGCGAATCGCGCACAACCTTGCCATAGATTATTTTAGAAAATGCAAGCGCTATCCTACCATTGTTATGGAGGATGGAGCCAATCTGTTCAATACCCTGAAGTTCGCAGAAGAGAACATCGAGGACCTCAAGATCAAAGAAGATACTCTTGAACTTGTGCGGAGATTGGTAGATGAATTGCCTGAAACACAAAAGCAGGTACTCATCATGAGGCATTATATGGACTTAAGTTTTCAGGAAATAGCTGAACAAACCGGTGTGAGTATCAATACTGCCTTGGGCCGGATGCGCTATGCCTTGATCAACATGAGGAAAAAAATGAAACAATTAAATGTTGCCTATGACAAAACCTTTTACCCCAAATGACCTGATGAGGTATATTTATCAGGAAATGAGTGAGGGAGAGAATGAGCTGCTAGTGCAAGCCTTGCGCGTGGATGATTCCTTGATGCATGAATATGTAAAAATGCTGAGCACGATAGAGCAGTTAGATCAACTCATTCTACATCCTTCAGATAAAGTAGTAGATGCCATATTATGGATGGCCAAATCTACCGGACTCGAAAAAGTTTAATCGTTTTAGACGAATGGTAAAAAAACCTGAAGCCAATTACTTCAGGTTTTTTTTTATCTCACATTTTCCCTTAGGAAATCAGCCATTTTTTTGATGAGGCGCTTATTTGTGGACTCATCAAAACCGTGACCTTGGTTTGGAATATATTCTCTTTCATGCCGTACATTGGCTTTAACCAATGCTGCTTCCAAAAGCTGGCTTTGACTGATGGGAACAACAGTATCCACTGTCCCATGGAAAAAAACTGTAGGTATTGAGGAAGCAGAAACAAATTCCACCGGACTGGAATTGCGGTAGACTTCTGGTATACCACTGGGAGTACCTCCAAGTAATCCTGGCAGCAGCAATTGCGTCAAAAAGCTGTGGCTGTATAAAGCAGCCATGTCTGTAGGCGGAAAGAATGCTACTACAGCTTTGACCAACCCATCTGCATTGTGCTTGTAACTGTGTAAAAGAGCCAGATGGCCACCTGCACTCCCTCCCGCCAATACAACCTGATTGGAAACGTTCCATGATGTAAGCTTACTTTGAATATGCCTCATGGCTGCCTGAATATCTTCTTCCTGCGAAGGAAACCCATTTCTGTTGTTGTTAAAGTCAAAAAGACGGTAATTAAGCGACACATAGGCAAAATCTTCTTGCACCGCTTCAAGCCAAGGCTTGAAACCGGCAAATTCAGACTTATTCCCATCTGCCCAGGCTCCTCCGTGGATCCAGACAAGGACTTTGGTAGAAGTTGAACTTCTATTAGCAGGCAAGTAAATATCCATTTTCTGTCTGGGGTCACTCCCATAAGATTCATCTATATAATTCACTGCTGCATTTTCTCCCAAAACAGGATCCTCTTGCTGACATGATGTACATATCAGCAAAAACAACAAGATCCTTAAAATGATAATTTTATTGTCCATACCTTCTCTAAACTGTAGCAGACTTAGAATGGTTCTAATTAAAATTGTCTATTCTCCTGTGGATTTAATTTAAGAAGTTTAATTTTCCAGTTCAAAAAGAAAGCTATGCGCATAAAAGAAAGATACGCCGCTGTAATTGATTATTTTGCTACCCACATGCCAGTAGCTGAAACAGAACTGGTTTATGAAAACCCTTTTCAACTGTTGGTAGCTGTTGTACTCAGTGCCCAATGTACCGATAAGCGCGTGAATATCGTCACCGAAAAGCTTTTTAAACACTTTCCTACTCCAGAACATCTGGCAGCATCCAACTTTGATGAGCTTTTCCCTTTCATCAGATCGATCTCTTACCCTAACAACAAAACCAAACATCTCCTCGGACTTGGAAAAATGCTCGTTGAAAATTATAACAGCCAAGTACCAGATTCTTTGGAAGAGTTGATAAAACTACCTGGTGTAGGTCGAAAGACTGCAAACGTCATCACTTCTGTAGTATGGAATCAGCCAAATATGGCAGTAGACACTCATGTATTCAGGGTAAGTAAGCGGCTAGGTCTCGTTACCCAAAAAGCCAAAACTCCGCTTGAAGTAGAAAAACAGCTGGTAAAAAACATTCCAAAGGCACAAATACATATAGCGCATCACTGGCTGATTCTTCATGGACGCTATGTTTGTGTTGCTAGAAATCCAAAATGCAATAGCTGTGAACTTTCCCACCTTTGTAGGTATTTTGAGAAAAACCAGCTAAAGCACTTGGATTTACTTTCCAAAAATGCGAAGCTTTAGGGTATGTGTGGAATCAATGTACTCATTAATGCTGCCTCCAATGCTCCCCAGCTTCTGGATCAGATGATGTCAGCTACTGCACATCGGGGTCCAGATGGAAAAGGGAGTTGCGATCTGGAGGGCAGAATCCATATGGGTGCTAATCGTCTGAAGATCCTAGACCTTAGTCCCGATGCTGAAATGCCATTTTGGTCAGCGTGCAGGCAATATGTTTTGGTATGGAACGGAGCCCTTTACAATTATCAAGATTTAAAATCCATCCTTCAAAGTGAAGGTCAATCTTTCAAGACAACTTCAGATACAGAAGTATTGCTCTATTGGCTGATCCGCAAGGGAGCTTCAGCGCTCAATAGGTTAAATGGAATGTTTGCCTTTGCGATGGCAGATTTGGTCAAACAAGAGCTTTGGTTAGCTAGAGACCGTTCTGGAGAAAAGCCCTTATATTTTCATCATTCGGATGAAAAGTGGATATTTTCTTCCGAAAGCAGGGGTGTTGTTGCTGCCCTGCACTCCAGACCATCCTTAAATACCCAGGAATTTAGTTCCTATTTTCACTACAGATTCACTAGACCTACTACAAGCTTTTTTGAAAGTATTCAGCAGTTGAATCCCGGAACGGGATTGATTATTTCATTTGAAGGAACACTTAAGAGAAAATTGGAATGGTCCATAAATTCGCCTGCCCCTCAGACTAAAGCTTTTTCTTGGGAGATGCTGCTTAAGCAGGCTATTGGAAGGACCCTACAGACAGACAGGCAAGCGGGTATGGTCTTGAGTGGGGGTGCTGATAGCAGTTTAGTATATGCTTTGTATTATGAGCAAACTGGAAAGCCTTTACCTACTTACACTGCAGCAGTTGAAAGCAGGTTTAGAAAAAAATACAGCGACCCCCTATTTGCCAAACGTTTTCATGAGAAATACCCTGCTCATCACCATGAATTAACCATTACATTGCAGGATGTTCAGGAAAATTGGGATGCATATATCCGTTCAGTGGACCAACCCATAGGTGATAGCGCAGGTTTTATGAGTTGGATGATCGGTAAAGAAGCCAAGGCAGATACCGCAGTCCTGATTTCAGGAGCAGGTGCTGATGAACTTTTTGGAGGATATACAAGACATCAGGCTTTTGATCTCATCCTCCGTTATCCGAAGCTATTTGATCTGCTCCGGGGATTTGGAAGCTTCATCCCATATCCTTACCCATTAAACAGACTTATTGGGTCAATTAACAAAGACCCATCAGAGACATTTATACAGATGGCATCACTAAGTCCAATGCCCAAAAATGTACTGAAAAACTGGAAAATGCATTATCCTGAAAGGAATGATCCTTACCTTTCGGCATTAAGTTGGGATAGAAAAGTATACCTTACCAATGATGTCCTCAGACTCAATGATGATGTGTTCATGAGCCATGGCATTGAAATGCGTACACCTTATTTAGATGGGGAAATTTTGGAAGCAATTGAGGCTTTTCCTGAAAGGCAAAGGGCAGAGAAAGGAAAGAAATGGATCAAATCAGCCCTGGAACAACGGAAGCTAAGCTTCATTGCAAACAGAAAGAAAATCGGATTTGGCCTGCCTTTATTAGAATGGAGTCAGGAGAAAAGCTACCTTGATTGGATCAGTGGCCCAATCCTTGAAATGGAACAAAAATGGGGCTCTCATTTTCCAGAACCAATGAGAAAATTGGCAAAAAAGCCCCAAGATGCCGAAGCTGGGCAGTTTCTGGTTTTGTTCAATCTATTTGTCTTGGCCACTTGGCTGCAGAAACAACATCTATGAGAATAATTTACATCCATCAATACTTCCTTACACCAGAAGAAGGCGGAGCAACAAGGTCATATTACCTAGCAAAAGGGATGGCAGATGCAGGAATTGAGATTGAAATGGTTACTTCCCATAATAAGAATTATTACGACCTCAAAATCATAAATGGGATCAAAGTACACTACTTACCGGTATCTTATGATCAACGCTTTGGCTTTGTCAAAAGAATATTGGCATTTTGGAATTTTGTCAATCAGACAAAAATCTGGCTTAAAAAATTACCCAGACCGGATCTATATTACATCACTTCCACGCCATTGACTACTGGGCTCATTGGAATCTGGGCAAAAAAACGTTTTGGGGTGCCTTTTATTTTTGAAGTAA
The DNA here is from genome assembly GCA_036782195.1 of Cyclobacteriaceae bacterium. Lineage (GTDB taxonomy): Bacteria > Bacteroidota > Bacteroidia > Cytophagales > Cyclobacteriaceae > DAIPZN01. The sequence continues at coordinate 38,098 of DAIPZN010000025.1, read as the reverse complement.
GGGATCTCTGGCCTGAAGCCCCTATTCAGGTAGGCGTTATCAAAAATCCGATCCTTAAGAAAATTTTATTTTACCAAGAGGCAAGGATTTACCGACATGCATTAAAAATTGTGGCATTGTCACCTGGTATCGCAAGTGAAATAGCGAAAAAAAGCCCTCAAACACCCACTTTTATCATCCCGAATTTTGCGGACAGTGAGTATTTGAACATGCCTGAAAAGCAACCTGAGCTCCTTCGGAAATACAACCTGAAGCATGAGCTAACGGTGATCTACGCCGGAGCTATCGGTAAAGTCAATGCCGTAGAAGAGCTTTTATTTCTCGCCGATTTAGCCAAACAGCAGAACAAACCGTATCAATTTGTTCTGGTAGGAAAAGGATCAAAACAAGAAGAGATTTTGGCCAAGGCCAAAAAAAATAAGTTGACCAACTTCTATTATTTCCCATTTGGCAGCAAACAACAAGTCCGAGAGCTGTTAAGCCTTGCGGATATATGTCTTGTATCATTTATCCAACTCCCTGTTTTGGCTACCAACAGCCCCAACAAATTCTTTGACGCATTAGCTGCAGGCAAAGCCATACTGGTCAATCATTCGGGGTGGATTGCTGATCTCGTTGAAAAATACGGATTAGGCGGACTTTATACTCCTCAAAACCCTAACTCGGCAATGGATATCCTCAATAAACTAGCTGCCTCACCATCTGAACTCAAACAAATGAAAATTAATGCCTATCAACTTGGTAGGGATCATTTTTCCAAAGATTTGGCTATTCAAAAGCTTCTAAAGGTAGTCGATCCTACGAATCATGGCAGAAATTTTAACGACGAGGTTTATATCCTGACTGCCTGAAAATTTTGTCTATGTCAGTTTCTGCCATTAATTGTGGTAAAGGAACTGATTTGTTGAACCTGTAGTCATCAACAATATTCCAACCTAGCCAACGGCCAATCCTTCCTGGAGCATCAGGGCTAATCTCATCGGTAAATGGAGCTTCTCCCGTATATTTTCTAATTTCAAAAGGATTCGTCTCAAAGAGCAGGTCATTTTCTATGAAATGAGCCCAGATAAATTCCTCGTTTGCAAAGCATGCAGCTATTTCTTCCTGGGTATAACCTATGATAAACTCATCAGAGGTGCAAGGCATCATGCTTTTGGTAAAGTGGTATGCTTTGCCATAGTAGATCATTTCAGAAATTAGGGTATTCACTTTCAGGTCCGTCTTGTTGTACTTGGATGAAATGGCCATCATGACCATAGGTACAATATAGTCTGCTTGATACCTTTTACTTATGTATTGAGGTAAATCAGGCGGTTGAAACCTATGGGTAAGAGGAAGGAAAAAATCCAATCCAATTACAATTAAGTCATCACTTACAATCAAGTCACCATCAAAACCACCAACAAAAGTGTAAATTTTAGGCATTTTGAATCCAGGAAAATAGTATTTGAGATGCTGGAACGCGCTCTTCAAATCCTGCTCTATTTTTGAAAAATCACTGAAATGCCCTTTTACCTCACTATAGAGCTCCTGCATCAAAGAATCCTGTTTCACTTCCCATAATGCCTGAGCCAGTTCTTCTTTTGAACTGTACTTTTCCAGCTGCAGGTACTGTTGAGTGAATTCCGGATGAGCTTCCATTAGAAAAAGTAGATCAGCTTCAGAATCGGCAGCAAAAAACTGATCCTCAAGCCTTTCAACCGACAGATCCAAAACCGTTTCGGTAATGCTTTTGTCAAGCTCGCAAGTAGCCTCTTTTCGGGAACATGCAAGTGCAGTACAGCCAAGTATAACGATGGTAAAGAATTTCTTGTAAAACATGAAGTCTAATTTTGGGTGGGCTTTCTATGCTGCCACTAAACTAATAAACGGAATTTGTAAATAAACATTTTGCAAAAAATTGCAGCAAATCCCTATTTAAAAACCCATTTTTTCATTTACAATTTCCTTACAGACTTCTCTTATAATTATTTGTTGATACACATAATTTAATATTTATTAAGGATTAGTTCAACAATTTACATGGCATCAAAGTTGTAAACTGGTATCAATTACACTAAACCAACAAACTATATGAGAAATTTTAGTAAAAAAAATCTTGCTTTAGCAATTCCTGTTTTAATGATGGGAATTGGTTTTTCTGCTTGCAATGATGATCCAGCACCGATCGTCCCAGATGCAAATATAGTAGAGGTAGCAGCAGCCAATCCAAACTTCACGACTTTGGTTTCTGCTGTTCAAACTGCGGGGCTTACTCCCACACTTACTGGTCCAGGTCCATTTACGGTTTTCGCGCCAACCAATGAAGGTTTCAATAGATTTCTAACAGACAACAACCAGACAGCTGAAGAGCTTTTGGCAAGTAACGCTCTTGAAACGGTTTTGACTTACCATGTCATTGGTGCAGAAGTACCTGCTTCAGCTGTAGCACCGGGAAGGGTAAATACAGTTGCAGGAGCTCCGTTTTTTGTAAGTGTTGCTCCTGACAATTCTATTTGGATCAACGGCAGCGCACAAGTTGTCCAAACTGATGTAACTGCTTCAAATGGGATCATCCATGTTTTGGATTACGTAATTGTACCACCTACCCAAAATATAGCGCAGATCGCTATTGCCTCCTCAGAAGCAGCAACTCCAGAATTCACTCATCTGGTTGCAGCACTAATTAGAGCAGATTTAGCGAGTGCTGTCAGTGGGGGAATTGATGATGATCTTACCGTATTTGCACCGACCGATGCAGCATTTGAAGCACTTTTCACCGCCTTGGGTGTAACAAGTGTAAATGAGATCCCATTGGAGACACTGACTAATGTTCTGCTTTACCATGTGGTCCCTGCAAGGGCATTTTCTCAAGATCTTAGAAATGGGGCTACACTTCCCACATTACTTGAGAATGCAACTTTAAGTGTGGACCTTAACAACCTAAGAATCAATGATTCAGGATTGGTAGAATCCGGATTGAACATACATGCCACTAATGGAGTTATCCATGTAATTGATACAGTTCTTTTGCCAGAATAAAATTCCATATTCGCAGTAAGGCCTTTACCTTGATGAGGTAAAGGCCTTTTTATTTTGATCATTTAGTGGGATATGCTGTAATTTTTTACTTTTACATTTTTCAAATGCAAAAAGTAATGAAGGGAGCTTTGAGAGGTCGCATTTATTTTCTGGTCATGCTACTTGGATGCAGCATCAGTTTTCAGGGTTGTGTGGAAAAAATCACCCTTCCACTAGCTGCTGAAGTCAGCATTTGGAATATGCTTCAGCAGCTACCAGAACACAGCACTTTAGTTTCAGCATTAGAAAGAGCCGGTCTGAAAGTGGATTTAGATACTCAGGGTCCATTCACACTATTTGCACCTGACAATGCTGCATTTGCCAGGTATTTAGAAAATCAGCTCAACAACAACATCAACATGATTCCGATTCCAGAACTGCGGAATCTATTGCTTTTCCACCTAAGCCCTGGGAGGCTATTGTCCAAAAACATGCAAACCGGATCGATCTTGACCTTCCTACAAAATCAAAGGTTAAATCTCACTGTATCTAGGTCAGGAGTAATATTGGATAGAAATTCGAATGTAACTGAAGCAGACCTCGATGGTATAAATGGGACAATTCATTTAATAGACAACATACTTACTCCAGAACCTGCAAACTAGCCCCCTGTGAAAAACAAGTTAATCACAGCATATGCATTTTCCAGATACCTCACATTCCGCAAAATTTGGAATTATGGATTGCTTTATGGCTCATTTGTTTGGAGCAGAATTGTTAAAAAGCCTGTGATGTGGGGTTTACCTACAACCTTTTCTATAGAACCAACGACGAGTTGCAATCTCAGATGTCCTGAATGCCCAAGTGGCTTAAGGAGTTTCTCACGGCCAATAGGTATGTTGCAACAGGAACTTTTTAGCAAAATCATCGGAGAGACCAGACATAATCTCACTTATCTTCATCTCTATTTTCAAGGTGAACCTTTTTTGCATCCTGGTTTATTTGATCTAGTGGCGCAAGCTGATCAAGCAGGAATTTTTACTTCTACTTCTACTAACGCCCATTATCTAACAGATAAAAACGTGACCAAAACAATTAAATCCGGTCTGAAGCAACTTATTATAAGTATGGATGGCATAACGCAGGAAGTCTATCAAGAATACAGGATAGGAGGCAGCCTTCAAAAAGTGCAGACTGGAATTGCAAAATTATTGCATGAAAGAAAAGTCAATAAGGTACATTTTCCGAGGATAGTTCTTCAATTTCTCGTTACAGGTCAGAATGAGCATCAGATACCTGCGCTTAAAAAATGGTCAGCAGATCTTCTTGTTGATGAACTCCAACTGAAAACCACACAGATTTACGATTACCAAAACGGTTCTGAATTGATACCAAAAAATCCGGATTACTCGAGATATATTCCAGATGGCAAGGGGCAGTGGAAACTGAAAAAGGAAACTACCAACAAATGTTGGAGAATGTGGCAAGGAGCTGTTGCGACTTGGGATGGAAGAGTGGTTCCCTGTTGCTTTGACAAAGACGGCAAATATGTCATGGGTCACTTGTCTGAACTATCCCTAAAACAAATTTGGAAAAGTGAAAAGTATAGTAAATTCCGAATGCAACTCCTTTCGGATAGAACCAAAATCGACATCTGCACAAACTGTACAGAATAACACATCAATCAGATAGGTGTTTACAATCCGGTTCTGACAAATAATTGAAAAATAAGAACAGGAAAATGGCGAAGTACCGTTGAGGGAAAGACACTGCTGTCAGCGCTAAGTTGAACCCTGCTTGCAGTCAAGCCGATATTCCTATTATCTTTACACGTGTTAAATCCAATTTTGTAATAATATTATACATAAGACGTATTTCCCAGTACCTGACAATTGTCTTCCTTTTGATTCCATGATAAAAAAAAATATACTGGCCACAAGCACATCACCACTTCTTAGCATATTGGGGCTTTTGATCCTACTGGTTTTGCTAATGGCGCCTCAACCTATCGCTTTGGGGCAATCAATGGCTGATATTGCCAATATTAAAGTAGATGATTTGAGTGATGAACAACTCAAGGAGCTTGTAAGAAGGGCTAATGAGGCAGGCATTACAGAAGTGGAACTGCTACAAATGGCAAGGGTAAGAGGTGTTCCCACTTCCGAAATAGACAAGTTGAGAAAAAGGCTCGAACAACTTGAGCTTGAACCTCTAGGGGCAAGATCTTCGTCCTCTGCTTCCAAAAGAGAGCCCCGCCGACAAGCAGACCTGACAGAAATCTCACAGGGTATGTTCAAATTCCCAACCGATCCAGGGGCCAGTTCAGTAAATGAAGGTTCACAGATATTTGGGCTTGACCTTTTCTATAATAAAAACCGAAGGTTGTCTTTTGAGCCAAACCTTAATTTAGCAACACCAAAAAGTTATGTTCTCGGCCCTGGAGATATGGTTTATGTGGATGTGTACGGCCAGTCAGAGAAGTATTATGAAGCGATAATCAATCCGGAAGGCAATGCTATTCTCGACAATATCGGCCCAATAAATCTGTCGGGTAAAACGATAGAAGAAGCGACGGCATTATTGAAAAACAGGCTTTCTGCCTTCTATTCTGGCATGAGAGGCGCTAATCCCAATACTTTTTTACAAGTTAGCTTAGGCAATGTCCGAACAATCAAAGTCCATCTTGTGGGTGAACTGAGGTTACCAGGTACTTTTACGCTAAGTGCATTCAGCTCAGTCTTCAATGCACTCTACGCTGCTGGTGGTCCCAATGAAAACGGTACCCTAAGAAATATAAAAGTAGTCCGCCAAGGTAAAACTGTAGCACAAATTGACGTTTATGATTTCTTGATCAATGGAAAAGCCAACTTGGACTTTCAACTTCAGGACCAAGATGTAGTTTTGGTAGACCCGTTTACAGCAAGAGTTGCTGTCATTGGTGAAGTGAAGAGGGCCAAGACATTTGAAATCATAGCAAATGAAACTTTTGAAGACATCTTACGCTATGCTGGCGGATTTACAGATGAGGCATTTAGGGATAGAGTCAATGTTACCCGGATTACCGGAAGTGAGAGAGCTGTTTCGGACATCCTCAATGAACAATTTGGAATGTTCATCGCCAAAGGCGGTGATCAATACAAAGTAGAAAGAGTACTGAACAGGTTTAGCAACAGGGTGCAGATTAAAGGTGCAGTATTTAGAGAAGGGAATTTTGCACTTACCGAAGGCTTGACAGTAGGAAAATTGGTCCAACAAGCTGCAGGAGTACGAGGTGATGCCTATCTCAACCGTGCTAGCATATTAAGGACTTATGAAGATCTCAGTACAGAAGTCATTGCTGTGAACTTAAGAGAAATCCTGTCCGGCCAGTCCCCAGATGTTCAACTTCAGCGGGAAGATGTGGTGAGGGTTTCTAGTATCTATGACTTGCAGGAAGAATTCTATGTTCAGATTACCGGAGAAGTGAAAAAACCCGGTACGTATCCATATTCGAAAGGAATGAGTGTAGAAGATCTGATAATTCAGGCTGGAGGGTTAAGGGAATCAGCAAGTGCGGCTGATATTGAGATTGCCCGTAGGGCACCAGGAGCCGGTACAGGTGAATTTTCCACCTTGATTCCGGTAAAAATCAATGAAGACCTTTCAACCGGTGGAACTTCAGAAACATTACAGCCTTACGACAACTTGATTGTCCGCAAAAAATCAAATTTCAGTGTTGCAAGAATGGTTCAGGTTGAGGGACAGGTAAATGCACCTGGTGTATTTCAGGTAAGATCTGCTGAGGAGCGGATTTCTGATCTCATCCGAAGAGCAGGAGGATTGACAACCTACGCATATCCAAAAGGTGCGACTTTGATCAGGAGGACTGAATTTTACGAAACAGAAACTGAACAACTTAAACGCCAAAAAAACTTGCTTGACCTTCGGGAAAAATTGATGCAAGACCCCAATAACACTGAAGCCCAGGAACTTCTTCTTGAGCGGTTGTTTAGAGATTTGGGTAATCCCCTTACAGAGCAGGCTGAAGGAGCAGCTGTGGTAGAATCGAGAAAAGAAGCCATTGAAGGAATTGCAGAGCAAAAATCAGCATTAGGCCCAATAAAAATCCGTCAAACAGAAGCAGTGGCAATTGATTTGGAGTCCATCCTTAAATCTCCAGGTTCTGCTTATGATCTAATCCTAGAAGAAGGGGATATTATTTCAATACCTCGTCAACTTCAGACTGTCAGGCTAAGAGGTGATGTAGTTTACCCAGCTACTGTCAGGTATGAGAAAGACCGCAGCATGGGCTATTACATCAGTAGAGCGGGTGGTTTCGACATCCGTGCCAACAGAAAAAGAACTTATGTGGTTTACGCAAATGGAGAAGTTGCACGTACCAGAAGTTTTCTGGGCATCAAGTCGTACCCTGCCATAGCCCCAGGTGCAGAGGTTATCGTGCCTACAAAAGGACCCAAACTTCCTATTCGTCCTGGTGAGCTAGTAGGGATCACCACCGGACTTGCCACTCTAGTACTCGTCATCTCCCAACTACGTCAATAAAATCATGACAGAACAAAAACATATTTTGGATGATAAGATCACGCTGAGAGAGGTTTTCCTTCGTTTCGGCTTTTGGATCAGCTATTTCAAGACAAAATGGGTGCTGTTGTTACTGGCGGTAGCAGTTGGAGTTGTTTTGGGAGCATTGGTTTCTGTTTTGAAAAAGCCAATCTATCATGCTGAGACTTCTTTTGTACTTGAAGAAACAGACATGTCTAGCCTAGGTCAAATGTCAGGCTTGGCTAGTCTAGTAGGTATCAACTTGGGCTCTATTGGTTCTGCAAGTGGCCTTTTCCAAGGCGATAATATCATGGAACTATACCGCTCAGACAATATGCTGGGTAAAACGCTTCTAAGTCCGTATCAAGATAATGTCTTACTGATTGACAGATTTATAAGCTTCAACAAGCTGGACAAAAAGTGGGATGATAAAGTAGATTTCAGTAAACTTGATTTTTCTCTTCCCAGAGAGGCCTTCTCGGTCACCCAAGATTCTGTGGTAAAAGAAATTGCCAAGATCATTAGAGAGAAGCATCTGTATGTAGAAAAACCTAACCGAAAACTCACGATCATCCAGGTCAATATCTCACACAAGGATGAAACTTTTGCGAAAGTTTTCAATGAAACTTTGGTTGAAATTGTCAACAAATTTTATCTCGAGACCAAAACGAAAAAAACTGCTGAAAACCTTGAAATCCTTCAATCCCAGGCTGACAGTGTACGAAAAATATTGGATCAAAGCCTTCTGGCTTTGGCCAGCACCTCAGACCAACGTCCCAACCTCAACCCATTGTTCCAATCAGCTGGTGTAGAAACTAGAAAAAAACAAATAGATGTACAGGCTTCAACTGCCGTATACAGTGAAATTGTGAAAAATTTGGAGATGGCTAAAGTTAATCACCGAAACAACTCTCCTTTGATCCAAATTATTGATGCCCCTTTCTATCCACTCAGGAGAACAGAAATCAAGTTGGTGAAAGCGATAATTGCAGGTGGATTGATCATGCTTTTCTTGATGATGTTTGCCCTTTACTTATACCAACTTTATCAGTTCCACATCAAGAATGATTGATTATTTCAAGCCACCTTCCTATGCTAGAAAAAATTGCATTTTTTCCTTTTATAACGCTTATCCGCAATAAATCTGTTCAAAATTTTATTTTTTTGGCTATTATTCAGGCGTCAAATGTGCTCATTTCTTTGATCACAATGCCACTACTGATCACCTCACTTGGTGTAGATCAATTCGGCTTGGTCAATCTAGCGCTATCTGTCATGGTTTTGGCAAACATTTTTGTAAGCTTTGGTTTCAATCTTAGTTCCCCCAGGGATGTTGCCATCAACCAAAAGAACAAATCTGCTCTTTCCAGTTTGGTATCTAATGTCTTTGCAGGCAAACTTTTCTTGGCCTCAGTGGCTACCATATTCATTTTGATAAGCATCTATGGATTTGATTTATTTGAGGAATACCAAACCATCTTAGTGTTTTCGCTATTGCTGCTTTTTTCAGAGGCTACAATGCCACTCTGGTTTTTTCAAGGTATGGAGAAAATGAAATTGATTTCCATTGCCAATATTTTCAGCAAACTGCTTTTCCTGATGGGAATAGTCCTATTTATCCACAACCCCGAACAGGCTAAATGGGTCAATCTGCTTCTTGGAGGATCTGCACTTTCGATCAACCTGCTTTTGCTTACATATATTCACTATGAAATGGAAGTGACATTTTACCTTCCTGAATTCAAAAAAATTATCCATTCCATCAAATCCAATACACTTTTTTTCCTCTCCATTTTGGCTTCACATATATCTGTAAGCGGTGGATTGATTATCCTTTCTTTTTTTGAAAATGCCAATATACTGGGGATGTTCAGTTTGGCAGAAAAAATCGGTTTGGTTTTAAGGATGTTTCCTGCCTTAATCGTTCAAGCAGTTTATCCAAATGCTTCAAAACTATATGAGCAAGATAGAAATGCCTTTTATATTTATGTGAGTAAAGTTTCAAAATGGGCCCTGTTAATTGGGCTTCTGATTTCTCTAAGCACTTTTCTTGCAGCTCCATTCATTATCCAAATTCTCTCAAAGAAAATACTACCAGAAGCAGTGGCATTTCTTAAAATTTTAGCTTTTGTCCCTCTTTTAGCCTGTTTCAATATCATTAATGTAATTTTGTTTTTAGTCAAAAACCAAAAGAACCTAATGTTTGACTCATCTTGGCAAATGAGTTTGTATATGATTACCGCATCTTTGATCCTTACACATTTTTATGGAGGGATAGGATTGTCTTTTGCTTTGATATCAACAGAAATTGTGGTGTTTTTGATTTGTGTAGGTTTGAATGTGAAACACAACAAGCAGGAAACCATCATGCTTTACCAAAAGATATTTAAGCCAAAATAAGGTCAGACCTTAATTTGTTAAAAGACTAAAAAAATGCTTTACCTCTAACTGAACCAATACAGCAAGTAAAGCATCACAAAAGGAAAACTTTGGTATGAAGATGCCTAAGATACCATTGCACTTTGGGTTGAAACTTAATCTTATAAAAGTCCAACCTAGTTGTAAAAGAAAGTATAAGTTTATCTTTTCATAAAGGGCTGATCCAAAACAACAAAAACCATAACCTGTGACAAACCATTCTACCCCTTCCGTAGCGATCATCCTGGTGAATTGGAATGGGTTTGCTTTTACCAAAAACTGCCTGGAATCTTTGGCTGAAATTGATTACAGTAATTTTTCAGTAATTGTTGTGGATAACGCCTCCAGTGATGGCTCAGTACCGTTGTTAAAAAAAGCTTATCCCTCTATGAAGTTGATTGAAAACAACTCTAATCGAGGATTTACTGGAGGAAACAACCTTGCCATTTCTGCGGCATTAGCAGAAGGTTATGATTATATCCTTTTGCTGAACAACGATACCGAGGTAAGTAAAAATTTCCTTTCAAGGCTTGTTGAGACCATCCATTCCGATCCTAAAATGGGTATAATTCAGCCATTGATCCTGTTCAATCAAAACAGATCCCTCATTTGGAGCGCTGGTGGTATATTTCAAAAATGGCTGGGAAAGTCAATCACGCTAGCAGATCGCACGCCTATCAACCGGTTTAAAAATCCATTTACGGATTTGGATTGGGCTACCGGGTGCTGCATGCTCGTCCGTGCAACGGTGTTCCAAAACATCGGATTGCTAAATGACTCTTTTTTCGCCTATTTTGAAGATGTTGATTTCTCTATTAGAGCTAGTAAACGAGGATTTAAAATCGGTTTGGAACCTTCAGCTATAATATACCATGAAGCCGGTGCAGCTTCAAAAAAGAAATCTTCCGAAGGTGAATTGAGCCCAACGGTTTTCTATCTTACAGCCAGAAACCAGCTTTTCCAACTTCGCTTACATGTAGGTTTTCCTTATGGTTTAATCGCATGGCCATACCAAATACTGAAATTTATGATGTGGATAAGTTACTTTTGCGCAAGATTTAGATTCAAAAAAGCCAAGGCAGTCATGAAGGGATTAAAAGATGGGTTCACTTTTGATCCCAGGACAAGTAAACTACTACCCCCTAGATAGCCAATTCTTATTACAAAAAGCTAGTTCCCCATGATCATTCATAAACACTGTCCGATTTGCTCCTCACCCAACATCGTCGGCGATTCGATGGACCTCCAAAGATTTGGTCCACATATTTCAAGGTCAAAGTGTAAAAGCTGTGGGCTGATTTTTGCCAATCCTATGGCTGATGCAGATGATCTTAACCGCTATTACAATGGATATTATGAAAAGGACATTTACCAAACCACTGATTATAAAAATCACATCAAAGAGGAAATTCTGAAAATAAAAACCCTCCAAAAAAATGAAATTCCCAAAATTGCCCCTCATTTCAGTATTTATCAGCATGTGGGTAAATTTCTGGATGTAGGCTGTGGATTGGGAATGGGTTTGGCTTATGCACACCAATTGGGTTTTGAATTATATGCCACAGAATTTGATCAGGGTGCCATTGAATTTGTGGAAAAAGAATTCCCTGTCAAAGTCCACAAAGGAGAGTTATCCACAGCAAATTTTCCGGATAATTACTTTGACTTTATCCACATGAGCCATGTAATTGAGCATGTATTGGATCCCAAAGCTTACATCCAGGAAATGAAGCGGATTCTTAAACCTGGTGGAACATTAGCCATAGGCACACCTGACATGTCAAGTTTGCTATATAAAAGTTATAAGTGGCTGAATCATTTTCAGCTGAAAGTTCCTAGAATCATAGACGGTTTGGAACATACGTACATTTTTCCAAAGCCGTTGTTGGCCTCTTTGGTCAAGGAACAAGGGTTAAATGTCCGGCTCCATTTCTCACACACCTTGGGAGAAAAATACAAGAATTTGATCAGGTACAAAATGCCCCTCAAAAACAAACTTTCCCGTGTAATCCAGAATTTCTTTAAGATCAACCAATGGATCATCTGTACCAAATAACCCTCCTTCTGGACCATACCTGAATTGCAAAAACTTAATTTCTTGTCTCTTTCCTATATTTGTTGATGCACTTCCTGATTTTTGCTGTATTGTCTGCACTATTGGTATACACTGTTTATTGGACAGTGAGAAATTCAGTGCTTAAGGGGAAGTGGGAATATGTCATTTATTTTCTATTGGTGTATTTCCCGATATACACCGTCTATCTCAGTGTAACATTTGCCTCGACGGATTCAGTAATCCTTGTTAAGTCCCTGCAGTTTTTCAAGGATTTTATTGTAGTCTTTGCGGTACTGATGTTTGTCCTTTTTCAGAAAGACATCTTCCGCTATCCTTTTCGGCTGAATCTTGTGGATAAGTTATTTGTATCTTTGATCCTCTTGGCTTTATTTTTTCTGATTGCACCTGTTGGTGAAGCTTCTTTATTAGCCAAAATCCAATACTTTAAAGGTATGTTGATTCCGGCACTTGTTTACTTTTTGGGAAGAAATACCAAATTCAATGATCAAGAAGTTGGACTTGTTTTTAAGATAATTTTTGCAATAACATTAATAGGATTTGTTGTGAATCTGGTTGAGCTAAGCATAGATACACATCTTCAGTCCTATACAGGATATGCTGTTTTTAACCAAGTTATCAACAATGTGGAGCCAACAGGGAATTTTGGTTTATCCTGGACTTTTGAAACCCAAGCAATTACAAAAAGGCTAGCTTCCATTTACTCTGATCCTTTGGAATTGGCCAGTTCTGTATTAATGGGATTTGCTGCTGGGTTGATCTGGTACCTGACAACCAAAAGAGAAAATGCCTGGCCTTATTTGTTTATCATGCTATTTTCAATGGCGAGTCTGGTATTTGCCTCATCAAGGGCTTCTTTTGCGTCATTCTTTGTAATGCTGATTTTCATTGCGGTGACTTTTAGGTTGTACACTTTGATTATGGTGGGATTTTCAATCTTGTTGTCTTTTGTGGTATTTGTCGTGTTTTTTGCTTCTGAAGATTTCTATTACTTCGTGATCGACACACTCACATTCCAGAATCTCTCAAGTGTGGGGCATTTAGTGGAGTGGCTAGTTGCTTTGGAAGGAATGATCCAAAGTCCCTTGGGAATCGGCTTGGCAATGAGTGGAAATGCAGGAAGCGTAACTGATGAATTACGCGTAGGCGGTGAAAACCAGTTTCTTATTTATGGTGTACAACTTGGCTGGTTAGGTATGTTCATCTACATCTTTTTGCTGGCTTTTTCCATTTTACACAGCATCCGCGTTTTCAGAAATACAGACAACACTATGACTGCCAGAATTGCTTTTACTGGCGCTGCTGCCAAGACGGGATTAATTTTACCCCTCTTCACTGCCAATGCCGAAATGTACCTCTACATCAGCTGGATCAGTTGGTGGATGGTAGGATATGCCATGAATGAACTTAGCACAATACGTCATGCCAAAGCCTAGAGTAATCATTGATGCCTATTATCTATACGTAGCTCAGACAGGGATTAAAACGTATATTCTGGCGCTTTGTGAACAGATCGAAGCACAAAAAGAAGCTGAATGCAGCTATTTGATCAGCCCTGATTATAAAAAAGTCATCAAAAGTAATTTTTTCAGAGGTAGAACCAGTAGGTGGAAAAATTTACTGTTTCAGGCCATGTATTTTTGGCGAAAGCAAGTTGTATTGCCTTTCTTGAGTTATTGGTATGGAGCGGATATCATATTCAGTCCTGACATCCTAAGTCCCATCCTTGGAAGAGGTAAAAAGGTTTCCGTTGTGCATGATACTTTTTTTTGGGACAGTCCAGAGCATTACCAACCACTTTGGCTAAAATATTATCTTTTTTTCTTGAGACAAGGAATCAAAAAAAATGGTGTAATTATTACCATAACTGCTTTTTCGAAAACACGACTTCAAGCACTTCCGGATTTTTCACAGGTTCCAATACACGTGGTTCATCCAGCATCTGGTCTTACTACCGACATACCAGACCATAAGCCTCAAAAAAGTAGCCGTTATTTTCTCCATGTTGGTGTATTGGAGAAACGAAAAAATCTTGGAATGCTGATCCAAGCTTTCAGCCTTCTACTTGAAGAACCAGAATATTCGGATTTTGAATTGGTCTTGATCGGTCAAAAAGGACCAAGGGAAAGACTTGATGATTCTGCTCACTTGGAGCAACTCGTCAAGGATCTTAATCTAGATCAAAAAGTGCATTTTCTGGGACATGTCAGCAAAGAAGTCCTCAGCCAGATGTATCAAGCAGCCTTTGCGTATGTATTTCCATCCTTAAATGAAGGTTTTGGCCTACCAGTACTGGAAGCCTTTACTTTTGGGATCCCAGTAATTATTGCCAAGCAAGGTGCCTTAATGGAAGTGGCTGGCAATGCTGCACTTGTTTTGGAAGATAATAGTGTTTTGGCACTTTGTACTGCCATGAAAAAACTGTTACAGGAGGACGCACTACGTGAACAGCTTATCCAAAACGGCAGAAAGCGCTTGAGTGCCTTCTCCATGGAAAAGTTTTTTCTATCTTTGGACCAAAGATTTAAAGATATAGTGGATGGCTAATGTCCTAGGCAAATGGATCAGCAAGATCACTGGTAATAACTTCAATGACCGTTTTGGGCCGGATTGGGACACTTTATCCACAATCGGCGTACTGGTTAGGATGTCGATTTGGTGGTTGAGGGGATTGGGCATTAAGTTGTGGATAGGTAGTGCTAAAGGACTATTGCTAATTGGTAAGGGAGTTACTATCAGGCAGGCACAGTATATCCATGTTGGAAGAAATTTTATCGCCCAGGATTTTTGTGAAATCAATGGGCTTTCGCAGCAAGGTCTGATTTTCGGGGATAAGGTGACTGTGGGTAGTTATGCCATCATCAGACCTACCAACCTATATGGAGGTGAGGCAGGTATAGGCCTAAAAGTAGGGAACAACAGCAGTATTGGACCTTATGCTTACATAGGCTGTTCTGGCTATATTGAGATTGGTGACAATGTAATGATGTCACCAAGAGTAAGTATATACTCAGAAAACCATGTGTTCGCCGATTCCGATAAACCCATGATTGAGCAAGGTGTAAAGCGTTCATTTGTCAAAATTGAGGATGATTGCTGGATAGCCTCTAACGCTGTGATCTTAGCCGGAGTGACTGTAGGGAAAGGCTCAATTGTGGCTGCAGGTAGTATTGTTACCAAAGATGTGCCTCCATATAGTATTGTAGGCGGGAATCCTGCCAGAGTAATAAAAAGCAGAAGGAATGAAAAATAGATCAGCAGAGACTTGGATTGGGTATGGTAAAGATGATCCTTATTTCGGGGTACTTTCTGATGAAAAATACAGAAACAAAAATTTAAATCAAGAAGTCCTTGAGGAGTTCTTTGAAACTGGTAGAACCTACGTCAAAGAAACAGGAGATAGAATTGCAAAGCAGTACGGTATTAGTCTGGAGAATTGTTCTATTTTGGATTTTGGTTGTGGAGTGGGAAGATTGGCAATTCCTTTTGCCCAAGCTACCCAACATGCAGTAGTAGGATTAGATATATCCAAGGATATTTTGGTCAAAGCAAAAGCACATGCAGATTCAATGTTGTGTGCAAATCTCGAATTCATCCACTATGACGGTAAGAATCTACCTGAAACCCAAAAATTTGATTTTGTGCATTCTTACATTGTTTTGCAGCATATCGAACCAGCAATTGGCTTCCATTTGATCCATCAGCTGATGGAAAAAGTAAAAATTGGAGGCATACTTCAGATTCAGGTGACATATGGTAACAATTGGCCAAAAATTAAATATGCACATTATTACCTCAGGTCAACTAATGCTATTTACAACTTTATCTACTCCAGCTTGAAAAACAGAAAGCTAAAAGCTGAACCTATCATGCAGATGAATCCATATAGCCCAGAGAAGCTTTTTAAATTTTTTAGCCAGTTTTCCTCCTCAATGCATGTGGAATTTACTGATCATACGGGCTTTTTGGGCGCATCATACCTTCTGAAAAAAGAGCGGGAAATATGAATGCTTTTAAGAAGGTCTTAATGCTACACGGTTCTTCGGATCTATACGGAGCAAGTAAAATTTTTCTGGAATCTGTACTTGCACTGAAGCAAAATGACATCGAGGTCCTTGTTGTGCTCTCAGAAGATGGCCCATTAGTAGACCTGCTGACTTCAAAGGGGATCAATGTTCAACTTTTCAAATTAGGAATTCTTAGAAGAAAATACTTTAATCCATCTGGATTGCTCAATAGGATCAAGGCCATCCTGAAAGCAAAAAAGAAACTGGAAGCCATCATTGCCACAGAAGGGATCACCCACCTTTATTCCAATACTTCTGCGGTTCTCGTAGGTGCCTTTATCAAGCGTTCCCCTAAAGTTATCCACATCTGGCATTTGCATGAAATCTTGTTGCAACCCCTGTGGTTTGTGAAAGCGCTAGGCTACTTAATCAGGAAAAAGGCTGATCAGGTAATTGTTGTTTCTCAAGCAGTCAAAGATCATTGGCAGCAATACATTCTGCCAAACAAAATCAATTTGGTCTACAATGGCATTCCTTACGAGCCTTACCTGACTGCAAAAGCAGCGGATTTACTTATAGGTAAAGATAAATTGCTGATAGGCATGATTGGAAGGGTCAATCATTGGAAGGGTCAGGATTATTTCATTGATATCGCCAAAGAACTTCTCCGCAACAACAAGTCCATACATTTTATTCTTGCTGGAGATGCTTTTCCAGGTACCGAGCATATGGTTGGAGATCTGATAGTAAGAATTGATCAGGAAAACTTATCTGAAAATGTAACCTATTTAGGTTTTAGAAATGACATACCCGAGCTACTCCAGTGTTTGGATATCTTTGTCCTACCCTCTATCCTTCCCGACCCATTTCCTACAGTCATTTTAGAAGCAATGGCTGCTGCCAAACCTGTCGTTGCCACGCAACATGGGGGTGCCTGTGAAATGGTATTGGACAGTGAGACGGGATACTTGATCCCATGGGATGACGTAAATGCAAGTGCTAAGGTAATTCAGAGATTGATAGACAATGCAGAGATCAGACTGGAAATGGGAGAAAAAGGAAGAAATCGGGTGTTGAATACATTTTCTAAAGAGGCCTTTCGCCAGAATTTTTTAGCCACAATAGCATGAAACAGGAAAAGCCCCTCAAAATAGCCATTTTGGGTGCAAAAGGGTACCCTTACGTCTATGGCGGATATGACACCATGGTCAAAGAATTGGGTGAAAGGCTACAGCGAAAAGGTGTGGAGGTCACCATTTATTGCCACAGGGCCTTATTTGAACAAAGACCAGCTGAGGTCAATGGGATCAAGCTCATTTACATGCCTGCTATAGAAAGTAAAAGTCTCAATCAACTTACCCATTCCTTCTTGTCAATTTTGCATGCATGCTTTTCCGATGTTGATGTAATTTTTGTAGTCAACTCAGCCAATGGACCTTTTGGTTTGTTTACCAAAATAGCCCGAAAACCTTCCATCATCAATGTAGATGGATTGGAATGGCTTCGTCCTAAATGGAAAGGCCTGGGCTCAAAATATTATTATTGGGCATCCAAAATAGCCACCAAACTGTATGATGTGATCATCAGTGATTGTGATGAAATGGCAAAAATTTATAAAGATCTATTTGATGCCGAGACTACTACAATTGCCTATGGAGCAAATCCCTCGCTAGATTCTGATCCTTCCCTTATAGGACAATGGAATCTTCAAAAACAGCACTACTTTTTGATTGTAGGGAGATTGGTTCCAGACAACAATGCCGACCTTCTGATTTCAGGTTTTTTGGCATCAGCGAGTGAAAAAAAGCTGGTCGTTGTAGGTGATGTTCCGTATCAGGATAGCTATGCTGAAGGTTTAAAATCTTTAGAGGACCCTAGACTTGTTTTTACAGGATATGTGGTAGATCCAAATATGCTGAAGGCATTGTACCACAACTGTTACGCATATCTGCATGGGCACGAGTATGGAGGTACCAACCCTGCTATGCTGAAGGCCTTGGGTTATGGCTGTGCAATCTTAGCACTAGATACAAGATTTAATCAAGAAATGCTCCAAAATGGAAAGCATGGCTGGTACTTCAAAAAAGACAAGATGGATGTAAAAGCAACAATTGAAGCAGCTGAAAAAGACCCTCAGGCAATCCAAGAGCTACGCGAAACAGCGCAAGAAGGCCTGACCCAAAAGTACAACTGGGACTATGTTACAGCTCAGTATTTGGAGTTATTTCTCCGTATGAAGTCCAAGCAGCGGTAGCTGGCAGATGAGGTTCCATTTCCCTTGAGTTTTTTTCAAGAGTCCGATTTGCCGCACATCCAAAGTGTAATTTGCATCAAATTGCTTTACAAAAGCCATATAACTTTCAAAATCCTTTTCTTTTACATCTTTAAATGCAACAGTCATGTGGGCATGGTAGTTACGATCACTAAGTTCTTCTACTTGATTCAGAACCTGCCTGCAAAATTTGGATACCTGACTTTGCAATCGGTTCAATTCTTCAGATTTGATGATTCTGACAAATAAAACACGTTTACCAAACGCGTCAAATCCTTTAGTCTTCACTCCAAAAGGAGAAATACCGGATAGCATTTCACCTAATTTATGAATTAATACATCCTCTTTTTCTTCGTTCCAAAGGAAGGGCATCTTCAAAGTGATGTGTGCAGGGGACTTCAGCGCATATTTAAGCCTGAATTTATCCCTCAACTGATGTTTGATTTCGGTGACTTCCTCTTGGATTCTATTTTCAGGAACTACCGCAATAAAATATTTAGCTAACTGTTTTGCCATTCCCCACAAAAGTATTGGTTTTGATGGTACAAATGCCTAATTCACGCCATAATCGGTCAAATAAGGCCGCCTGACTTTTTTAGTCGTTGATAAATGTCGTAAATTGATGTTGCCAAAGAAAAAATACTTATGAAGAGTTTTGCAAAAGCAATGGTGGGGCTTGACCTCACAGCAATGGATGAAATCATCATCTCAAAGGTTGGTGTACTAGCCGAGGTATTGGGTCTCGACAAGGTCTATTTTATTCACGTGGCCCAGGATCTTTCATTGCCAGAAGATTTGAGAAGAAAGCATCCAGATCTGCTGGCACCCGCTGATGAGGTCATTGAAGCTGAACTTGATCAGCTGATCAAATCCTGCCAATTCCCCTCAAGTGTGGCTTATGAAGTTTTTGCTGAAGAGGGCGAACCCATGAATACGGTACTGCGTTGGGCAAAATTAAAAGATGTAGATTTGTTGATAATGGGCAGAAAGACCCAACTCGAAGGCAGTGGATCTTTAGCCAAACAGATGGCCCAAAAGGCCCCATGTTCTGTTTTGTTTCTAACTGAAAATAAAGGATTTCAAATTCCCAAAAAAATCCTTTTGGCTTTGGATTTTTCAGATCATTCCAATTTGACACTTACTTTTGCAGAAAGGCTCTCAGCAGAAATGGGGGCTGAAGTCATCGGACTTCATGTTTATGAGATTCCTTCCGGGCATTACAAAACAGGTAAGACTTATGAGGAAACTGCTGAAATCATGGAAGGGCACGCCCGCAATGATTACCAGAATTTTATTAAAAAGCATAACCATCCGAATTTTGAATGCCTCTTTGAGGCCAAAGGTGAATCTAACGAAGGAAAAATCATCATTCTCAAAGCGCAACAGATTAATGCCGATATGATTCTGATGGGAAGTAGAGGACGTACAGCTTCTGCTGCTGTGTTACTTGGAAGCATTGCTGAAAAATTGGTCCAGATCAACAATCAGGTCCCAATGCTGATATTCAAGAAAAAAGGTGAAACCATGAGTTTCTTAGATGCGCTGTTCAAAATATAAAAGTCTAAAACTTAGAAAAAAAGCCCTCTTCAGGGCTTTTTTATTTTAATAAGCATTCTCTCTATTGAAAATCAATTCGTAAACAGTTCGAATACAAATGTCTAGATCCATCCATATTGACCAATTTTTGATATAAAAAGAGTCTAGTTTTACCCTAGCCTTAATCTTATATGGATTGTCGATTTCTCCCCTGTACCCTTTTACCTGTGCGAGACCAGTAATACCAGGTTTGATCTTATGCCTGCTGTTGTATTTGCCGATCTGTTTTTTAAACTCCTTATTCATCGGTACACTGTGAGGTCTGGGACCCACGATAGACATATCGCCAATAAGTACATTTAGAAACTGCGGCATTTCATCTAAAGAGGTTGTCCTCAACAAAGCCCCTATCCTAGTGACTCGCGGATCATTTTTGGTGGCTTGGATGGAGTCTGAATAATCATTTGGTGTCATGGACCTAAATTTCAAGCATTTGAAGATCCTATTGTTTTCACCATTCCGTTCTTGGATAAAGAATACCGAACCTCTGGATTCGAGCTTGATCAAAATACCTACTAAAGGAATCAGCCAACTGAGAATGAAAACCGTTACCAATATCGAAAAAACCAGATCAAATGCACGTTTTAAGATTCTATTGAAGGCATTTTCAAGAGGTATTTCATTGACGTTAATGACAAAAAATTCACCATACTTCGAGAAGGAAAGGTTTTTCTCCAATTGCAGCGCGGCACTTGGAATCATTTTCACCTTGATATAATTCTCATCTGCAAAATCAATGATTTGTTTGACAACTCCACTGTCTAAAAAAGAATTGATATAAATCAGGTCAAGATCTAGCTGTTCTGCTTCCTCAAAAAAAGTATTGAGTTGACCTCTTGTCTGAAAACAGCTGGAAATATCATCATAAAAACCAAGAAATTTAATCCCAAAATCACCTCTTCTTCTGAAGACCTCAGCCAGCTGTTGGCCTGCACCGCCCTTACCAATGATTACCGCATTTCGGTAATTGTAGCCCTTTGCCCTGTATTTTTTTAGAGATAGATGTACTCCTACACGATATATCCCTAACAATACATACAATGAAAAAGCAAACGCCCCAAAAAGAAACAAATGCAACTGTGGTGGATTGCTGTAGGACCAGGCAATCAGAACAAAAGTTGCAAACAGCATTAATGAGCCAAAAAGCTGCTTTAAGGAATGATCCATATCAGCAGTCCGGCCTATTTTATAATCTTTTCTGAGCAAAGAAACCACAGTCCAGCCTCCAAGAACGGCAAGTATGGAGGTATATTCAAAATAGGATACCTTCCAAAACCAAAACGTCACAAGGGAAAACAGAAAAAAACCTACAAAAACCACAATCAATTCCCCGACTAAAAATAGCCAAGGGAAATATTTATAAAAACGTTTCTTCATTAGGTAAATTTAAACTCCCGTTTCACAACTGTTTGGGTGAAAGGGCAGTATGTTTATAAGAAATTTCCTGCAATTTTCTTCCCGATCGCTAAAATCAACGGTAAAAATAAAAAAGAATCAGATAGCAATATTAAGTTTGCAATAAATATTTTACTAAATAAATTTTCGATGATATTGTATTCATCAATTACAAAATATGATCGATTTTAAAGCCTTTTAGGCATACAAAATCACCTGGGCACTTGGGAATAAATCCTGCAACTAAAGACTCAAGATATTTGAGTGGATTTTTGCTGAATGCAATAAATCGATTATCCACAGTTCCACTTTGCAGATTTCTGGTCAATAAAATATTACTGTCTTGTTTCGGACCACTAATACTTTCCGTTCCAAATGGTATTTGATTGCTTTTGAAAGGACCACTTTTTCTACGTCCTGACCGATCTGAACCAAGTCCGCAGCAGAATTATGATGCCTTACCCTTGCTACCTCTTGTTCAATAATAGGTCCGGCATCCAGTTCTTCAGTGACATAATGGGCCGTTGCACCAATAATCTTGACTCCTCTTTCGTGTGCAGCATGATATGGTTTGGCACCTACAAAAGCAGGTAAAAAGGAATGGTGGATGTTGATAATCCTGTTCGGAAAGTGTTGGATAAATTCTGGACTGAGTATTTGCATGTACCTGGCCAAAACTATAAAATCTATGTGATGGTCTTGCATCAACTTGATCTGTAATTCCTCAGCCTCCTGCTTATTGGCTTTGGTTACAGGCTGATAATGGAATGGGATGCCAAATGCCTCCACAACTTTACGGTGGTCTTCATGATTGGATACGACAAGGGGAATTTCTACATCGAACTGCCCGGAATAATGCCTGCTTAGAATATCGAAGAGACAATGTGTAAGCTTTGAAATAAAAATGGCCATTCGGGGTTTGCGGAAATTGAAGTACAAGTCAAATTCCATCTCGAACTTGCCACCTACAGCACGTTCAAATTCCGGTATAATTTCATCTTTTCCCAATGCGAAAGTTTCCAACTCCCAGCTGACTCGCATGAAAAACCTCCCTATCTCCTGGTCTACGTGTTGGTCTATCTCCAGAATATTGCCCTTATTGGCAAACAAAAATTCTGAAACTGCTGCTACAATGCCTTTTTGATCCCGACATTGGATAATTAAAATGGCTGTTTTGATCATTTTGAAAAGTTTAAACTAGCAATGCCTCAATATCTTCTTTACTAAGGCTTTTGATAAAGCTTTCTTCAGTACTAATTAATTCACCTGCAAGCATCATTTTCTTTTCCTGCAGTGCGATGATTTTTTCTTCCACAGAGTCACGGGTGATAAATTTATAAATGATCACCTTATTTTCCTGACCGATTCTGTGGGCACGGTCAATGGCTTGGGCTTCAACAGCAGGGTTCCACCAAGGATCCAAGAGGAATACATATTCAGCTTTAGTCAGATTGAGGCCTACCCCACCTGCCTTCAGGGAAATCAGAAAGATCTTAACCTCATCATTGTTTTGGAAAGTCTCGACCTGTGCCTGACGGTCTTTGGTAGCACCATCAAGGTAGGCATATGGCATCTGGGCCTTGTCCAGATAGTCCTTTACTATGGCCAAATGTCTAACGAACTGGCTGAACACCAAGACCTTATGACCTTCACTTGCAGTTGCATGTAGCATGTGGATTACATCCTCTAACTTACCTGAATCACCTTCATAAGTAGGATCGGTAAGTTTGGGATGATTGGCCAGCTGCCTCAATTGTGTCAGCCCTCTCAAAAGCGTAAACTGCTGGTTTTTTGCACCAGGCATAGACATTTCTTTGACAATTTTTTCTCTATAATACCCTTTTACCTTTTCATAGGCCCTCTCTTGCTCGGGTGTCATGGTAGAATATTTGAGATTGATCACTTTTTCAGGCAAATCTGTAGCTACCTGGGTTTTCAGCCTCCTCATGATAAAGGGTTTGATCATTCCAGTAAGTTTGGCCGCTTTTTCCCTATCGTTCTTCTTTTCTATCGGCAACAAAAATTGTTTTTTGAACATCCCTTGGGTGCCCAAAAGTCCCTTGTTGATAAAGTTCATCTGAGACCATAGATCCATTGTCCCATTTTCAACAGGTGTACCGGTGAGAATAAGTTTATGCTTACAATTCAATTCACAAACTGCCTTAGAAATGATGCTGCCAGGATTTTTAATGGCTTGAGATTCATCCAATATGATGTAATTGAAGAAAAAACCTTTTAAGATATCCACATCAAGTCTTGTGATGCCGTAGGAAGTAAGGATGAGGTCATAATCTGTAAACTGACGGTTGTCTTTTTCCCGCTGTGTACCTGTATAGTTTAAAATCCTGAGCCCGGGTGTAAACTTTCTTGCCTCCAGTTCCCAGTTGTAGATCAGTGAGGTAGGCATCACCAACAAGGAAGTAGCATCAGGGTTCAGCTCCTTCTCGTGTGCGAGTAAGGCAAGTGTCTGCACAGTTTTTCCCAAACCCATATCATCAGCCAGACATCCGCCAAATCTGTAATCATTCAAAAAGCGAAGCCAGTTGTACCCTGCCTTTTGGTACGGTCTCAAGGTGCCTTTGAAAGTAATGGGAAGTGGATAATCATCAATCGTACTAAAATCCCTAAGCTTATCAAGTTTCTTACTCAAAGTGAGTTGGACCAGGTTGTTGGTTTGAAGCTCTTGTGCCAAGGCAATGTGGTGCTTCTTCAAAACCAAAGGTTTATCAGCTTCATCTTGATCTTCAAGAAATGCAAAAATCTCAGCGTAATTCACAAACCATGAGTCAGGAATTACCGCAATTTCCCCATTGGGCAACTCAAATTCAGTTTTGCCTTGTAGCAATAACTTCCTGATCTTATGAAATGGAATTTTAAAACTTCCGAATTGGATGACTGCATTGACATCAAACCAGTCAATATTTTCTTTGACATCCACAGTGATTCGGGCATGTCCTATAAAATACCTTTTTCCTTTTTGGACTGTTGATTGATGAATTTGGATGCCCATTTCGTCAAGCTTGTCCTGATTAGAGTTGATCCAACCAAATGCTTTGGATTTTTCTAGAGCAAAGCGAGAGGTCCTTACAGGAAGACCGAGAGCTTTTAGGTATTCACCGATTTCTCTCTCCTTTTCAATATCCCTAATGACTTTATGGAATATATAATCATCCCCAACCTGCTCGAGCTCTACATTATTGCTGGCTTTTTCTTCTGCACGGAATGTGTATTCCCCATACTGAAAACATAAACTGAACACGATTTTATCCTCCTCCTCTGTCTCTATGCCATTTCCGAATAAGTCAGTTTTTGGAGATGAAGGCAAATCACTTAAATTAAGAACAGGCTGGGGCTTAGACCTTTCTACTTTTATTTCAAATCCTTTAGCATAGACATCAAAGGAAGCCACAAGCTGAGTCACAAATTTGTGATAGTACTGCTGTTCCACTTTTCTTGGGACAACAATGAACTTCTTGTTTAGAAATGGCTGAAGTTTCTTGCCATCTACATTTTTCTCAAACCTGTAAAGATTATAATCTACCACCAACCAAGCAGGATCATGACAGACGAGGTAAGCGTTTTTATATTGCCATTCGAGTCTTTCTTCCCTATACTTCAATGTGGGAAAGTAGTGCGTGTTTTCTTCATTCCTTCGAAAATGAAAAAGCACTGAAGCCTTTTCAGGCATTATGTTGATCTCTCTCCAGATAGGATTGCCGTCATTCCCCATTTCGAAAAGCCGCTTTCCATGCAGGTTTTCAAGGATTTTTGACCTTAGTACCTCTAATCTATATTCAATCTCTCCTTGAATGTCTTTATTCCCGGTCTTGGGATCGTAGATTTTGCGAAGGTATTCTTTAGGCTTCAGCTTTTTGGTGTTCAGCTTTTTCACTACAGCTTCCTGCTGCATGTCGTCCATCCATTTGATCAACTGAAAATCGGTTTCATCTAACCCAGATTTAAATTCAGGAGCATTGACGTGGGAAATATTCTGATGGGCAAATGAAAGTCTTCCTTTTTCATCCAGCTGAATAACAAAGGATTCAAATAGCAGCCCCAAAAATTCGTGGCTGAATAGCGCGTAAATGATTTCAAAAGGTTTTTCCGGAGAAACTTTCATAAATCTGAAGAGCCTTAATGGATCTTTTTTTGCTGATTTTTTTATTTAAGTAGTTCGAAAATTAAGCATAAATCGACAATATGAAAAACAGTTATGCCTTAATCTGTCCAGCTTTTACACAATATTTAGCAGTTCCTTTCTCAGTAAAGCCAAATTATCAGCTATTTCTGATGCTTAGCACAGGTTGAAATTTTTTAAAAAAATTACTGCTGGATTTTTTCCGTAGCTACTTGTCATAAGTACTTTTGATTTTAGCGGAAAATCATCCATTTTCACCAGCTTACTCATCTGCACCTCCAAAAAGAAAATCCACATATGAAAAATAAAATCCTGCCAAGGCAAATGGGATTAATGGGATTGATTGCTACAGGTGTCTGCGCCATGATGGGAGCATCTATAAACGTGCTGCCTTTTATGATCCAACGGCATGTGCCTGGGATAGGACCCTATGTGATTCCGGCATTTTTGCTTGCGGCGATACCTGCGCTGTTGGCGGCCTTTGCCTATGCAATCCTTGCCACAGCCATGCCAAGAGCAGGAGGCAGCTACTTGTATGCAAGTAGAGGGCTGCATCCATACCTGGGTTTTGTAGGCAGCTTTTCTCAGTGGTTTGGCCTATCGGTAGTCATAGGAGTTGTGGCTTATCTTACAGTACCCTTTCTTAGGGACATTGCAGCAGCCATAGGATGGACCAATGTCAGTCTGCTACTCGATCAAGGCATAGTTCGTGTCAGCATAGCTCTTGGGCTGCTTTGGATATTTGTTTTTATCAACATAAAGGGTACTGTGCTTTATGAAAAAACTCTTGTTCCTTTGATGCTTTTGATGTTTTTGCTAGGTGGAATAGTGATTATTGCCGGATTTTCATTTAGCCAATCGGATTTCATGGCTTCCCAATCTTCAGGTGAGGTAAATACCAATTCCACTTTCCACTGGCCTACATTTTTATCGGCAGGAGCTTTGTTGTTTGCAAGTTTTATTGGATTTGACAGCATTGCACAAGCAGGAGGAGAGGCCAAAGACCCTCAAAAAAAACTCCCTCTTGCCATTGTGCTTACCATCACGATTGTAGGGGGATATTATATTCTGTTTACTTCTGCGGTGTACCATACTGTCCCCTGGCAATATGTGGCAGAAGCAGCTCAGCTTCAAGACATCACTGCACCTGGCCTTTTATCTCAACTCTTACCCAACACGCTAACGGTCTTGATTATCTCAGGAGCGGCTATAGCTTTGATCAATGACCTCCCTGCCATGCTATTATCCGTGTCTCGCTTGATGTTTGCCTGGGCAGAAGACAGCATTTTTCCAAGTGGTGTGAGCAAACTTCATCCGACATATAACACACCTGTTCCTGCATTGCTGATAAGCGGAAGTATGGCTTCTATAGGTATTGTAGGCAGTCATTTTGCTGGAAGTTTCTTTTTGGGGATAGACATCATGGTCACTGCCATGATGGTCAATTTCCTGCTCATGTGCGTTACCTTACTGACCATTGACCATATCAACCCAACTTTGGCAGATAAAATCAGTTTCGTGAAAAACAAGAAAGTGAGACTTTTCATAGGATGGTCCGGATCTTTGGTGATTTTTGGTTTTTTAATCATCCATACCTGGAAAGACCTGCAAGCAGAGGTAGAACATTGGTACTTCCACTCAACACCTGTTTACCTTTTGGTCATGTTGCTTGCTTCTGTTATTTACCTCTACCGCTACCAATTGTTACTAAAATCCGGTTTAGACATAGTCAGACATTTTAAAAATTTACCCTTTTCCTCCAATGATTGAAAAACATACAGAATTCGCCCATGATCTTATCCTTCCAAAAGTGCTCACGGGACTTTGGCAGATTGCCGATATGGAAAAGGATGGGAAGCTGCTCAATCCAATAGCCACAGCTCCGGCTATGGCCGACTATGTGGCAGCAGGATTGTACGGATTTGACATGGCAGATCATTATGGATCGGCGGAGGTTATTGCTGGAACTTTCAGGAAAACCCACCCCCTTGGCACAAAGACAAAGCTGTTGACAAAGTGGGTTCCAAAGCCAGGCCATGCATCAAGGGAGGCTACACGGGCTGCTGTGGAACTTGCCATGGAAAGACTACAGGTAGAACAAATAGACCTAATGCAGTTTCATGCCTGGCACTATCCTGACCCCAGTTGGCTCGATCAGCTGTTTTGGCTTCAGGAAATGAAGGAAGAAGGAGCAATAGCACATTTGGGTCTGACAAATTTTGATGCAGCACATTTAAGGATAGCATGTGCCTCTGGAATCAAAATCGTAAGCAATCAGGTTTGTCATTCGCTTTTGGACCAAAGGGCATCGGGACAAATGCAGGAAGTCTGTACCACATACGGAGTCAAACTACTGGCATTTGGAACATTGGCGGGTGGTTTTTTGACTGATAAGTGGCTTGGAAAACCTGAACCACGATTGGATGACAACCTCAATTGGAGCCAGATGAAATACCTTCGTTTTGTACAGACTGCTGGCGGTTGGGAGCAACTTCAACAACTGCTTCAGACACTCAAAAAAATCGCAGATAGCCTAAAAGTCTCTATAGCCAATGTAGCTACCCGCTATATTATGGAGCAGGAATATGTGGGAAGCATCATCATTGGAGCCAGACTCAACGAATCTGCCCATATTGAAGACACCCTGAAATTATTTGATTTTTCGCTTTCCCAAGATCAACGTACGATGATCAAAGATGCGCAACAACAATTGAATCCTATACCTGGTGATTGTGGGGATGAGTACCGAAAACCACCTTTTTTGACTGCTTCTGGAGATTTGAGTCATCATCTGGATGAGCTTCCCAAACCTTATTCTGTACAACAAGGCGCAAACGGAAGTCAACTGGTATTGAGTGGGACCAGTTGGGAAAGCTTAGCAGGATACAGCAGGGCAATCCGCAAAGGAAACAGAATATGGGTTTCAGGTACGACAGCTACTCATGGTGCAAAAATTATCGGTGGTGACGACCCTGCTGCCCAAACCCATTTCATCATTGACAAAATTGAAGCAGCCATCACTTCACTTGGCGGAAGTCTCAAAGACATCGTAAGAACAAGAATTTTTGTCCATGACATGAAGGATTGGGAAGCTGTCGCACGGGCACATGGTCACCGCTTTGCGGATATCCTACCTGCCAATACTTTGGTTGAAGCCAAGCTTGTAGGAGAAGGGTATAAAGTAGAAATCGAGGCAGAGGCTGAAGTCATAGATGCTGCTTCATAGCAGAGAGTGCATCCTTTTTTTCCGTTTAGCCAAGAAAAAAGTACTAATCAGTACTGTGGATAACCCAACAAGTATCCCTGAGATTGCCAGTACAAATTTCAGCCGGACAAGTGTTTCAAATAAGAAAATATCCGCTGCTGCACCATTCTGAATAAATTGGATCAAGCGGATATTTTCGGAAATATCAAAAAGCAAAGCAGCAAATTGGGCATATCCGATCAAATGCAACAGCCTTGTAACTGCATTCCTGGTGAAATTTCCTTGTAAGTACAGTTTTTCCACAAGCTCAGCTCCCCAAAAACACAAGCAGGCTATAGCAGGGAATAAGAATACCATGAAGAAAAAATCGATGTAAAGCTGCTGAAGTACAAAAGTTCTTGCCGGGGGGTCTTGCCAAAGCTGAATGAGTGCTGTAAGCTGCTCCGCGGAGCCTGGAAGTTCAAATTCCATTACATCAAAAATCCTTCCTGATTGACGTTCAAACTGAAATTCATGAAACCTCAAGGCAGCAAAAGAAATGACTGCACCTAATAATAGCAGGAAGAATTTTTTACGCATGAGGTTAAGTTACACCACAAGCATTATATTTAAAAGTCTGCTAGAGGTTTGATGATAGTTTATTTGAATAAATCCCCAATAAGTACTTGACGATCCGCTGAGCAGCCTTCCCGTCCCATAGGGGTATCCCCTGATACTTTTTCCAATCTCCTGCATGAATTTTAGCAAGATATGGCTTCAACTTCTTTGGATCAGTGCCAATTAGTTCGTTAGTCCCCATGGTGATGGTCTCTGTTCTTTCGGTGGAGTTGCGGAGGGTGATGCATGGAACATCCAACACGGAAGCCTCCTCGGTAATTCCTCCAGAGTCTGTAATGACTCCCTTGGCGTTGGCGACAAGATAATTGAATTCAAGATAAGGAAGTGGTTCGGTAAGGTGTAAGTTTGGATAGTCCAGTTCAAGGTTTGCCAATGTTTTAGCCGTACGGGGATGCACAGGAAAAATGACAGGAAGCCCTTTGCTATTGTGAAGAATTTCGGAAATAATTTCGCCAAGTTGTTTTTCATGATCCACATTTGAGGGCCTGTGAAGGGTGAGTACAAAGTATTGCTTTGTCTCGAGGTTATCAAAAGGCTTTCCCTGAGGTGCAGTAAACCTATTTCTATTGGCCATCAAAGTATCAATCATGGTATTGCCAACCATAAATATCTTTTCTGAAGGTACACCTGAATGGAGAAGATTCTGGTCAGCCTGTGCTGTTGTTGTAAAGAAATAATCAGAAATGCTATCGGTGACGATGCGGTTGATTTCTTCAGGCATTTCCATGTCTCCAGACCGGATCCCGCCTTCAACATGAGCTACGGCTATTCCCAATTTCTTGGCAGTAATGGAACAGGCAAGAGTCGAGGTGACATCCCCTACTACCAAAACCAAATCGGGACGGTTAGCAAGAAGTTCTTTCTCAAATGCTACCATAATGCTGGCCGTTTGCTCAGCTTGAGATCCGCCTCCACCACCCAAATTTGCATCAGGCTCCGGAATATCCAATTGCTCAAAAAAGTCTCCTGACATTTTTTTGTCATAGTGCTGACCTGTATGGACAAGTCTGTATCGCAGCGCTTCTCTCGACTGATTTTGGGCCTGAATGGCATGGATAATAGGCGCGATTTTCATAAAATTAGGCCTTGCTCCTGCCACAATGGTAAGTTGGATCATTTCAAAAAGGATAAGTTCAACTCAAAATTAGGCAATATCACTGCTTTAACCTTACCTAATCCCCATTTAATCCTTTTCAATCAAAGCCTGTTTGTGATAAAATTTGTTTATTTGTGATCACTGAATGCAGCCAAATCTTTCTCAATTCTTTAAATAGCTACCAAAATTCCTGATGCTACCGGAAAATTCTATAAAAAACTTTTATTCCTTCATTTTAGGCAGCCTTATTTTCCTGTTGGGATCTTGCAGCGAAGAA
Source organism: Cyclobacteriaceae bacterium (assembly GCA_036782195.1). Lineage (GTDB taxonomy): Bacteria > Bacteroidota > Bacteroidia > Cytophagales > Cyclobacteriaceae > DAIPZN01. Next base: position 7,460 of record DAIPZN010000025.1, on the reverse strand, counting down.
CTCAAATCTTCAAGAATAGTCTATAGTCATGATTTTATCGATTTTACTGTGGAAGGATGGGAAAATGCGAAGTTTATAGAGTTCCAAGGCATGAATTTGCTGGGCAACTATAACAATGAAGAAGCTGTCCTAAACCTTGACAATTTGCCTCCACACAATGTGCTGGAAGTTACTGTGGATTTGATGATCCATGATAGCTGGGATGGGAATCCAGATGACGGAGTAGGCGGGCCGGATATCTGGTATTTTCAGATTGGTGATCAGGAAGTATTGAGAACTACTTTCTCCAATACTGTTTGCGAATCCCTGTATTGTATGAGGCAATCTTATCCTGATAATTACCTGAGACAACATAATCCCAAAACAGGAGCAATTCAAACGAACCTACCAGGCTATTGCCACAAAAGCAATGAAAACAATTACACCTCCCGGTATAGGATCAAAAAACTTGTTCGGCACAACGGCACTTCAGTCCGCATAGTCTTTGGGGATGAATTGGTCCAAAATAACACTCCATTTCCCAAGTGTGATGAAAGTTGGTCATTGGCAAAAGTAGAAGTCTCAGCACTGTATGTTAAATAAAATGAAAAGGATTCTGACATTAACAGTAGGTTTTGCCATATGGGGCTTAGCCCAGAGTTTTGGACAAACTGTCCCTCTTAACACTCCTGGACTAGACGAGTACATGAGACGGCAGCAATTGCTAGGCAAATTGGACGGTGCAGTTTCATTTTCCATTAGACCATTATTTCCGGTCCATGCATTTCAGCGTCAACTGGGGTTTGATTTGGATAGTAGTTTTGTGGATATGGATAGGGAAGGTTTTAATCGGACCTTCGGAAAAAATGATAAAGGGAAGATCTATACCATGCCAATTGGATTCAGAAGCCAATATAACTCTGACTATGCTTTTGGCCTAAACGATGGCAGTATGGTACCTAACCGGGGCTGGCAGCATGTGCTCCGTGCTGGTTTTTATGCTTCCGCCGGAAATTTCAGTTTTCAATTTTTGCCAGAAGTCTTGTTGGCCCAAAACAAACCATATCTGGGATTTCCTATAGAACATGAATCAACGATTTTGTACTATTATGAATACCTGAACAGAATTGACATGCCCGAGCGCTTTGGCGACAAAGCTTACAATAGGTTGTTGCCTGGACAATCTAGTTTCAGGTACAATTTCAGGGGAATTTCCTTGGGCTTATCCACTGAAAATCTGTGGTGGGGTCCGGGTAAAAGAACTTCCTTACTCTTAAGCAATCAGGCTCCCGGATTCCTTCACTTTACTGCCAATACCTTAAAACCAATCGAAACTGCCATAGGTAGCTTTGAAGGTCAATTGATAGCAGGCAATCTGGAATCTTCCGGATTTTTGCCTCCACATCATAATTTTACCTTCCAGAACAATTTTGCCTATTTACCTAAACGCAATAAAGGAAATAGATATTTATCAGGGTTGATCTTGAGTTATCAACCGAAGTGGGTTGAAGGCTTTACCATAGGTTACGGATCTACCAATCAGCTCTATTGGGATGATATTGATCGCTTTGACGATTATTTGCCTGTCTTCAATGGTAGAAAAGGCTCACCAAATATCTTTGATCCAGTCAGAGCCAAAAGGCAGCAATTCAGCACAGGATTTTTCCGATGGATCAGTCAAGAGGGTAGTTTTGAATTTTACGGTGAGTTTGGCAACCATGGCAATAGCAGGAGTCTATCTGATTTTATTGTGACTCCAGAACGAAACAGGGGATTTACATTCGGCTTCTCCCACCTTTTCCCTACCAAATGGCAAAACAGCTTCTTCCAGATCAGCTCCGAAATGAGCCAGACAGGACAGACAATTAGAGAAAGTATCAGAAATCTGGATACTTGGTACATCCATAACCATGTCCGACATGGATACACCAATAAAGGTCAGGTTTTAGGAATGGGTTATGGTCCAGCTGCCAATGTCAACTGGCTTGAATTTGCATGGGTCAAAGACTTCAACAAGATTGGTTTACAGTTTGAAAGGATTGTGTACAACAATGATTTTTATTATTACCGATATGAGGATACCAAAGACTGGAGAAACAAATATGTAGACTTAGTCCCAACACTGGAAGTCGATTGGAGATTTGATAATTTGCTTGTGAATTTTAGGACTCAGTACGTCAATACGCTCAATTACAAATGGTTTTTAGAGAATCAACCCGATTTGTATTTCGTTCCTGGTCTGGATAGAAAAAATCTTGTAATCCAATTTGGAATGACATATATCCTTAGATAATCAAACGGGGAAGTTTGACCTTCCCCGTATTGATTGTGGTAGTTAAAAAAATTTATGAGGATTTTTGATTGTCTTGTTTAATCTAGTCTGTTTCTTTCTTCAGAACTTCCTGTTCTGTTAGATACCCTAAAGCTTTCACCTTTGGCAAACTTATAGCGGAGGGTAACTCTAACTCCCTGTGTGCTTCTGTACTGTCTGAAGTTGGTATCAATCTGGTCAAACTGCACTTCAGCACGGATGACTTGTGATCTGAATAAATCGGTACCGTTTACCGTCAAAGTAATTTTGTCTTTTGAAAAGGATTTGGTAACTCCTGCATCTACCCAGCCAAAGCTTTTCAACATGGCTTGACCCCATAGCTGTGGACCCAAGTACATGCCTACCAATTCAAATTTTAAACCTGCCGGCAAGATCAGATTGTGCTGTGTCCTGAGCATATAAGATACTTGGCTCACATCCAATAAAGCATCTCCAATCACACTGTTCCATTTGAAATAATTGGCTTGAACCATATTACTGGTATTCCACCACTTGGTAATTTCTACAGGCACAATTGCCCTGAAGTTGACATTTTGGGATTTGTCCAAATTGTCCGTAAATGTTGAAGTCGTTCTGGTTTCCTCATCTTGGGCAAAAATCTGTTGGAACACATCATTGGTCTGTGAATAGCCTAAGGTAAATTGGTAAGCCCCTTTGACGACATGGTTCATTTCAAAGTTATTAGAATATTGAGGTCTAAGGTTTGGATTGCCCTCCTCTGTAGTCAAAGGATCTATATAATATATGAAGGGATTGAGCAGTCTATAATTCGGTCTTGTAATTCTGCGATTTGCGTTGTAGATAATCTGGTAGTTTTTGCTCACCTGTTGTTGAACAAACATGCTGGGGAAGAAATCTAGATATTTCTGTTCGTTGAGCTGGTTTAAGGTTACAGAATTGCCTTTGATATCGGAATACTCAGCCCTCAATCCAGCTTGATAGCTAATTTTATCATTCAACTTGCTTTTATAAGAGGCGTATGCAGCTAGGACCTGTTCGTTGTAGATGAATCTGTTGCTGTTTGGATCAGGGACAAACTGTTGTTCTTCTATTGCTCTGCTTAAGTCGAGGTTATTGTCAGATTGTACCCAGCTTCCCTTCAATCCTGACTCGAATACTCTACCTTTACCTAAAGGTTTGATAAAATCAGCTTTGGCTGTAAATATCGTGTAATCCATATGGTTCAGATTGAGTATCCTATCCATGGAAGCTTGAGCTTCTTGGTTGTCAGCCCAATATCTGTTGGTCAATAGCGAATTTCCATCAGATCGCATCACCGTATAATCAAAATCAGTAGTAATCTTAGTGCCTAAGGAATCCAGAATCCCGATGTAATGTACATTGGCAAAAAGGCGTTCTCTTTTGGCATCATTGTCATTGATAGAACCTATATAGTCCAACACCTGCGTGCCGGGATTGGCTATTGTTGTCTTGGATGAGTTGTCATCTGAGCCATTGGTCTGGGAAGCTTGGATGTTGATCCCTACGCTATGGTTTTTGTTGATCTCATAATCTGACCCGGCATTCAAAAACAGATTCTTGTTTCTGGTGGTGATTCTGCTTTCCTGGCTAAACCTTGAAAGTCCTTCAGGAAGTGTGAAATTCCTGTTGATATTCAGGTCGTTGTACATGGCATATTCGTTGTAATTCAAACTGGCATTGTTGGTCCATTTACCTTTTTTCAAATTCACAGTCAAACCAGAAATAGGAGCATAAAGGCCGTTGTATTGACTTCCAACTTGTATATTGCCGAATAAGCCGTCAATGTTGTTCTTTTTAAGTTTGATATTGATTACACCTGCAGCTCCTTCAGCATCAAATCTAGAAGTAGGGTTGTTGATAATCTCCAGACTTTTGATGTTTTCCGCAGGCATGGCTCTAAGGAAGTTTGCCAAGTCATCTGCACTCATGTAGGTCTGTCTGTCATTGATCATTACAGTGACACCCGCACGGCCATTGAGGTTGATTTTTCCATCCTGATCCACATACACTCCCGGAGATCTTCCAATGACATCTAGAGCTGTGTTGCCTTCGGCCATAATAGTACCTTCAATGTTGACTGTGGTTTTGTCAGCTTCGATGATGATTTCAGGTTTATTGGCCCGAATGGTCACTTCATTGAGCGTTCCTACTTCCTCTTTAACCTTAAGGACACCCATATCCTTGAGCATACCTGGTTTGATTTCAAAAACTTCGGTTTTGTAGGTTTCATATCCAATGGATGAAATAACCAATTGGACTTTGGCACTTCGCACGGATTCGATCAAAAACTTACCTTGTTCATTGGTGACAGCTCCAGTAAGTAGGATACCCGTTTCGGCTTCGACTAAAGCCACATTGGCATAAGGTAAAGGACTTCCTTTTTCATCACTGATTTGGCCGCTCACTTGTGCAACTTCCTTTGCTGCGAGATGACTCATTCCTAAGAAAAAAAAGAAAACAGCTAGAAAAACATGCTGGGAAATTTTCATGACTAGATGGTTTAGAATATCATTTTGTTGTCTCCCAACATGAAAATGTGGTGCCAATGAATTAAAAAATTTATAATTAGCTATAAATCAGGGTTTTAATTAATTCGTCGTCAAAACAGGTGTATTATTAACGGACAGTTTTTAGTACGGTTAAGGCACAAAAAAAACCTTGGGGAAGTTCCCCAAGGTCTCTATTATATGCGCTGGCAAATTACTTTGCCGCAGCGTATCTTTTGGAAACTTCATCCCAATTGACCACATTCCAGAATGCTGAAACATAATCAGGTCTTCTGTTTTGGTAGTTTAAGTAATAAGCATGTTCCCATACGTCCAAGCCTAAAATCGGCGTACCTTTTACATCAGCTACATCCATTATGGGATTGTCTTGATTAGGTGTAGAGCTTACAACAAGTTCGCCATTGGATACAGAAAGCCATGCCCAACCAGAACCGAACCTGGTGGCAGCTGCTTTATTGAATTCTTCCTTAAAAGCATCGAAAGAACCGAATTTGGCATCAATGGCAGCGGCAAGTTCTCCAGAAGGATTTCCTCCTCCATTTGGAGCTAGAATAGTCCAGAATAAGCTGTGGTTATAATGACCACCTCCGTTGTTTCGGACAGCTGCATTAGTACCTGCTACTTTCATGAGTTCTTCTAAGCTTTTATTTTCCAAATCAGAACCTGCTATGGCATTGTTTAGATTGGTTACATAAGCATTGTGGTGTTTGCCATGATGGATTTCCATCGTTTTAGCATCGATATGCGGCTCTAGCGCATTAAAATCATAAGGTAATTTAGGAAGTTCAAAAGCCATTTGAATAAGGTTTATGGTTAAACATTAGAAAATTCCAACTTGGAAAGCTATGAATTACCAACCAAAATGGTTGTAAAATGGTTCTAAAAACAGTAAAATCACTTCAATTTCTGAGTTTTTTAAAGAAATTATCCAGCAGTTCCTTGCTCTTTTCAGCTAGCAACCCTGAATACACTTTTGTTTTTGGGTGTAAAGTGCCAGCTGCCAAAGTAACATATCCTCGCTTTGGATCGGATGCGGAATAGTGTATTTCACCTAGCTGGGACCAAAATGCAGCCCCAGCACACATGACGCAAGGTTCCAGAGTAACGTACAACTTACATTCAGGAAGATATTTTGATCCCAATGCATTAGCAGCAGCAGTTATGGCCAACATTTCAGCATGTGCTGTCGCATCAGTCAATCTTTCTGTCTGATTGTAGGCCCTAGCTATGATTTTGTTTCTACATACAACCACTGCCCCTACCGGAATTTCATCCTCCTCAAAAGCCTGCTGCGCCATTTTCAAAGCTTCATTCATAAAAAATTCATCCGTATAAAGCTCCATTGGTTTTTTTTGGGGTAAAAATAAAAATAAGGCATAAGGAATGCACCCTATGCCTTTTATTAATCTGTATCTATTTTTCAATTAAATAAAGCGAAGATCTCTTTTCTTACACCTTCATTGATGATCAAGGCAAGAATCAAAGAAACAAGTAATCCGATTAAGGCCTTGGACACATCTTTACTGGCCATTTTGTAAGCTCTGTATAGTTTTGCTTTTCTTTTGGAAAGCTTCTTTGATTTAGCCAAAGCAATGGCTAGTTCCCTACCACCCAAAAGGCCTATAAATACCCATGTCGTACTCATTGGGATATTGTTGGCCATCTTGAAATAGAACAGGATAATGGCATATACGAAATCCACCAGCGTAGCTGCTCTAACATCAGTCACACGTGTTTTTTCATTGACAATACCCTGAATTCGGTCTCCTTTGACATAGAACAAAAAGCCTAAACCTAGAAATACAAATCCAGTATATCCAATGAACTCATAGAGATTCAACTGTCTTGGAAGGAATACCGCAATATTGGCAGCATCTTGCATAATCCAAACTGCCCAGAGCGTTCCAGAAGTCAACCACTGCAATACATACCAGTAGGAAGAAGGCTTACCCTTAAGGAAATTTTTAACAAATTTTTCCATCAGGAACCATACTGCAATGGCAATGAAAAAGGCCAGGAAATAGCCTAAGAAACTCTTTTTCATTACATCGAGAATGGTATTTGCCTTATAGGTAAATACATTTAGCAGCAAGAAGGTCGTAGAAACAGGCATTCTTAACCTTGTCATCACCAATAAGACAATGGGAGCTGCAAGCTGAAGAAACACTAAATTCTGCGGAGCAACATCTAAACCAGGAACCTGTAATCTTTGGTAGCTGACATCACCATTAAACTTCAACCAGCTATACGTGATAGTCGCAACAAAGATCAATCCCATAAACAACCACAGCCAATACCATTTTCTGGTTTGATTGGAAGCGATAAATGTACCAATAGTCTGGATACTGTCATTGGCAATAGCAGAATAAGCCGCCAATGCAAAGCCAAACCACATGGCCGCATATGTGTAGGGAGTAATGATACCTGCTATCGATACGAGTATACAGATGATCAATAAAAATGATTTTTCTTTTTTAGTAAAGTCAAAAAGTGAATAAGCCGCTTTTGATAACGCGTCCTGATTTATATTCTGATCTTTGAGTTTGGCCATAAGTGAATTGGAAATGGAAATTCAATTCCGATGCAAATTTAAAGAAGATTAATCCGGATATATGTTAAGAAATTGTTAAGTAACTTTTGCCAGTGATTAAGTTTTGATA